>NZ_NPOR01000001.1:0-152743 GCF_003688325.1 Bifidobacterium sp. wkB338
CAGCTTACTTATGCCAGAGAAAAGAGATTCACAAACCGGCAAGTCACTCACATTAGAAGCAAAAGTCTCAGACTTATCACAGACTTTTGAAGTCCATTTTTCTGTTACTGAAACCGCAGAATAGCCACAATGCTATTTAGAGTTGTCAATGAGTAGCTTTGACATAATAAACTGTCTAATAACCTTTCTGTGAAACCATATATTGCCAACAGCAAGGGGAGTGGGCAACAGCTTCCCTGTCAACTGGATCGTCAATCTGTCAATTGGCTGAACTATTTTGGAATAATATGAGTATGCAGAATGAAGCCGCGCAAGTCAACGAAAGGCAGGAGCGGTCCGACGACCCGTCAAAGGCCGTCGACAGCATGTACGAGTACGGATACCGCAAATCGAACTATGGTCCGGATGAGCTGGTCACCGACGCCCACGGCAACCCCATCTCCGTAGTGGACGCCATGATGAAGGCCGATCAGGCCAGCCGGGTGAAAACCTCCACCCCCCACCTGTGCTACTACTCGCCGCGGATCCCCGGCAACACCGGCTCCGCCATCCGCCTGTGCGCCGTGACCGGCACCATCCTGCACCTGATAGAACCCCTGGGCTTCAACCTCAAAGACACCAAACTGCGCCGGGCCGGCCTGGACTACCACGACATGGCCCACGTGGTCCTGCACCCGGACTTCAACGACCTGGTCCGCTCCATGCCCCACAGCCGGATCATCGCCTTCACCGCCCACGCCGACAAGCTCTACACCGAGGTCAACTACCGGCCCGACGACATCCTCCTATTCGGACCCGAACCCGGCGACATCCCCGACCCCATGGACATCATGGCCGGCCCTCACGTAGCCGAACAGGTCAGGCTGCCCATGCGGCCCAGCCTGCGCAGCCTGAACCTGACCAACTGCGCCTCCATAGCCATCTACGAGGCCTGGCGGCAGCTGGGATTCCAAGGCGGCCGCTGAATCCTGCGAGCGCGCTCAGTTCTTGAAACTGTGGATGGGCGCCGGGATGTGCCCGCCCCGATTGACGAAGTCTGCGCAGGAGCGGGTATTGACGGGCACGACCGGGCCGCCGCCCATGAGCCCGCCGAACTCGGCCCACTCACCCACCTTCTTGCCGATGACAGGAATGACCCTGACTGCGGTGGTCTTCTGGTTGATCATGCCGATGGCCGCCTCGTCGGCGATAAGGCCGGCAATGGACTCCGCTGAAGTGTCCCCGGGGATGGGGATCATGTCCAGCCCCACCGAGCAGACGCAGGTCATGGCCTCAAGCTTCTCCAGGGTCAGACTCCCCTCTTGCGCAGCCTGGATCATGGCGGCATCCTCGGACACGGGAATGAAGGCCCCGGACAGCCCGCCCACCGAACTGGAAGCCATGATGCCGCCCTTCTTGACCTGATCGTTGAGGATGGCCAGGGCCGCAGTGGTACCTGGGGCGCCCACCTGCTCCAGGCCCATGGTCTGCAGGACTTCGCCCACCGAGTCCCCCACCTCAGGGGTGGGCGCCAGGGACAGATCGATGATCCCGAAAGGCACGTCCAGGCGACGGCTGGCCTCCTGGGCCACCAGCTGCCCCACCCGGGTGATCTTGAAGGCCGTCCTCTTGATGGTCTCGCAGAGCTGTCCGAAGTCCGCTCCCTTGGCTGATTCCAGGGCGGTCTTGACCACGCCGGGCCCGGAAACCCCCACGTTGATGACGGCCGACCCCTGGCTGATCCCGTGGAAACCGCCGGCCATGAAGGGGTTGTCGTCCGGGGCGTTGCAGAAGACCACCAGCTTGGTGCAGCCCGAGCTGTCCGAGTCGGCGGTGCTCTCGGCGGTGGCCTTGACGACCCGGCCCATAAGGGCTACGGCATCCATATCGATGCCCGTCCTGGTGGAGCCCACGTTGACGCTGGCGCAGACCCGTTCCGTCTGGCTCAGCGCCCTGGGCAGGGACTTGATCAAGAGCCGCTCGGCCGGGGTCATGCCCTTGCCGACCAGGGCCGAGTAACCACCAATCAAGTTGACCCCGACCTCCTGGGCCGAGCGATCCAGGGCCTTGGCCACGGTTACATAATCCTCCACGGTGTGGCAGGCTCCGGCGGCCACCAGAGAGATGGGGGTGACGGTGATGCGCTTGTTGACGATGGGAATGCCGTATTCGCGGGCGATGGAGTCCCCAGTGGACACCAGGTCGCCGGCCAGGGAGACGATCCTGCGATGAATGTTCCGGCAGAGCATGTCCACATCCTGGCTGGCGCAGTCCAACAGGCTGATGCCCATGGTGATGGTGCGCACGTCCAGGCGCTCCCGGTCGATCATGTCGTTGGTCTCCAGGACCTCGTCACGTGTGATCATGGCTGCCTCCTCAGACCCTGTGCATCCTGGTAAAGATCTCCTCGCGCTGGCAGCGGATGGAGACCCCGATGTCCTCTCCCAAAGATTCCATCCGCTGGCTCAGCGCGTCGAAATCATCCCTGCAGGCGGTGCAGTCCACAATCATCATCATGGTGAAGAAGCCATCCAGAATGGTCTGCGAAATGTCCAGCACATTGACACCCTGCTGGGAGAGGTCTGTGCAGACCTTGCCGATGATGCCAATGGCATCCTTGCCCACCACCGTGATGATCGCCTTGTCCATGGCCGTCCTCCTCATCCACCTCGCCCTTGACTAGACCCCTGAAAACCGGGACCCCGCTCTCCCAGCTTAGAGGAGCGCCGGGAGAAGCAGGGTCGTAGAGGTCTACAGTCTGGATTCAGGATTCGCGCGCGGCCGCCGAGGAGGGCAGGGCAATCAGGGCTCTGGGGGCCTTGAATCCCTTGGAGGCGAATCGTTCCGCAATGTCACACGCAAGATCGGAACCCTTGCCGGCGTCAGCAAGGGCGATGATGGATCCGCCGAACCCGCCGCCGGTCATGCGAGCTCCGTAGGCCCCGCCCTGACGTGCCGCATCCACAGCCTCATCCAGCTCCGGGCAGGTGACCTCGTAGTCGTCCCTCAAGGAGTCATGGGAGGCGTTGAACAGGCGACCGGCCAAGACGTAATCGCCCCTGCCGAAGGCCTCGACGAAGCGGTCCACCCGCCCTATCTCGCTGATGACATGACGGACCCGCCGACGCATGATCTCATCGGGCAGCTGCTCCAGCAGGGCAGCCAGGGCGGACGGGGGATCTGCGGCCCCATTGACCTGGTCTGCCACCTGGCGCAGGTTGGCCACTCCCAGTAGATGCGCAGCCTGCTCACAGGTGGCCCGCCGCTGATCGTATTGGCCATCGTTGAGCTGGTGCTGGGCCCTGGTGTCGACGACCAACAGCTCCAGGCCCGCAGACTGCAGATCGAAGGGAACCTGGCGCACGTTGCTCATGGCATCCAGCTCCGGCCGGCAGTCCAGCCGCAGGGCACAACCGGATCGACACCGCATGGAGGCGCTCTGATCCATGCCACCTGTGGAGGCGCCAGCCATATCGTTCTCCGCAGTGATGGCGGCCTGGATCAGCCTGACCCGACCAGCCTCGTCACCGCCCAGCCCCAAGCCGAACAGGTCATCCAGGGCCAGGGCCACGGCACAGGTCATGGCCGCCGAGGAGCTCAATCCGGATCCCACCGGCACGCAGGAGGCCAGGGCCAGGTCGAACCCTCGAACCTGAGGAAAGCCATCCCGCTGCAGGGCCCAGGCCACGCCGACCGGATAGGCTGCCCAGCCGCTCACTCCCCGGGCCTGAAGACCATCCAAGTCAGCCTGGACCGGATTCTCCGGATCCATGCTGGAGACCAGACGGACCCGGCTGTCCGTCCTGGGGCTTGCAGCCACATAGGTACGATTGGGCAGGGCGATGGGCAGGCAGAGACCGGCGTTGTAATCCGTGTGCTCGCCAATGAGATTAACCCGCCCGGGGGCGCTCCAGACGCCCTGGGGATCCAAGCCATAGACCTTTTGGAAGAGCTCCCGGGCCTTGGTGGCTCCTTGGCCGTCAGCACCCTGGGTCCAGGGCTGTATGAATTCGACTGTGGTCGTCATTGATTCTCTCCCTTCTCCAGATCCAAGGGCCCCAGCTGGCGGAAACGGTCGGCAATCCGCTCGGGGGTGGTGTCCGACACCCAGGCGGCCATGCCCGACTCAGACCCGGCAAGATACTTGATTTTGTCCACGGCACGACGGAAGGAGAAGAACTGCAGGTTGAGCCGGTAGTCCTCCCGCCGCGGATCGTGCAGCGGGGCCTGATGCCAGGCGGCGATGTAGGGCAGGTCCATCCCCTTGCCGTCGCCCTTGTCAAAGAAGGCGTTGCCCCGCTTGAGCAGCGTGGAATACATGACGGCCAAATCCCAGCGCTCCTGGTCGTTCAGCTGATCCAGACTCAGGATCCCGTCGCGCACAGGGGCCATGTGGACTTCCAGGGGCCAGCGGGCAGCGGCGGGCACGTAGGCCACCCAGGTGGCGTTGCGGAAGACGACACGTCGACCGGAATCCAGCTCAGCCTTGAGGATGTCCGTCAAAAGGTTGCCGCCGGTGCGTTCACGGTAGTCGGCGCACTGCCTCAGCTCCTGCTCCAGCCGGGGGGCGATGAAGGGATAGCAGTAGATCTGTCCATGGGGGTGGGCAAGGGAGACACCGATCTCCTGCCCATGGTTCTCGAAGGGGAAAATCTGTTCGATGCCCTCCATGGCCGAGATCTCTGCAGTCCGGAAGGCCCAGGCCTCCACCACCGTCCGCAGACGGGAGACCGGCAGATCGGCAGGCAGCGCGTGCTCGTCGGGATCAAAGCAGACCACCTCGCAGCGTCCGTTTGCCTCGCGCACCGGCCATAGGGGGTTGCCGTCCACCAGGGAGGACTGGTCGGCCGCCTGCGTATTGGGCACCTGCATCATGGAGGGGAAGCGGTTCTCGAAGACCGCCACATTGTAGTCCACATCGGGAATCTCCCCATCCTGGTAGGGGTCTCCAGGCTTTCTGGCGGCCAGGGGGTTGCCCTTGGCGGTGGCCTGGGGACCGGCGGTGATGGGCCGGTTCATGCGGGCCGTGGCCATGGGTATCCAGTCTCCGGTCAGAGGATCCCGGCGCATCTGCGGCGGTTGGAAGGGCACCATCCTGCCCTCCTGATCCTGATGGGGAGCGAACCGGTCGGTCAGGGGACGAGGGTCATCCAGGCGTCTCGTCTTGCTGCCGGAGACATACTCAGGATCATCATCCAAGTAGAAAAACCGACGCCCGTCGGCCAGCCTGGTGGGGGTGATGCGGATGTGCTCCCTGGCATAGTCGCCGGGAACATACCGTTGGGGGACATACTGCTCTGACTTCATGCTGCTCCTTCATCGTCCGTGATGATTGACAATCCAAGGCAACCCGATATGGCAACCGACGCATCCCTGGGTGGCTGCCCGCTCATCCGGCATGGTCCGCTTCCCCGGCTTCAGGCCCGGACCCGTCGGAGGACCCGTCTTGAGCCTGTCCCTCCTCGGGGTTGACCGGCACCAGAACCAGCCGCTTGACAAGGGACCGCGTGGCTTCGGCCGACTCCTGGTCCAGCTGGTCGTCGGTGATGACGGTGTCCACCTGGTCGAAGGAGGCGAACAGGGACAGGGATGTGCAGCTCCACTTGGTGTGGTCGGTCAGGATGATGGTCCGGTCGGCGATGTCCATCAAGGCCATATCCGTAGCCGCCTCCAGGGAGTTGGGCATAAGGAAGCCACGAGGGATGGAAACCGAGTGGGTGCCCAGAAAGACCGTGTTGACCCGCAAGGAGGCGATGACCTTGTCTGCAATGGGGCCTACCAGAGAGTTGGACCGGGTGATGACGCCGCCGGTGACGATAACCTCCACGTCCTTGCTCTCCATGGCCTGGACCAGTTCGGCCACAGGAATGGAATTGGTCAGCAGGGTCACCCCGGCGCACTGACGACTCTCCAGGAGGTGCTGGGCGAAGACATAGGCCGTGGTCCCGCCCCCGATAGCGATGACGTCGCCCGGTGAAACATAGTCGATGGCACGACGGGCGATGGTGTCCTTGAGACCCATGTCCATCTGTGACTTGACCGAGAAGAGCGGCTCAGCCAGAAGCGAGCTGGTGGTGACGGCCCCTCCGTGGACCCTTTTGAGCAGGCCCTTGTCTGCCAGGTCGGCAATGTCCCGGCGAATGGTCATGGCTGAGACGCCCAGCTCCTTGGAGAGGGCGGTAATACGGACTGCGCCACGAGTACGCAACCGGTTCAGTATCAGGTGTTGGCGTTGTGACGATATCATTCGAACATTATCGCACACATTCGCCCAAATTGGCAAGCTGGTAATCGGACTGCGGTCGCCGTTACCAAGCAGGGGCGAAAAAACGACATTTCTTCGACGCTGGAACCATTCTTCCATACACCTGAAGCCAGCCAAAGCTCTTGCAGGAATCTATTCATCAAGGCGTAATTGATCCTTCAAATCTCCAAAAGATGCCTGCAGGGTCGCTTAAGAAAGCGAACACGGATGTAACCCGATGTCAGTTTCGACGGGTCAACCGCTCAAGTCCCCACAGGGTTACCTGGGCCATGGCCTCCAGAACAATCCCCGTATCCATCTTCGAGCTGCCGCGAACCCGCTCCACGAAGACTATAGGTACTTCGACAACGCTAACGCCCATGGCCTGGACTCGACGCAGCATATCCACCTGGAAGACGTAGCCGCTGGATCGAACCCTTCCCAGATCGATCCGCCTCAGCACGTCCGCTCGATAGACCCGCAGGCCGGCAGTCATGTCCCGTACGGAGGACCCCAGGGCGGTGCGTGCATACCAGGATCCCACACGCGAGATCAGATCCCGATACCAGGGCCAATGTTGAGTGCGGCCTCCGCGCACCCGGCGCGAGCCGATGACCAGGCCCGGATGCGCATGGCCTCGGGCCACCGCCAGCATCCCGGCCAGATCCTGGGGCCGATGGGAGCCGTCCATGTCCATCTCGCAGATCAGGTCATAGCCGTGCTCCAACGACCAGCGGAACCCCTGTATGTAGGCTGGACCCAACCCACGACGGGCATTCCGATGGATGACATGCACGCGAGGATCGCGGCTGGCCATATCCTCGGCCATAGCGCCAGTGCCGTCCGGCGAGCTGTCGTCTACGACCAGGACATCGACCTCAGGACAGCAGGCAAGCAGCTGAGGAAGGATCACCCCGATGTTGTCAGCCTCCTGATAGGTGGGCATGACCACAATGGTCCCTGCTCCGCCGCGAACAGCGTCCATGGCTGCTCTCAGCGTGCGATGCCGTAGGCCCCGCGCCTGTAAGGCTCAGGGTAAGGGGTCTGCTGAGCGGACAGCCCCAGTTTATAGGCGGCCCTGAGCGGCCAGTAGGGGTCACGCAGGCTGGCTCGACCAATCTCGACCGCATCAGCCAAGCCCTTGCGTACAATCCGGTCGGCTTGCTTGGGCTTGGTGATCAGCCCCACCGCCGTGGTGGGAATCAGCACTTGGCTGCGCACCTGATAGGAGAAAGGCACCTGGTAGTTGGGGGCGGCCGGAATCTCCACGCCTGGCACCAGACCCCCGGTTGAAACATCAATAAGATCCACCCCGTGCAACTTGAGCACCTTGGCAGTACGGATGGTCTCGTCCAGGCCCCATCCGCCAGTGGCCCAGTCAGTGGCGGACATGCGCACCAGCAGGGGCATGCCCGAGGGAATGACCTCGCGCACGGCATCGGTCACCTGAATCAGCAGGCGCATCCTGCCAGAAAGGTCCCCTCCGTATTCATCGTTGCGTCGGTTGATCAGAGGGTCGAGGAATTGGGAGAGCAGGTAGCCGTGGGCGGCATGCAGCTCCACTCCCAGGAAGCCAGCCTGAACGGCTCTTACCGCAGCAGAGCGAAAATCAGCCACAATGGAGGCTATCTGAGCCCGCGAGAGCTGAACCGGGACCGCCATCTTCCCAAAGGCGATGGGGCTGGGGCCTACGGGCTGCCAGCCGCCCTCGGCCACGGGCACAGTGGCATTGATATAGCCCATGGAAGAACATCCGGAGGAGCCCTTGCGCCCCGAGTGGTTGAGCTGGACGACAGGAACCGCTCCAGCGGCCTTGACATCCCGGACGATGCCCTGCCAGGCCCTGGTCTGCTCGTCGTTCCACAGCCCTACATCGCAGGGCGAGATCCGCCCCTGGGGATCTACGGCCGTGGCCTCCCCGATGACGACTCCGAAGCCACCAAGGGCCCGAGACACATAGTGCTGATAATGGAAGTTGGTAGGAACTCCGTCGTGTCGCAGGACCGAATAGGTGTCCATGGGCGGCATCCAGATCCTGTTGCGGATATGCTGATCTCGCAGTTCCATGGGCTGGAAGAGCACGGGCAGGGCCCTCTCCTGCCTTCTGCCAGACTTTGATTTCCCAGCCTTTTTGTCTCTCTTATCCTTCTTGCCCTTCTTGAAGGATTTGATCGGCTTGCCAGACTTCTTCCTGCCGTCGGCGACACCCGACTCAAAGGGCCGGATCGGTTTGGACACATCCAGCCTGCCAGAGCCGCTCACTGGTCCTGGCATTGCCCGATCTTCCTTGACCCGGCCGTCGGCCCGAGGGGCCTTGTCATCCAGCTCCGAATATTCCTGGACCATCAGTTCCTGCCTCTCCCGGCGGGCGGCCGCACCCCTCGTGGTCCGCCCGTTGACGAATCCCTAATGGTCACTATTGTAGGCACAGGCCCTGGTCCTCTGGCGAATCCACCGTCTGTGATCGCTCCGGACTGGCCCCTCTGGTTCCCTTGTTGTTCCCCTTGGCCGTGACGGTTAGGTCTGTCACTGTCTGCCCGTGGACCGTTGCTGGAGCTGCTGAGATGGCTGAGACTGCTGGGCCCCGCCGGTGAAGCGGGGATCGGGATTGCCGTAGGAATTGTCCGGCTGGATATTGGCTGCGGCCAGGTAGGTGTTCATGAAGTCCTTCCAGGCCGGGGCGGCGATGGATACGCCGTCCCAGATGTGGAAGAACCGTCCGTTGATGGTCTTGTTGTTGAAGGAGACCTGGCCCTCCGCATTGCCCACAGTGACGAAGGCAGCCACCTGGGGTACGAATCCGCCGGTCAGCATGTACTTGTCCTCATGGGTGCCCGTCTTGGCAAAGGTCTTGCGGCCCCCGTCCAGCTGGGCCACGGACGCCACACCTCCGGGCTGGACAACACCCTGGTTGATGGCATAGGCGGTGGTCTCGGCGATGCCCGGGTCAATGGCCTGATGGCAATTGGCCTTGGGCACCTTGATGGACCGATTGTTCTTGTCGACCACCTTGGTCATGGCGATGGGGCTGCAGGCCACGCCCTTGGCGGCAATGGTGGCGAAGACATTGGCCATGGTCAGGGGGGAAGCCTGGACCGCTCCGATCACCATAGGCGGCTGGAAGCTGTTGGCCGAGTGGATGTCCATCTGGTCCTTGGGCGAATTGTGGTAGCCCATGTCCTTGGCTGTATCCGCTATGCTGCACAGGCCGATCTGCTGGGCCATGGATGCCTGGGTGGTGTTGTGCGAGCGGATCAGGGCCTGCAGGGGGGTCTCCGGCGAGGTGGTGCCGCCGCTTGCATTTTCCACATGCCAGCTGCCAGTGCCGAACCCGTAAGGGGTGCCGTCAGCCTCAGTGCAGGCGAATGTGGTCTCTGGGTAGCTGGTGGATGTGCGCAGGGGCTGGTTGATGGACTTGCCGGCCTTCATCCAGGCCACCATGTTGATGGGCTTCCAGGAGGAGCCCACGGGGAAACCCCAGCCGCCGCCGTCCTGCTGGTCCACTGCATAGTTGATGGCCGTGCGGGTGCCGCCGCCGGAGTTCTGGGTGGCATCGTAAATGCGGTTGATGCCGAAGCCCAGGACCTCGCCGGTGCCCGGGCGAATGGCCGCCATCGTGACCTCAAAGCCGGTCGGATCATCCACGGGGATGGTGTCCCGGGCCGCCTTCATGGCTGCAGCGTTGGCGTTGACGTCCATTGTGGTGTAGATGTCCAGACCGCCCTCCTTGAGGAGCTTGTTGCGCTCCTCCTGGCTCTTGCCAAACTCCTTGGAGTTGAGGATTTGCTTGGTCACGTAGTCACAGAAGAAGGCCGCGTCCCCAGCCGCCTGGCAGCCGGCGTCCGCGGACTGCACATGCAGCATCTGATCCAGCGGCTTGGCCTTGTACTCGTCATACTGGCGCTGGGTAATGTAGTTCTCCTGGCGCATCAGATCCAGGACGATGTCCCGCTGCTCCTGAGATGCCTTGACGTTGACGGTGGGATCGAAGCGGGCGGGGTTCTTGGTCACGGCGGCGATGGTAGCGGCCTCGCCCGGATCCAGGTCCTTGGCCGACTTGCTGAAGTAGCGCCTGGCCGCCGACTCAACCCCGTAGACGTTGGTGCCGAACTGAGCGATGTTCAAATACCCTTGAAGAATCTCGGCCTTTGAGTACTTCTTCTCCATCTGCACCGCAATCAGCATCTCCCGCATCTTGCGGGCTATGGTCTCCTCCTGGGCGTGGTACTCGGCGATGGGGTCGTTGTTCTCCGCAGCCTGGCTCATGAGCACGTTCTTGACATACTGCTGGGTCAGGGAGGAGCCGCCCTGTGTGTCGCCCTGCTTGATGTAGGTCTGGATGAAGGCCCTGAGCACGCCCTGGGTATCCACGCCGGCATGCTCGAAGAAACGACGGTCCTCGCGGGCTACCACAGCCTTCTGCATGTAGCCGGAAACGTCCTTGATGGGCACCACAATCCTGTTCTGCGCATAGAAAGTGGCGATGACCGTATGCCCGTCGGAGGCGTAGAGGCGAGACTGCTGAGGCAAGTCGTTCACGTTGAAGTCGATGTTGTCCGTCTTCAGTGCAGGCATCAGATTCCTGGAGGCGGCGTTGATGCCGAAGACAGCGGGAGACAGGAAACCAGAGACGACCACGCCACCTGCAATGCAGAAGATGAGGTAAGCCAGCAGCAGCGTGAAGAAGCGCCTGACCGACATGGATTTCTTTTGTTCGGGCATGGTCTCCATCCTAGGCCGTCGGCTCTACCGAACAGTGGCGTTCACATGCGCGAGCGTCGAATCAGCGGTCCAGGCTGGAAGATGATGATGGTGCGGCCCTTGCGAGAAATCCATCCCCGGTTGGAGAAGTCCATCAGGGCCTTGTTGACGGTCTCCCGTGAGGCGCCGACCAGCTGGGCCAACTCCTCCTGAGTCAGATCGTAGGGGACCATCAGCCCCTGCTCGAAGGGTTCGCCAAAGCGTGTGGCCAAATCCAGCAGGGTCTTGGCCAGGCGGGCCGGCACGTCCAGAAAGACCAGGTCGGAGATGCGCTCGTTGTCGGTCCGCAAACGGTGGGCCAGCACCTGAAGCATGTCCACAGCCACCTTGGGATGCTGGTTGAGCCAGTCGAAGAGGGTGTCGTGGTCCAGTGCCGCCACCTTGGTCTTGTTGACCATGACCACGGCGGAGGCTGTACGCGGCCCGCCGGAAGGGTCAAAGACGGGAATTTCGCCCAGAATCTCCCCGCGCCCGTGGATGCTGAGCAGCTGGATGCGGCGGTCGGGCGACTGACGGACCAGCTTGACCCGGCCCTCCTCCAGCAGATACATGCGGTGGTCGGTGTCACCCTGTCGAAAGACCGTGGACCCCTTGGCGTATGTGGACTCGTGCATGGTGCCCAAAAGCTGGTCGGCGTCCAGCCTGGGCACTTGTTTGAATAAGGCGGTCTGCCTGAGGGCGTTCCCGTCATCGGGAATCTCATTGGGCTTGTGAACCGCCATACTCCGCACTCCTTTTTGCCATGTCTGGCGGGTCTACACCGACTCGCGTATGGTTGATGACCTCACGCCGGGTTCGACGCGACTGAGCACGATTATACCCACACACATCAACCCCCTTGCCTGGTCAGGCGATCTGGGCGGTCCACTCCTCACGGCCGTAGCGTTGCCGGGCCAAAGTGCGGGCCCGCTGCTCGACCTCGGGCGCAGGCTTAGAGATGCGCAGATCCTCCACCAGGGAGGGCAGGGTATCCAGAAGAATATCGATCAGGGATTGACGGGACAGGCTGGTCTGCCTGTCGATGGGATCCACCCGGCTTTTGACCGAGGTTACAGCCTTGTCATGGAACTTCTCCGGGTCCACGTTGAGCACCTGGGCCATCAGATCGGCGTCCACCGAATAAGAAAGCGTGGTGTGGTGGAGCAACCCGCCCGGTCCGTAGGAGCCTGCTGGCAGCCTTCTCTGAGCGGCGCCCCCCATCTTGCCCCGCGGGGAGGCGATGTCATTCATGCCCTGCCATCCGGCCTGAATCCCTTGCATGCGCAGGCCACGGACCAGCCAATAGTCGCAGATCCGATAGGAGTCGATCAGGTCGGTTCCTTTGACGAAGTCCAAGGGCAGATAGAGGGAATAGGTAATGGCCCCGTCGGGCTGAATAACCATGGTGCCACCGCCGGTGCAGCGGCGGACCAGGGTAAAGCCCAGACTGCGCGCCCGCTCGACGTGGACCTCTCTGCTCAGGGACTGGAAGCGCCCCAGGATCACCGCCGGTGCCGACCAGTTCCAGATGCGCAGGGTGGGTGGCAGATGGCCCTGAGCCACGGCATCATTGAGAGCCTGGTCCATGGCCATCTGCATGACCGGCTGACGTGGACCGTCCCTGATCAGGTCCAGTTTTAGGCCAGACCAACGGCGGCGGCATTCGGCCTCGTCCGGCTGAGACCGCCTGGAAGAGGTCTGGTCCGAGGCTGACGGCAGCTGGTCGGGCTTCCCCTGTCTTTGGATAACCAACCCATCAGGCAGAGCGCGCTCCAGAGCGGTCACCAGGGTCCATGGGGACACACCGACTACCCGTTGACCGTCCCCTTCTGCCATGACCATGTCCAGCCTTTCCAGAGCCAGACCAGGGTCTAAAGGCAACGGGAGGTCGCAGATTGCGGATTCCAGCCGGGATACCGGCCCATGAACCCCCTCGGATTCCTGAGAGGCTGACGGGGCTGGTTCAGCGAAGAAGTCGCCGTCAATCCTGCATGAGGAAATGACCGGGCGAGAGTCGAATCCCTGGCCCAGGGTCAGAGTTACGGCCGCCAGTTTGCCGCCCATCTGCTTGCCGACACCCCGCAGACAGGCCGGATTCAATCCGTCAGCTCCCATCCGCGAGCGTCTCGATGCCAGAAGGAGCCGGTCGAGGATGTCAGAATCAGGATGCCTTCGATAAGCCCCCAGATTATGGCGATGGTCGGACCGATGAAGAAGAAGGGGAAACCGATCAGGGTGAGCATGAGCTGAGCCACGCCCCGGCCGGTCCTGCCCAGGTAGAAGTTGCCCACGCCGAAGCATCCCAGAAAGATGCTGAGCAACCCGGCTGCCAGCTTGCTGTGCGGGGTGGGCGATATCGGGTAGGCTCCCCTGCCGTTGGGCATTGCCCCCGGATACCCTCCCTGGGGCATGACCGAGTAGGGCCAGGGCATGGAAGTCTGGGGAGGATACTGCCCGCCGGGATACTGATTGCCGGGATACTGGCCCATCGGGTATTGATTGCCCGGATACCCGCCCTGGGGGTATTGACCAGCCGGATACTGGCCGGGATAGCCCGGTCCCGGCTGATAGGGCCTTTGTGGATTCTGAGCGCCAGGATACTGTCCGTCAGGATAACGGCCATCTGAATACTGCCCAGCAGGATATTGCTGACCAGTTGGATAACCGGCGGTCGGATACTGATTAGGCCGGTAGGGCCCCGTCTGATAGGCCCCAGGATTTTGGCCGCCATTCTGAGGGGCAAACGGGTATCCGGCATCGTACCTCTGCCCTGTCGGATACCCGCCATGGGGATACTGGCTAGTGGGATATTGACCGGCCTGATACGGATTCTGATTCCCGCCGCCAACGTCATGGCCGGCTGGACAGCCCGCAGTCTGCCGCTGACCGTCAGCTGCACCGGCAGGGGTATCCCCGCCGACAGGATCCCGATGCTCAGGCGGTACCTGCGGGGATGGGGAGGTGCCGAAACCAGGATTTCCTGTCGGCGGATCGTTGGACTGCCGGTCGCCCGGCTGAGGGGCATCATCCATAGTCATGCCCTCCAGTCTAGCCGCCATCCGGCCCGATTACAGCCGGGCCAGAATATCCTTGCCAATCTGCTCCGTACTCCGCTGGGTGGAGCCGGACCGCTCGATATCGTCCTCCACAGCACGCTCAATGCTGTCCGCCTCGCTCTCAAAGCCCAGATGATCCAGGAGCATACCCGCCGAGAGAATGGCCGCCGTGGGGTTGGCAATCCCCTTACCGGCGATGTCAGGGGCGGACCCGTGGATGGGCTCGAACATTGATGGGTAGGTGCCCGAGGCGTTGATGCAGCCGGAGGCCGAGTAACCAACGCCCCCCACCACAGCCCCCGCCTCGTCGGTGAGGATGTCTCCGAAGAGGTTGTCGGTCACGATCACGTCAAAGCGGCTGGGCTCGGTCACCATGAATATGGTGGAGGCGTCGATGTGCAGGTACTCACGCTCCACGTCGGGATACTCCTGGCCCACTTGATCCACCAGCCGCTGCCACATGTCCCCTGCGTTGGTCAGCACATTCTTCTTGTGGACCAGGGTCAGGCGGCGGCGACGCTTCATGGCCAGCTGGAAGGCATAGCGGATGACCCGTTCCGCTCCGTAGGCCGTGTTGATGGAGACCTCGGTGGCCACCTCCTGGGGGGTGCCCCGGCGAATGGAGCCGCCGGCCCCGGCGTAAAGCCCCTCGGTGCCCTCCCGCACGACTACGAAATCGATGTCTCCCGGATTAGCCAGGGGCGACACCACGCCCTTGTATAGCTTGGAAGGCCTCAGATTGACGTATTGATCCAGTTCGAAACGCATTTTAAGCAGCAGTCCACGCTCCAGGATGCCGGCCTTGATCCGCGGGTCGCCGATGGCCCCCAGGAGGATGGCATCCTGCTGCTTGAGCCTGTCCAGATCCTCGTCGGGCAGAACGGCTCCATCACGCAGGTAACGCTCAGCGCCCAGGTCGAAGTTCTCATAACGGATATCAGCCTTGCCTCGAGTCACCTTTTCCAGGACGGCTTGTGCCTGGGGCACGATCTCCTTGCCGATACCGTCACCGGCAATGACCGCAATGTGATATGTTTTCTGCTTGCTATTTGTCATACCCCGAGCATAACGAGCCAGTCAAGCCCCTTTCATGACCCCGACCGAATCCCGGACAGACCAGGATCAGCGGCTTTCAGGGACCATGATGGACAGGCACCAGGCGTTCTCGAAGGCCAACTCCTCCCATTGCCGGTAACGTCCGCTAATGCCCCCGTGGCCTGCCTGGACCTCGATTCTGATCAGCGCGTCGGCCCCCACCTGCGGCTCCTGCAGCCTGGCCACCCATTTGAGCGGCTCCACGTAGAGCACGCGGGTGTCGTTCATGGATGTGGTCACCAGGATGGCAGGGAAATGGTCGCCGCCGTAGAGCCGGCGCCTACTATCAGCATCAGGAACGTTCTCGTAGGGCGAGTAGGAACGCATATACCGGTAGACCTGCTGATCATGCAGAGGGTCTCCCCACTCGTCCCATTCGGTCACGGTCAGCGGCAGGTCGGGATCCAGGATGCTGGTCAGCGCGTCCACAAAAGGCACATCCGCCTCGATGCCGGCATAGAGCTGAGGGGCCATATTGGCCACGGCCCCCATCAGAAGCCCGCCGGCCGACCCGCCGTTGGCCACGGTATGACGTGGATCCGCCCAACCCTGAGCCTGCAGGGCGGCAGTGACGTCGATGAAGTCCCGGAAGGTGTTGACCTTGTGCAGCCGGCGGCCCTGCTCGTACCAGGCGCGGCCCATCTCCCCACCGCCACGCACATGTGGGACGGCGTAGAGCACTCCCCGGTCCAGCAGGCTGAGCCGACCGGTGGAAAAGCCCGGGTCCTGGCTGATTTCGTAAGCCCCATACCCGGTGATGAACATGGGGGCAGACCTGTCCGGATCCTGGGCCGGCCAAGGACGGCGCTCGGGATGGTCGGGAGCCTGGATGACCGTGTCATCGGGCCCGGTCCTCCCGCTGGCGTCCAGCGCCGGATGCATGCCCCGCCGCCAGACCAGCGAGACCGGCACTAGGGCCCCATCCCTGACGCGGACCAGAATTCGACGCTCGGCGTAGCGCTCGGGTTTAAAGTCGCCTAGAACCCGAGCCCGCTTGAGCAGCCGATCCACACCCCGGACCGGATCCAGCTCCCGCAACTCGGCTGGGGTTCCATAGCTGCCCCGGATGTAGCGCAACCCGGGAGCCTGGTAGGAGGGGTTGTCCGTGGGACCGATGCTGTAAAGACGGTCAATGCCGTTCTTGGCCCGGTCGGGCAGGACCTCACGGAAGCGCCAGGGCCGGCCCGCCCGCAAATCCTCCAACGCCTGATCCTTGGCGATGACGGCCATGTGGGGCAGGCTGTCGGCCCGGTAGGTCAGGACCACGAAGCTGCGGTGGATGCCCAACCCCTCGATGCCCAGCCCGCGAGCGCCCTGCAGGATGGCGGGATTGCCCGGGTCCCGATAAGGCTTCTCGGGCGGCAGAGAGGACAGGTCTCCGGAGCGTTCGCAGCCATAGGGGCTGCCCTGTACCAGCCGCACCCCCTCTCCCAGGCGGAAGGGCGGACGGTGGCTGCGCAGATCGATCAGGTCCACCTCGAAGTTGGGGTTGTTCACATTGTGGTAAACCACGGCCACCGGCAGGTCCTCCCCCGCCGGACCGGCATTTTCGAACCGGGCCAGGCTGATGTCGTACTCGACCCCCTCCTTGCGGGGGATCAAGGGCACAAACTCACCCTGCGGATCCTTCAGGTCCAGCATGAGCACCTCACTGGTGGTCTTGGACCCGGTGGCAATCAGCATGGCGGATTCGTCGTAGCTCAGGCCCAGCCCCACCCAGAAGCGCTCATCGTCCTCCTGGTAGACCATGACATCCTGATCGGCCGAGGTGCCCACCTTATGCCTCCAGACCGTGTCCGGACGCCAGGCCTTGTCCAGGCCGGTGTAGAAGACCCAGCGGCCGTCGGGGGTCAGCACTGCCCCGGAGGAGACCTGGTCGATCCGATCAGGCAGGTCTCGGTTCTCGGCCAAATCCCGGATACACAGGTCGTAGCGCTCATTGCCTTTGGTGTCCAGTCCATAGAGCATCCACCGGCCGTCGGCGCTTAGGTCCAGGCACCCCAAGGAGAAAAAGCCATGCCCCTTGGCCTCGGCGTTGGCATCGAAGATGACCTCCTCGCCCGGCATGGATCCAGGCGCCGCATCAGCCTGGACAGCGGGAGGATCCCAATCATCCTGATCGCGCACCGGCAGGCGGCACTGCACCCCATACTCCTGGCCCTTGAGCGTGCGGGAAAAGTACCAGTAGCCGTGCATCCGGGTGGGCACCGACATGTCGGTCTGCTGTACCCGGTCGGTGAACTCCTTGAGCAGGGTGGCCCGCAAACCCTCCTGACCGGCAAGCCGTTCCTGGCAGTATCGGTTCTGATCACGCACGTAAGCCTTGGTGGCCGGATCCTCACGGTTGCGCATCCACTCGTAAGGATCTTCGAAGTGATCCCCATGGAAGCATCGATCAGAGGGACGGCGTTGTGCACGTGGAGGAACGGGATTGACGGCCGAAAAACTCATGGGGCGATTATATTCGGGCACAACGACGCAGATAGGGCAGCAGGGTTCGCATCAAATTGGCGCCTGTGGTCCCGTAAAAGACCGGCACCTCCGTCACTGGCATCGGCTGGGTGGCAGTGCGTTTGATCAAGGTTCCCAGCCCGGTCTCCTGAGGACTCAGCTGACGGATGCCAATGGCCAGGACGCGGCCCGGATATTGCCGTACCACCTGGGCGAAAGTGGAGGGGTCGCTCTGCCCGTCGTCGCCCATGAGCACGAAGCGCATCTTGGGAAAGTCGGCCATGAGCTGGCGGATGAACTCCATCTTGTGCTGCACGATGGAGGGTACGAAGGTCTTGGGCCTGGGATCCAGATCCCGCAGCAGCAAGGGGCCAGCCGGAAAGCCGTGGTCGCGGATGAAAGCGCGTATGGATCCCTCCACATTCCAGGGCGAGGCCGACAGGTAGAAGAAAGGCATCCGGGGGTCCAGATCGCGGATGCGGTTGTAAAGCACGGCCATGCCCGGCACCGAGGACCGGCGGTGCGGGTCTGACAGGAGCAGGTTCCAGGCAGCCTTCCAATGATTGGGCACCTGGCTGATCATGATGGTGTCGTCCACGTCGGATATGACGCCGACAGGAGTCTGACCGGGCACGATGTATAAAGGCGCGTCGACGGGCCGGCGGCCCCGCACCTGGTAGGAGACCCGGTGCACGCCCGGGGTCAGCCGATGCTCGGCCACCAGATCCAGGTAGCCCGATCGGTCGGAGAAGACGGCATCCGCACTCAGGCTGCGGCTTGAATCCACGGCATCGTAGACCGAGGAATCGCCCACCTGGACCTTTCCGATGGCCGTGCTGTCAATGGCCAGCCTGACCCTGGTCCTGGGCGCGGGTACGGTCAGCAGGCCGCGGATACCTCGAATGGCGGGATCTGCGCGTCTGCGGCCGTCGGTCAGAATGGTACGGCATATCAGCCGGGAGTATGACTCGGTACCGTAGCCCACATAGGGTTGGACGTCGGCCGACCAGCCCAGGCGCCCGGTCATATTGATGGACAACCCCACCCAGAGGTCGAAGGCTCCAGTAATCAGGCGACGCAACAGACGCACCGGAGCTGGTCTGCTCTCGATGTCCTCCCCGGGCGCGGCTGAATCGAAGGTGGTGCTGACCGATCGGACCCGCAAGGGCCCTCCATTGCGGCCGGATCGCCTGGTCATAGCTAAACCGTCAGTTCAGGCTCTTCAGCAGCTGACCGTACTCCTCGGCGCTCATCAAGTCGGGCTCATCGTCCTCCAGGTCGATCTTGGCTATCCAGCCTTCCCCATAGGGGTCGGAGTTGATGACCTCCGGATCGTCCGAGGCCGCCCTGTTGACGTAGGCGATAGTACCCGCCACTGGACAGACCACCGGCTCAACAGCCTTGGAGGACTCCAACTCAATGACCTCATCGCCGGCATCGACGTGTGTGCCGGTTTCGGGCAAGTCCAGAAAAACCAGGTCTCCCAGCTGGTCCGCCGCATACTCGGTCACGCCCATGGGCGCCGGGGATTGGCTGGGGTCGATCCAGACATGATCCTGGGAATACCGCAGGTGTTCGGGCACATCCAAACGGGAAGTCCCATCACTGTGTTCATCACTCATGGTTCCAGCCTACTCGGCCGTCTGCCGCAGCAAGTGCTCCTAGCGGGCCGAACCCGACGGAGCCTGTCCCACCACCTTGACCATGGTCCCGATCGGAGCGTTGTCAAAGACCCACTTGGCGTCCTGCTCATACATGTTGATGCAGCCGTGGGATCCGTATAGGGCAGGGTCGCCCTTGGCGATGCCGGTAGAGTTCCAATTGGCCGTGTGGAAGCCCTCATCGCCGTTGTAGTAGGAGACCCATGTGATATTGGGCAAGACGTAGCCATCCCCGCGCATGGTCTGAACCGGATAGCGCAGATAAATGAAGAAGGTGCCGGTGTCGGACCATCTCCCGTCAGCGGGTTTGCCTGAGCATATGGGGAAGGTCTTGACCTGGGTGGTGCCGTGGTAGGCGGTGGCGGTCTGGTCACTGAGGTTGACCTGAATCCACATGTCGCCGTCCGGCACGTCGTAGCGGGCCACACGGGTCTGCTCCTTGTGGGGTGTGATCTCGGCGCTCGCCTGTACCGGGTTTGTATCGCCCTGTTCCAATGCCTTGACAACCAAGTCTGCAGTGGCGGACACGTCCTTGACCCGTACACCGTCCACTCCCTTGGTGGTCTCGGCCACCACATCGCCCTTGGTGTTCTTGACATTGACGGCGGTGACCATATCCCTGTTCAGTTGCCGGGCCAGCTCCTGGTCCAGATACTGGTTGATGGCCTGCCGATCGAAGCCCAGCTCCATGGTCCCCTTGTCCAGATCGGTAACTGGCTTGACCCAGGTGGCCACGGTGGCAGCCGGGACCGTCATAAGGTCATTATCGGCACCCTTGATGACCAAATCCTTGGCCAGTCGTTGGTTGGCTTGAGATGCCACCTTATTGGCGGTGTCCAGACTGATGGGCATGGCCACGTCCTTGTATACCATCCCTACGGCCAGACGCCTGCCGGGCTTGTCCACCAAGGAGGAGACGGCATCCTGCACGCGGCCCAACTCAGGCGCCTTACCTCTACGACCCTCCTGGGCCCGGAAGGCGTGCGCACCTTGATCGAAAACGATGGTTGAGGGAGCGGAGCGGTCCTGGCGGGGGATGAAATGTTCAGTCAGATACTTGTCCATGGTCAGCTGATCCCGCTCGGCCACCAGCGGCACAGCCTCGCTGTGGAAAGGGTTCAGCCGGGAGAGGCCTGCGGAGCCCTTGGCATTCATGACCTTGGTGACCGTGGCATCCGAATCCACGCTTACGCCCAGGTCCTTCAGCCCTGCCCGGGCGGATGTGCCTTCACCCTTGATCTCCACCTGGGAGTCACGTACCTGTCGATCGACGATCTGCTTGACCTGGTCCTTGGTCCGGCCCATCATGACCTGCCCTCCCAGGGTGACGCCAGGGGCCACCCGATCGCGGAAGAAGGCACGGACGCCAAACCAGCAACCCACCAGAATCAGCACAGCCAAAAGCAACAGAGCCAGGATGGTACGTCCCCGATGACCGCTCGAAGGAGCCTTATGGCTGACACCTGCGCCGAAGGCCCGATCTGCTTCCTCGTCGGCAAAGAGGTCCACAGGATCAGGCCCGTTGCCCATCGTCGGCGGCATGGTCACTGTTTCAGCCTGGTCGACATCAGAGATACGGGACTCTTCTTGCTCCTCCATAGCCATAACACACCTTTCGCTGCTTACAGTCCTTGAAATATCTTACGGCAAGACCAGGTCCGGGGGTGCAACACCACCCCAATGAATCAGAGCTCGCTGCCGTACCACTGCTCAATCATGTACCTGGCCACACTGGCCGCCTGGGGTATGCGCAACCGGCCCGAGGCCAGAGCAGCCCCGAATTCCTCCCGTGTGAACCAGTTGGCCTCATCGGTCTCCTCACCGTCCACTCGGATATTCGTATTCAGGGATCTGGCTCTGAAAGCCACCATCAGCGATGAGGGGAAGGGCCAGGGCTGGGAGCCAAGGTACCGCATCTCCCCAAGGTTCAGGCCCACCTCTTCCATGGTCTCCCGTCGGACTGCATGCTCCAGATTCTCCCCAGCCTCAACGAATCCTGCAGTGACCGAGCGAAAGCCAGGAGCCCACTTCCGGTTGTGCTGGAGCAGAAGCCGATCACGACCGTCCACAACGGCCATGATCACTGCAGGCTCAATGCGGGGAAAGAGCGTGTGTTTGTCCCCTGATGCATTCCCTTGGCAAATCTGAGCCCATCCGGCCTGGCAAGGATGGACCGGTGCACCACATCGAGGGCAGAAGGCCTGGCGTTCATGCCATATGGACAGAGCGACCGCACAGGTTGCCAGGCCCACCTGACGCGGACGGCCATGTGGGGCATACTCACGCAGGGCAAGCCAGTCAAAGCGCTGATCCGCAGCCTGAGCCAGGTCACGAAGGGGGGCTTGGGCAGCCCGATGTGCACAGACAAGATTCAGATCCAGGGCCAACCATGCCTGTTGGTCGGCCTTCCCCAGGTAGTAGCAGGGCAGCTCGAACCGGTCCGTCAAGCCCGCCAAAGGACCTCGCAAATATGCAGCGGGCAGGGTGGCCAGACGGATGCTGGCCCCAGTTCGGCCGGCCAGAACCCCCTTGCCACTGGGCACAGCCACCCTGTCGCCCCGCACCAGGATGACCCCAGTGCCGTCCTGGTCCAGCAGGTGGTCAAGCAGCCCGGGCTGCTGCCGAGACGCCGTGTCATAATCCACATCCCCCTGAGCCAAGGGCAGGAAGGACAGGGGTCCAGTAAGTGCCAGCGGGGAGAAGACCGTCCCGGAATCGCTCATGACTGTCCCCCCACGCGACGAACCAGGTCCAGCAGGGCGGCGGCCACCTGATCCGGATGCTCGACGGCGCTGAAGTGGCCGCAGTCTTCGATGGCAGTGAAAGTGACATCGGTTCCAGCCTGACGCATGGTCTGAGCCAACGGCTCCATGGTGCTTGGGGAGCTGGAGGGATCGCAGCGGCCGCTGACCAGGGCCACGGGCACTCTGATGCGGCCGGCCAGATCGCTCTGATCCGGACGGCCTGCAGCCATCCGCTCCCGCCAGGCAATACCCCGGGGATCCTGGGACTGTATCCATTCGGTCATGGTCTGCACGAAGGCGGGCGAACACTTGACCGTGGAATCGCCTTCCTGGGGCCTGGCGAAATGCATGACCGGATCAAGCGTCCCCTCCACCTCACAGGTTCGGGCGATCCGCAGCCGGTTGGCACGGGAGGCCGGACGGTCAGCCATCATGGTGGTGTCACATAAGGCCAGCCCGGCCACCATCCGCGGATAAAGCCTGGCTACGGCCTCGACCAGATAGCCTCCCATGGAAAGTCCGACCCAGATGGCCTTCTGCGCTCCCGTGGCGGCAATCATGTCCACAAAGGCTTGAGCCATGGCATCCAATGCACCAGGAAGGGCGCCATCAGAATCTTCCGGACCACAGGAAGTCGGCCCAGGCAGAGGGCAATCGCCTGCTCCTGGCATATCTGGCGCATAGACCGGAAAGGGCTCTATACCCGCACGATCTGCCTGCGCAATCAGCGAGGCCGCGCACCGATCCCACATGCGGTGGTCCACAGGGAAAGCATGGACCAGGACCAGCGGCAGCCCCTTCCCATGACGATATACGGTATTGGCAATGGTCATGCCCGCCTCCAAGGATTCGCGATTCACAGTGCACCAGCCCATGTCAGGGCGCTCATCAGCACCTTGCCATGCCCGCCGGGCATCTGGCTCATGAAGGACTCCAGCATGTCCCCTTTGGGATCGATCCACTCCACATCCAGGGTCTCGTCCTGGGGCTTACAGTCCCCGGCCACCGGCACCAGATAGCACAGCGCGATGGCATGCTGGCGCGGATCGTAGTACTCCGAAACCCCTGGCGTGGGGAAAAACTCAGCCACGGTGAAGGGCTGGGGGCTGGCAGGCAGCATGGGCAAAGCCAGCTGTCCAAGATCCTTGGCGATGTTTCTGGCCAGAGCCTCTCTGATGGTCTCGTGATAGAGAATCCGTCCGGTTATCAGGGTGCGCTCGATATTGCCCTGATCATCCACGCGCAGAAGCGTACCCACCTGTGTGACTGCACTCATGTCATCCACACGAACCGGAACTACCTCCACATAGGGCATGGGCAGGCAGCGCCGAGCACGGTCGATGGAGTCACGATCCAGCCATCCGGGGGGATTCGAGCCCGAAAAACCCCGATTGAAGTCCTCTGGGGTGATATGTGAGAAGGCGCCACGGTCGCGATTGGCATCGAAGTCGTCATCATCGGGAATCTCGTCGTTCAGCACTGGCATGGCTCCATTATCCGCACCAGGCTTGACCGCCCACGGGACCCCGGCGGACATCTCCACCCAGAGCATATTCGTGCGCTTTCTCCAGCCTTGATGGAATGCTGATGATTGAAAGCGGTTGCTAAGCACGGGAGCTTCCCGCGCGACAGTCAAACGACTTCAAGGAGCGTTATCATGGCCACCACGACTATTACTTCGGAAAACTTCGAGCAAACCATCAAGGACAACGACCTGGTGCTGATTGACTTCTGGGCCACCTGGTGCGGACCCTGCAAGGCCTTCGGGCCTATCTTCGAGAAGGCTTCGCAGGCCAACTCCGACATCGTCTTCGGCAAGGTGGACATCGACCAGAACCAGGATCTGGCTGCAGCTGCCGACATCCAAGCGGTGCCCACGCTGATGATCACCAAGCAGGGCCAGATTATCTTCAAGCAGGCCGGTGCGCTCAGGTCTTCGGATCTGGACGACCTGATCGACCAGGCACGCAAGGCCGATCTGTCAACCCCGGCACAGGCCTGAGTCGGTCGAGTTGGCTCCACGGCCGATTTGCACTAAAGTAGTGATGTGTTTGTCCAGTGACCCTTTCGGTCTTACCGGAAGCATGAGGTCGATAGGAAGCGTTAAGTCGACTGATCACTGAGGATCTGTCGGTCCAACAGAGGAGAGTAATGGCGAACCACCGTAGAGGACGGATGAGTGCGGTCAAGGCTCTGACCAAGCGTCAGTGGCTGCGGTTGGCTGCCGGTGTCACTGTTCTCGGCATGGTCGTTGGCGCAGGCTTCGTCTCGCGCGACTTCTACACATCCACTGAAAACTCGGCCAAGTCAGGCGTGACATCCTATTCAGCCACTCAAGATGTAAACACGGTGTCCCGCGGCAGCACCAGGCAGGCCATCCGCAACGGTGCGGGCGGTGCTAACGCGAACACCTCCTATGTGAGTGTGCAGATCAACGGGAAGAACAAGGTAGTCCTGGGCACTGGCTTCACCGACGTCAAATCCGTGCTGGAGGCCGGGGACATCACTCTGCAGCCTGGAGACCAGATCACACCCTCTCTGACCACTCGTGTCGATGAGAAGACCGTCATCCGTATCGACCGGGCCGGCGCCCAGGTCAAAACGGACGAGTCGCCCATCCCCTTCAACACCATTGAAGAGAAGACCGACTCCCTCCCGGCGGGGACCACCAAGGTCAAAACGGAGGGACAGAACGGAGTCATGGAGACCACCAGCCTGGTCACCGCAGCCGGCAACAAGCATCTGACCAGCAACATCTTCGCCTCCTTCGTCAAGACGGTCCCCGTCGACAAGGTGGTCCTGGTGGGCACCGGCGGTGGCACCCCCGCACAGGCCGGCTCGACCACCACTACGGTCCCTGTGGGCGAAGCCCAAAGCATCGCCCACGGTCTGGTCACCTCCCGCGGCTGGGGAGAAGACCAGTTCACCTGCCTGGTGCAGCTGTGGAATAAGGAGTCCGGCTGGCGAACCAACGCATCCAACCCATCAGGCGCTTATGGCATTCCTCAGGCATTGCCCGGCAGCAAGATGGCCTCGGCCGGTCCCAACTGGCAGACCGATGCTCATACCCAGATTGTTTGGGGCCTGGGCTATATCCAGGGCCGTTATGGGACTCCCTGTGGTGCTTGGGCTCAATCCCAGGCATCCAACTGGTACTGATCCATTTTCCTACCACCTGAACCAGGAATCCCCGACAGACTTCTCATAGTCTGCCGGGGATTTTCTATATAGGGCAATCTATACAGGGCCACCAATCATCCCGTCATTTTGATTATCCGTTTTGGACTTGAGCGCAATGTTTGCTCACCACAAAATCAGCAGTATGGTAGACAACAACCAGGATTTATTAAACCAGAACCCTTGGTCGGCCATGCGACGCAGATCATTCGCTCCCTTGTCAAGATGCCTCCTATCAACCGGGTATCTTTTTGTCGTCTTCGGAGCAGAAACGGGACTGTCCTCGCACCAGCCGTTAGGCCCGCGCCGAGAAAACCGAGACACCATTTTGAAGCTCAATGTGACTTCGCAACCCATAAAAATGGCGCTATATCCCCCCCCCCTTAATCCATCCTGGCTCCCACCTTTTCAGGGGGGGGGGGAACGGGACGAGGGATATCAGCTTGCTTTATAACAGGATTGCCAGTTGAAGCCGCTCAACCAGATCACGGACCAGTAGGGCCTCGCCACTACACATGCGGCGAGGCCCTACTGCTTTGTTGTGTATTTTCTCTCAGTCTCCCCTAGCCAGCAGCTCGCCAAGACCGAATCCTGCACAACTTGGATAGACCTGGAATTCGAAAACCTTGTTCTAGAGGACAGCCTGAAGCACGAAGTCCAGGATGAAGAGGGCCGAGACCGCCCAGATGATGGGGTGGACCTCCTTGCCCTTGCGCTTGCAGACCATGGTCAGGCAGTAGGTAATGAAACCGGCGGCCACGCCATAGGAGATGGAGTAGGCAAAGCCCATGAAGATGGCCGTGAAGAAGGCCGGAATGGCCTCAGACAGTTCGCCCCACTCAATCTCGGCGAAGGAGCTCATCATCATGCAGCCCACAATGACCAGAACAGGTGCGGTGGCCGCCGATGGCACAGCCGAAATCAGCGGAGCGAAGACGGCGCTGAGTGCAAAGCAGGCGGCGATGACCACCGAGGTCAGTCCGGTTCGGCCACCGGCTGCGATGCCTGCTGCGGACTCTACGTATGTGGTGGTATTGGAGGTGCCGAAGAGAGCGCCGATGGAGGTTGCCGTCGCGTCGGCAAACAAGGCCTTGTCCATCTTGGAGCTGAAGCCACGCCCCGTCTCCAGAGCCTGCTCATCCTCGGCTGAGAAGATGCCTGAACGCCGGCCCGTGCCCACAAAGGTACCGATGGTGTCGAAGGTGTCCGAAAGGGAGAAGGCGAAGATGGTCACCAGAACCACTGGCAACTTGGCCGGGTCAGAGAAGAGAGCAGGGAAGCCCTCAGGACTGAAAATGGCCAGAAAGGTCTGCGGCAGCTGCGACCAGGCCTGGCCCAGATCGACCGACTTGGCCATGCTGGTGACCCCCATGGGAATGCCCAGCAGCGTGACCGCGATGATGGCGATGACAAAGGCGCCTTTGTTGATGAAGCCCAAATGACCCTTGAACTTGAAGATCAGGAGGAAGACGGTCAGCAACAAGCCAATGACGAAGAGGATGACTCCTGGTGTGTTGAAGGTGGTCAGTCCAGGGTTGGCACCTGCTGCCGAGGTCTTGTCGGGTGTGAACTTGATGATGCCCACATTGAGCAGACCCACATAGGCGATGAAGACTCCGATGCCGCCGCCGATGGCGTGCTGAAGCAGGGGCGGAATGGCCTGGATGATCATCTTGCGCAGCTTGGTTGCCGTGACCAGGATGTTGATCAGGCCGCACAGGAAGACCATGCACATGGTCTGCTGCCAGGTGAAGCCCAGCCCCTTGACCACGGTGAAGGTGAAGAAGGCGTCCAGCCCGACACCTGGCGCCACACCGTAGGGCACATTGGCCACCAGACCCATGATCAGGGTGCCGATGATGGCAGCGATCAGGGTGGCGAGAAAGACGGCACCCCAGGGCATGCCTGCCGTGGAGAGCACCGAGGGATTCACCACGATGATGTAGGCCATGGCGAAGAAGGTGGTGATGCCTGCTACCACTTCCGTAGAGACTGTGGTATTATTATCCGAAAGCCGAAATAGCTTATGCATATTCGATTCCTTATTGTCTTATTTGGCGATGAGACAAGGAAAGAATATCACGAGCACTCGGCTTTTTCTGTTACAAGCCCCCTGCTGCCAACCTTCTATCAGGCTCCAATACCACCTCAACACCTTCCGCTAACTTATAATCGGCATACCGGCACGGCCCTGAAGCCGTCCTCATTGACGGGGATGGGCTGACGGATGCACCGCTTTCAAGGAGGGGTATATGCCCAGGAACAATCATTGGGACCAGGACGATCAGAAGCAGTATCAGCATGTGCACGACAGCGAAGTCGATCGTGGACAGGATGAGCGCGTTGCCGAACGGATCGCAGCAGCCACGGTCAACAAGCAGCGCACCCGCGAGGGCCGCACCCTGCGTCAGGAGCAGGAGCGCCGCGACCAGGGCGAGAACGATAAGAAAACCAACAAGAAGGACTGAATCCTCAGAGGGCGCCCATCAGCAGATGCGCCAAGACCATGAGCACCGCACCGATCACCGCAGTCAGGGCCAGGGTGAATCCCGCCAGTCGGGCGTTGCCAAGGACCTTGTCAGTGAACATGGTGGCGAAAACCGCCGTCGGAGCCAGGCAACACAAGGCCACCGCCTGACGGATCAACGGTTCGAAGGGGAGCAGATACCATGCGGCCGTCGCGAACAGGATGCCGAAGGGCAGTCGCCAGGCCAGAATCTGCAATACGGACTTGACATCATCCCGTCCGCCAGGCAAGTCCATGAGCATGCCCACCATAAGCATGGAGCAGAAGGCGTTCGCCGCCGAGAATGGACGGGTGATCTGGGCTGACCAGCCTGGCAGCGAAATCCCGGCCAGCATGAAGACCACCATGACCATGTAGGTGTCGAAGGAGGGCGAGCTCAGGAAGCCCTTGGCTATTGAGATGGCTGCGGCCTTGCGATGGAGTTTGCGGGCATCAGGGTCATCCAGCTTGACCGGCTCGCCTGCATTGGGATCCAGGGACTGGCCAGGTCGAATATGAAGAAGCCCCTGGGTCATGACATTGGTCCCTGCAGCGACCATGACCGAGTTGCCGATGTCGAACATGGCGGCGGGCACCAGGGCCGCCGTGCCAAGCAGTGATTGAAGCATGGGGAAGCAGAAGCATCCGATGTTGAAACCCGAGCCGTTGAGCATAAGAAAAGCCCGCTGGGCTGTAGGACGGTGCCTGCTGGTCAGAAAGATGGCCAGGGGCGGAATCAGCGAGGCGATGAAAGCGAAGGCCGAGACCAGAAGCAGACTCGGATTGTGGGGGTTGGTGGCGAAGGAGTAGATGATGGCACCGGGCAGGACCAGATCGAACACAGCGGTCTGCAGCACCCGGTAGTCCAGCGGACGAAAGAGGCCAAAACGCTTGAACAGGTAACCCACCAGGATGATGCCCAAGAGGGTGGCCGGTTCCAGCAATACTCCCATGCCCTCGCTCCTTCCGTGGATGCCGGGACCATGATACCTGACGGGCGGGCGCGCGGACCGGTTCTGTCTCAGCCGAAGCGGCCGGAGATGTAGCGCTCGGTGTCCTGCTCGTGCGGATTGGAGAAGATGGTGGTGGTGTCATCCATCTCCACCAGGTGGCCGGGCTGACCCACGGCTTTGAGGTTGAAGAAGGCTGTATAGTCCGAGACCCTGGCAGCCTGCTGCATGTTATGGGTGACGATGACGATGGTGTAGTCCCTTTTGAGCTCGTTGATCAGATCCTCCACAGCCAGGGTGGAGATGGGATCCAGAGCCGAGCAGGGTTCGTCCATGAGCAGGACCTGCGGGTGCACGGCCACGGCACGGGCAATGCAGAGCCGTTGCTGCTGACCGCCTGAGAGCCCGATGCCCGGCTTGTCCAAGCGATCTTTGACCTCGTTCCAAAGATTGGCCCCGCGCAGGGCCCACTCCACCAAATCGTCCGCGTCGGACTTGGCGATGTGCTTCTTGTTGAGCCGTATGCCGGCCAGGACGTTCTCCCGGATGGACATGGTCGGGAAGGGATTGGCCCTCTGGAAAACCATGCCCACGTCCCTGCGCACCTCGACCGGATCCACATCCGGCCCGTAGAGGTCGCGGCCTTCCAGCAGCACCTGCCCGCTCACATGCGCACCCGGGGTGATCTCGTGCATGCGGTCCAAGGTGCGCAGGACCGTGGACTTGCCGCAGCCGGAGGGACCGATGAAGGCGGTGACCTTGTTGGCCTGGATGCGCATGTTCACGTCCTGGACGGCCAGGAAATCGCCGTAGTAGACGTTCAGATGGTTGATGTCTATGCGTTGGCCCATGTTCCGGCCTCCGTTTCTCTCATGGCGGCGCTCAACGCGTCCGCCCAACAGCAAAGATGCGCGAGACCAGCCGCCCCAGCAGGTTGAGCAGCAGGACGATAAGGATAAGCACCAAGGCCGCAGCCCAGGCCCGCTGCATGTGGATGTCGGTCAGGCATCCCGGGTCAGCGCCCGGCCCGCAGACGGCCAGTCCCTGGGAATACTCGTTGTAGACGAAGACCGGCAGGGTGGTCATCCTCCCGGAGAAGAGGTTGGGGTTGGCAGTGGCGATGAAGCCCGAGGCTATCAGCAGAGGCGCCGTCTCCCCGATGACCCGTGCCACAGCCAGGATGGTGCCCGAGACGATGCCAGGCAGGGCAGTGCGCAGAACGATACTGGTGATAGTCCGCTGCTTGGTCACCCCCAGGGCATAGGCCGCCTCTCGCAGGTCGTTGGGAACCACGGCCAACATATCCTCGGAGGTCTTGACCACCGTGGGCAGCATGAGCAGGGATAGGGCCACCGAACCGGCCAGGCCGTTGACAGTGCCCGGTCCGACCACCATGGCGAACATGGAGAAGGCGAAGAGACCAGCCACGATGGAGGGAATCCCGCTCATCACGTCCACCATGAGACCGATGGCCTTAGCCAGGCGGCCTCCATGGGCGTATTCGACCAGATAAACCGCGCACATGACACCCACCGGAATGGATATGACCATGGACCCAAAGGTGATCTCCAGGGTGCCGATTACCGCATGCAGGATGCCGCCGTAGCCTCCGGACGGCGTGGGGTTGCCGCCCACCACCCCGCTCATGTTGTGGGTGAGGAAGTCAGGCGTCAGCCGTCGCACCCCCTTGGACAGGCTGACCCAGAGCACCGAGACCAGCGGGATCAGGGCGACCAGGAAGGAGAGCCCGATCAGGACGGTCATCAGCCGGTCCTTGCGCTTGCGTGCCCGGATGGAGGACCTGGTTGGTCTGAAGCGGTCAAAATCGATGACCGGCCCGCGATCAGTTCGGCTTGCCATCATGCACCCGCCTTTGCTGTGATCCTGCGCGCCAGATAGTTGACGATGAAGGTGATGATGAAGAGGACCAGACCGGTGGCCACCAGGAGGGCCACGCCCTGGGAGTCCGCCTCGGGGAACTGGGCAGCGATGTTGGCGGCGATGGTCTGGCTTTTTGAAGCCTGCAGCAGCCGCAGGGAGTAGCTGAAGCCTGGCGAGAGGATCATCAGCACCGCCATGGTCTCGCCCAGGGCGCGCCCCAGCCCCAGCATGGAGGCCGAAATGATGCCCGAGCGGCCGAAGGGCAGGACCGCAAGCCGGATCATCTCCCACTTGGTGGCGCCCAGGGCCAAGGCGGCCTCCTGCTGCAGTCGAGGGGCCTGGATCAGGATGTCACGGGTGACCGAGGTGATGATGGGCAGGATCATGACCGCCAACACCAGGGCCACCGTGGCCACGGACCGGGCCGGGGCAGCAACGGGTCCGGAAAAGAGGGGAATCCATCCCAAATGGACAGACAGCCAGCGCCAGAAACCAGTGATATTGGGAACCAGGACCAGAGCCCCCCAGAGCCCGTAGATCACTGAGGGCACAGCGGCCAGCAGGTCGATCACCGTGCTGAGCAGCGTGGACAGGCGGGTGGGGGCGTAGTAACCGATGAAGAGAGCAATGCCCAGCGAGACGGGGAAGGCCAAGAGCAAGGCCAGGCCGGCAATCAGAATGGTGCCGAAAACTAGCGGGCCCACATAGCCCAGGAAGCTGCTCGCCCGTCCACCGCTCAGGGAAATTATGGCCTGAGTGCGGGAATCAGGGTCTCCGGTGAAGGCTGGAAAAGCGCGCAGAATCAGAAAGAGGGTGACCGCAGCCAGGGCCAGTAGGATCAGGACGCCCGCCCCTGTAGCGCAGGCCTTGAAGATCCGATCCACCCGCTTGGCCTTGTTCAGGGTTGCGGTCTCGTCCGGCTTGTCGCTCATGACTTCCCCCCGATGGTCTCTACCGAGGCCATGGCCTGGCTGCGCAGCCCCTGCCCCAGCTCGGCGCTGCCCGCATTGGCCGCGGCCATGCGCTGACCCTGCTCGCTCAGCAGATAGGTTAGCCAGGCCTTGGCGAACTGGGCCTTGGATCCGTCCCGATCATCTCGATAGACAGCACATACCACGTCGTAGGAGACCAGAACGATGGGATAGGTGTGCTCCTGGGTGGTGCGGTGGTTCACGGTCAGGACCACCCTGCCAGGCTGACTGGCCTGAGGATCCCGCTGGGCCGCATCCAGCAGGTTGGCCACGGTCTTGGCTGTAGGCGGCTGCCAGGTCTTCCCCACCTGGACGGCCACGGTGCCTAAACCGGTGGTCTGGGCCGCGTCAGCATAGCCAAAGGTACCCTGTGCCTGGTTCATGGTCATGACCACTCCGGCAGTGCCCTTGGCGCCCTGCCCCAGGTCGTTGGGCCAATTCTCACCCGCTGGGTAAGGCCAGGCGGACCCGGCCGTGTCGTGCAGGTAGGACAGGAAGCTTTTCGTGGTGCCCGACTTGTCCGAACGATGAATCACGGTGATGTCCAAGTCGGGCAAATTGGCCTCCGGATTGAGCGCTACGATGCGCGGATCACGCCAGTTGGTGACCTTTCCGGAGAAGATCATGGCAATCAGAGCCGGGTCCATCCGCAGATGGGCATCTGAACCCTTGGGCCACAAATCAGGCAGATTGTATGCCACAGCTATCGGGGTGGCGTAAACGGGTAGGTCAAAGGCCGTGCCGGAACCGCAAACCTTACGCGAGCGCTCAAGCTGATCGCTGGTCAGCGGCGCATCGGTGCCAGCCCAGATGGTTGAACCTGACAGGAAGGCGTTGACCCCAGCACCGGAACCGGCCGGATCGTAAGAAATGCGCGCCCCCGGATGCTGCTTGCGGAAGCCGGCTATCCAGGCCTCGTCAGCGCTCTGCTGGGAGGATGCGCCAGATCCGGCAAACTCGCCCTGGAAGAGGGCTTGATCTGCCATATTGCCTGTTCCGCTGCCTTCGACGGGGACATTGTCGCCGCAGGCCGCCAGGGAAATCATCATTGCCAAGGACATGAGGAGGGCCGGGAATCTGCCACGACCATGATCATGTGCGTGCATGCTACCTACCTTGACCGCCGTTGCATTTCGAACGTCCGTCCTCATCAGCCCGTGTTGGACCCTTCCGTATTCACATTACCGAAGCTCGCCTCACACAGCATACTGGAAACGCTGACCGCCGGACAAGGTCGCCACATCCGCGTCAGCCATGTGGAAAAACCCAATCTCAATCCACAGCCGGGTATATTATAAGGTCATTGTCAGACGCTTAGCTCTCTTGTTCTTTTCTTAGTGTCACCGGTATCGGTATGCCCTGATTTGCTTTCTAGGACGGCACCGCAGGGAGCGGTATGCGCAGTGAGGACCAAACCGAAGGAAGTGGTGGTGCATGAGGAAGCAGGAGCTCGCCAAGCAAGGGCGGACCCTCAGCAAGGATGGAGCCTTCGTCAATGGAAGGCTCACCCATGAGGCCTTCCTTTCGCTGGCCATCCTGACCGTCATCACCTTCCTGGGCAACTTCACCCAGCTGCAGCTGGCTTCGGCCCTGCCCACCATTGTGGACGAGTTCCACATCACCCTGACCACCGGCCAGTGGCTGACCTCGGTATTCCAGCTGGTCATGGGCGTCATGGTGCCGTTGACCGGTTTTCTGACCAAGCGCTTCTCCACCAGGCAGATCGTCATTACCTCCATGGCCGTCTTCACCCTGGGGTCGCTGCTGAGCTGGCAGTCGCAGACCTTCGCCCTGGTCCTGCTGGGCCGTATCCTTGAGGCCATAGGCACGGGAACCATGTGGCCCGTTCTGCAAATCACCGTCTTCTCCATCTACCCGCTGGCCAAGCGCGGCATGGCCATGGGCACCGTGGGCCTGGCCATGAGCGTGGCTCCGGCCATCGGCCCCACCTTGGGCGGCTGGCAGACGGACGCCAACGGCTGGCGCTCCATCTTCCTGACGCTGAGCATCTGCGGAGCTGTGGCTCTGCTCCTGTCCATCTTCGGCCTGCGCAACTTCGGCCAGCGCGATACCAGCGTCAAGGCGGACTTCTTCTCGGTGGCCCTGTCCATCTTCGGATTCGGTGGCCTTATGTTCGGCTTCACCAACATCGAGAACTTCCCCATCACTTCCCTCATGACCTGGCCCTTCATGCTGGTCGGCCTAATCGGGATCATCTGGTTCGTGCTTCGCCAGCTCCACCACGACAAGCCCCTGCTGGATCTGCATGTGCTGCGGATCAAGAACTTCACCGTGGGCACCATCATCGCATCCATGTCCTTCTTCGCCTTCAGCTCGGTCACCGTCATCCTGCCCATGTATATCCAGACGGATCGCGGCTTCTCGGCCACCATGAGCGGTCTGGTCATGCTTCCAGGGGCCATCGGCACCGCTATCGCCCAGTTCTTCGGCGGCCGGCTGCTGGACCGCTGGGGTGCACGACCCGTGGCCATGACCGGTTGCTCGGTCCTGCTGCTGGGCACCATCGCCATGAGCATGATCAGCGCCAATACCTGGATCGGCCTGGTCTCCATCTGCCAGTTCATCCGTCAGATCGGCATGGGCTTCACCCTGATGCCCTTGACCACCTGGTCCCTGAACAACCTGGCTCCCAAGGATGTTTCTGCGGGTTCGGCCGTCACCAACACGGCCCGGCAGATCGCCGGCGCTGTTGGAGCCCCCATCCTGGTCATCCTCATGGAGACCATCACCACCCTGCGCCACAATGCTCTGGGCGGCGGCCACTCCACCCAGATCGCATCCAACATCTTCGGCGTGCAGTGGGCCCTGCGCATTTCAGCACTGATCTGCCTGGGCATGGTCCTGCTGGTCTACTTCGGCGTTCGTGGAAACGGTGCTGGCTCCGGCCGTCAGATGACCCGCATGCTCCTGCGCCACATGCACATCATCCACACCGAAGCCCCTGCCGTCACAGCCTCCACCGCCGACACCAAAACCCAGGACTGATTACAGGACAGTCTTCCTCCGGCACCTGCTGGATCTGGGCAGATCCATCGCAAGCTGCAAGATAGACAGCCTGGTAATACAAAATGTCAATTGAAAATGCCAGTTGTCAGTCAGCCTTCCACAGGCCAGGCTCAGCGATCCTGCGGGAGAGGCTGGCCTGGGCAGGTATGCAGAACGGCCAGCATGGCCTGCTTTTCCGAGCTGGTGACGCTCAGTGAATACTTGTCCTTGACCGCTATCTGACGTGCCACATAGGAGCACTGATATCCCTTGTTCTCGGGCAGCCAGTAGTCGGCCGAGGCACTCCCCTTGGCCTGGTTGGCCGGACCGTCCACGGCAAGCAGATTATAGGGATCGTTGCCAAAACGGTAACGACGGGCCGTGTCCCACTTGCTGGCTCCTGATCGCCAGGCATTCTCCAGGGCGACCACGTGGTCAATCTGCACGGCCGAACTGGTCTTCGGTCCTCTGACGAATTCGATGGTCCGCCCGGTATAGGGATCCTGTAGACGACCGCTGGCCACCTTGCACCCTCCGGGAGTAGTGGTACGCAGGTCAGTCAGGTCACGGGTCAGCACATCCTCGCGCACATTGCAGCCGTTGCCGTCCTCATCGGTCTCCTTGAAGCCGAAGGCCTCACGCCGATACTGGCGGCCTGGGCGGGCGTGATCGTCCACTATCAGGCCCTGCAGGGTCTGGGCCGCATCGCCGGTTGCCGTATATCGGCCGGTCAGCCGTCCGACCCCGCCATTGACCCTTGGCAATATCAGGCCGATGGTGATGCCCAGGACCACAGCCACTACCAGAAGGATCAGCACCCGTTCCGTGAGCGATTCGCGACGGAAGCGGGCCGGGGCGGGATTCCTCCATGCCGAACCATACCGGCTGCGGCCTCGATACCGATATCTTCTGCGTCTCGGACCGGTCATCTACCGCCGATACCTCCTATCTAGACTGCATGCATGAATCATCCATAATAGCGGTCAGGCGTAGGCGTAGGTCATCGGGTCGTGTCCTGCACGCACCGGGGAGTCCATGGCATCGATGGCGGCGTGCTCTTCCGAGGTCAGGCTGAAGCCGAACAGGTCCAGGTTCTCCGCCTGTCTTTCCCGGTGGACAGACTTGGGAATGATGATGGTCCCGTTTTCGATATGCCAGCGCAGTACCACCTGAGCCGGCGTGACCCCGTGGGCCTGTGCGATTTTCTCCAGCCTTCCGCCTCCTGCTGTCAGGTCTGCGCCGCGCGCCAATGGCGAGTAGGCCTGGACGGCGATGCCGTGCTCCTTGCAGAAGGCCGTCACTGTGCGCTGCTGCCAGCTGGGGTGCAGCTCAATCTGATCCACCGCTGGGTACTCCCCGGTCTCTCGATGCAACCGTTCCAGATGCTCTGGGAGGAAGTTGCAGACCCCCAGGGTCCGCACCCGCCCTTCATCGCGCAACCGATGGAAAGCGCGCCAAACCTGATCAGCCCGCCAATCGAACGGTGTTGGCCAGTGGATCATGTACATATCGACATAGTCAGTGCCCAGCAGGGCCAGCTGGCGGTCGAAGGCCTGCAGAGCGCTGTCATAGCCCTGTTCGGAGTCACGCAACTTGGTGGTCAGCCACAGGTTGGCACGCTCAGGACCACTCTGGCAACCGAAGGCCTTGAGGCCACGGCCCACGCCTCCTTCGTTGCGGTAGCCCGCTGCCGTATCGATGTGACGATACCCCAGTTCCAAGGCAGATTGCACTACTCCAGCGGTTTGATCATCGTCGATTCTGAGCACGCCCAGGCCTACCTGCGGAATGCGATTGCCGTCAGACAATAAGATGTCAGGAACTGCTGTCATGGTCCAAACCTTCCCAGACGCGGCCCAGCAGTCTACCGGGCCATGCTCGATCCATTCTAGAGCCGGGCAAAAGCCCGGTTACAACAGAACAGACCCTGTGGTCAAACCTGTCCGCACATGCACAGGCCTAGAATTTGGTGATACCGAAGAAGTAAATCAGGTGGGTATCGAACCAGTGGTAGCCAAGGTCGAATACGGGCAGGAAGCCGATTCTCATCATCATCCCAACCGCACCCCAGGCGAAGAAGAGGCCGAGCACAGCCAGCAGCCACATGAGAGCGCTGCAGATTCGCCGTGTTTTGATCAACCTGTGACGGCGGTTGGCTTCTGATCGGGTCTCCCGCTCATGGCTGACCATGATCGTCGCCAGCGGCTCCCCCACAGTCCCGGGTCCTGTCGCCCGAGATTCCAGATGTTCCATCTGCTCCAGGTCGTGACGGCAGTTGCGCCGGCGACGTGAGAGCAGATACCAGCTCACCAGGCAGGCCGCAAACAGAGCCAGGAGCACCCAGACCATGTAAATGGGCGCACCCACAGGTTGGGTAGGAGGCACGTCATCGCCTATATAGTGTCCGCGCACAATCAGGCGGTGAGAGTTGACGCCATAGGGGTAGCAGGTCAGAAGGGTCACATAGTTGGCATTCTGGACTGGCTGCAGTGCGCTGACATCGGTAGGCAAAATGACTTTTATCTGGTCTACCTTATAGCTCAAATGCCGTTTGAGCACTCGTATCTGGAAGACGTCTCCCTTGCGCAACTGGGTCAGGTTATCGAAAAGCATGTAGCCGACTTCGCCGGTGTGCCCTGTGATGACGGAGTGGATGGTTCGGTTGTCGGTAGGCACATGGGTTGTGGCAATGTGCCCTATGCCGTCCTTGAGCACCTGGTCGCTGGTGCCGTGACGCACAGGCAGCTTGACGTTGATCTTGGGAATCTCCACATAGGCCATCATGCCCTTGCCGTCTACATTGAGGGTTTTGTAGTAGCGACCCAATGGCTCCTTGACTTCCTTGTACTTGAAGGGGTCCCTCAGCGTGGGCTTGCCCAACTCCTCGTCATACTTCTTGGCATCGCGCCACATGGCTTTGCGCTGTGCTGGCGAGAGTGCATCCACGATCTGATCGTAGTTGTCCACTGCGGTGGCATCCTCGGAGTAGTTCACGTAGGCGGCCAACAGCGGGTAGAGGAAGATTCCCAGACCAATCAGAAAGGCCAAAGTCTCCAGGAGCCCGAATCCTCGGCCGGACTTGGCTGTCCTTCGACCCTTCTTGGCCTGTTTGGATGCTGTTACGGCAATCTGCCCAGCATTGACTTGCTCATCTACTGCTTTGCGATTATTTCCTGAAACGACGATTATCGGGGCCAATGATTTAGCTTGGCCCGAAACGAGCACCGGATCTGCTATTGCAGCTGAACCATTCGGGTCTGAAGCACCGCGATCCTTGGGAGCTTTCAAGGGCGGATAGGAAGGCGGAAGTTCAGAACTAGGAGCATAGGTAGGCGGCATATCTGCTTGCTGAGCAGGAATGGACGCATAAGCAACATCACTGTTGCCAGGGGCATGAGCTGGGCTCATAGTAGCCGAGTCAATATTATGATCCATCTATAGCCTTCCTCATGCTGCATTTCGTATATTCCGGTTAATAGCTATACATAGCTTTTGACATACAAAGACCGGCGGCACCTGTATGATGCTGCCGGTCTTTTATACACCCTCACAGATGCCGCTGATATCCTGTGATGACATCAAACCTACTTGTCTGTGAGAATACCTAGCGCTGATCCTTGTTCCAGGAGCGCGCGACAACCGCCAAGTAAAGGCCCATCGCGGCCAAAACCAGGAGCAGAATACCAGGCGCTACCATAGATACACCAGTAGCGGCCAGCTTTCGTGGACCTGATCTTACGACAGGAACAGTCTTAGCTCCATTCCCACTTTGGTCTCCATTCGGAAACGCATTCTGAGGCACGTCAACAAGCTTGGGACTAATGGTTACCTCGTAAAGCGGATGGACTTCACCCTGCTCCCGGTAGAGCGGCAACTGCACAACTACAGGATCTACCTTCACTTTTTCGCTCTTTGGTGGCGCTACTAAAGTGACCAGCCAATATGAGGCATTGAAGTAGTCCCCGTCAAAAACAGCTGGGCTTCCTCCTGTCAGTGTGGATGCTTCTAGATCAAGATGGGCTCCAGTGAGCCAGACTCCCTGAGATTTTGCTTCTGATGCGTTGGTGATGGTGCCGTCTTGATCAGAAACACCGTAGTATTCGGCTGGTTGTTTCTTATCCTTGAAAGCATCTGGGTTGGCTGCCACCTCGCTACTGATAGCCGCTTGAGCCTTATCAGCCCCAGGGTTATGGTCAAGTGCCTGCACCCGGCTTTTCAGAGTACTGGCATCCAGCCTAAGGGCGCGAAAGACATACCCTGCTCCAGCCGATACAGGAGCACTCGGCAGGATGTCGTTCTGACCGCCTTGACCTGAATGTCCTCTCTTGAGTTGCACCGTCAGTGTCGGGTTGACCGTCGCCGCTTCTGCCGCCGGCGTCATATCGAAAGCAGTCAGACCTAAACAGGCCAAGACCACAATCAGACAGGGCAGGACCCGGCGGGTGAGGCATTTCGGCAAGGCAATTCCCTTCATAAACCTTCCCTTCCAAGGCCGCCTTTCGACGACGTGGTTGCGTCAGATCCGCTGGCCTAAAAACCAGACCAACGGCCCCGACATGTACGAACCATCTAGAATCCGACGGTCCGTATGAAAATGGCGGACGATTCTCGGAGGAACCGTCCGCCATCAGGTCACCTCACATAATTTCTAATGTGACCGCATCATCAGGCCCGGGCGGCGTTGTTGCGCCGACTACGAGCGTACAGAGCACCACCCATGAGCAAGGCACCAACAACCAGCAGAAGCAGGATGCCGCGACCACCAGTCAGAGGCAGTGCCAGAGGCGAATCAGCATCGGTCACCGCATAATGCTCCAAGTACTTGCTGATGTTTTCATTGTTGAACTTAATCGGGTTCTTCGTAATAGTTGTAGCCGGTACATCAAATTTTCCGAAGCTCAACTTAGAATAGTCAGGTTGAATCGTAGCGTGAGGACCAAGTTCCTGTACGAGCTCGTCTACAGTCTTACCTTTGTAATTGTCATAAGTAACCTGCTGGAACGAGAAACCAGGACTACGCCATCCTGAAGGAGTCTTGGTCTCAAGCACGTTCCACTTGATGCCTGCCGGGACGGTGTTGGTAGCAGCCTTGGGACTGGTACCGCTTGCTGGGGTATCAAAGATAGGCAGACCAGCAAATACTACCAGACCATCCTCATTGGCTGTCGCCGAATAAAACACGGCATCTTCTGGCAGTGCTTTCGGGGCATAGAACTGTCCATCAGACGCCAGATACTTGTCCTGATTGCCGGGATCCACCAGACGATACTCAGTCTTAGGAAGGGCGGCATAACCGTCCTTCTCGCTCTTGATGGAACCAAAAACAAGAACCGCGTTGACGACGTTCGTATGCTCATGAATCGGGTCAGTAGGATTCCCGTCTGCAGTAGTGTTCTCTGTAAAGTCGGAAGCCGCATCGTTTGCTACACCGTCAGTACCAGTCGAATCACCCTTGCCAGTAACGGTGGCAGTGTAAGTGATATCAAGCTGCAGAACCGTTGCCGGAAGTCCCTGCAACTTTTTAATAAAACCATCTGTATCCGTGGCATTCCCACCAAAGAAGTCAAACTGGAAGTAACTGACATTCTCAGGATTGTCCGGGAACATATGCGGGGAAGCTTCGGTCTTCAGGATTCTGTCTGGATTCTCGGTAGGAGTGCTGAGCTTGTACTGCCCACTCTCACCCTGTGTAAGAGGTAGCGATTTATCCGCATTAGTGTTATCTTTGTAGTCGATTTTCACAGTGAAATCGTTATTGGCGCTCAACGAGCTGGACATACGATCGACAATACGAAGATCGGCGAACGAGCCCTTCAACTCGTGCGTATCGAGCTTGCCATCTTTCGACACTGGATTGGTGGTATTGAAAATCGTCTGCGATAGCTTGTACGAGATCTTATCTCCTGCTTTCGCAAAACGAGAGGCCTTCGCCTCACCAGTCTTGGCATCTGCGACTCCTTGAACTGTCTTGGCAAATGCCGAGCTGTGCCTGTTCTTGGGGAAGAGGTGGAGGTTATAGATGTATCCAGGAGTGCTGTCAGTATTGCTCCCATTGGTTCTATAGGGCAAGCCGAAGAAAGCGTTTGCTGAAGGAGCATACTTAGTGATGTCTAGCTTTTGAGGATTGTCATTAGCGAAAGCAGGCGAATTCTTCTGGTCTTCCTGCAAAATGAAGTAATGGTTAGCACCTTTGGGGAACTGCAGCGGGTTCGCCTTATTAGGAGACCCATCCGTATTCGCCGCGTACCACTGCTTTATTACACCTTGTCCGTCCGTCTCTGCGACGAATTTTTGGGTGCCATCTTTCATCTTCCAAGTGCTAGTATCACTGGCAACTATATCGCTAATATTCGTAGCTGATCCGTTGGGAGCAACTTCAAAGACATTGAACCTAATACCCTTAGCCGGGACTAGATCTTTGTCGTTCTTAAAATTATTGACATCATTAGCAGATCCAGTTGCAGCGTACCCTTCAACCAGTGAGAAGTACTTGGTAACTGTCAGCTGTGGCTGGATGCTGTCATCCAAATCGCCAGGTTTGAAGTTATCCTCTGTGCTGAATCCATACGAATCTTCATCGGCTGAAGCTTGGGTGGCTGGCAGAACGACCATGCCCGCTAGGAGCGTCGCTCCGGCGACCGCCAAGCCTAAAAGCTTAGGGAGCCTTATCCCTTCATTATCTCGTTGCATGTGCATGCACGCTTTCCCTTCTGTATTAATAGGCACAGGATGGCCAGGCACATCTTCGCCTCCCCAACCGATCACTTCCCCGACTCAGGGGGGTGGGCTTTATGTCAACTTTGGGACATGCCACTGTTCCCATTGCCTAATCATCACTGTACCGACAAAATTGTGACAACGCAAACCGACAAGCCGAACATGTAAAGGCCCCGCCACAAGTGCTGTGGCGGGGCCTTGCTATCTTTCCTGGAACAGGCGCTCAGTGCCGGTTATCCAGCCGATGGTAGAGCTCGGCTGCACGCAGGTCGGCCTCGAAACGCCGAGGTTCAGTGTTCTCGTCGATGACGGCGAGTTCCACACCAGCCATGCGCGCGAAGTCCTCCCAGGCCTCACGGCCCACGGTGGTGGTCATGCAGGTATGGTGGGCTGCGCCGGCACGCAGCCAGCACTCAGCCGAGACCTTGAGCGAGGGCCGGGGCTTCCAGAGCGCACGTGCTACAGGCAGCTTGGCCAGGGACCCGCCGGGCTCGACCACATCCACCACATTCATGACCAGGCGGAAGCGTTCGCGCACATCCGCCAGGGAGACGACCACAGCATCGGTGCAAGGCGTAGCCGTGAAGACCAGGCGCACGGGATCCTCCCTGTCGCCGATAGACAGGGGATGGATCTCCAGGCGGGGCCGTCCCTCGGTCAGCAGCGTGGGCGAGACCTCCAGCATGTGGGCGCCCATGATCTCCTCATGGCCGGGCACGAAGTTATAGGAATAGTCCTCCATGAGGGAGCAGCCGCCCTTGAGACCGTAGCCCATGACGTTGCCGATCCGGATCAGAACCGAGGTCTTCCAGTCGCCCTCTGCCGAGAATCCGTACCCGTCTGCCATCAGCCGCTGGGCTCCCACGCCGGGCAGCTGACGCAGACCTCCCAGATCCTGGAAGTTGTCCACGGCGGCAGTAGCACCCACCTCTTCCATCATGGCCCGCATGCCCAGCTCTTCGCGGGCGGCCACCACCAGGGAGTCGTACCGGGAGTCCAGGAGTTCGGGAGCCACCTCATAGCTGCGCTTGTAGTCCTCGATCAGATCCTTGACCTGGTCGTCGGTGACGGCGTTCACATGGTCCACCAGCTCGTTGACCGGCCAGGTGTTGACGGAGACGCCGAAGACCCGCTCGGCCTCGGTCTTGTCGCCCTCGGTGACGGCGACGTCACGCATGTTGTCGCCCCAGCGGCAGACCTTCATGTTGTTGGCGGCGTCCCAGCCGGCGCAGGCGCGAGCCCAAACGCCGATCTTGTCGGCAACCTCGGGGTCGGTGTAGTGGCCGACCACGATCTTGCGCGGGATTCCCAGCCTGGTCAGGATGTAGCCGAACTCACGGTCACCGTGGGCTGACTGGTTCAGATTCATGAAGTCCATATCAATGGTGTCCCAGGGGATCTCCACATGATGCTGGGTGTTCAGCTGCAGGAGCGGCTTGCGCAGCTTCTCCAAACCTCTGATCCACATCTTGGCAGGGCTGAAGGTGTGCATCCAGGCCACCACGCCGATGCAGGCCGGGTTCGACGAGGCATCGACCATGAAGTTCAGGATGGAATCCGAGTCCTTCAGAGTGGGCTTCAGAACCAGCTTGACCGGGATCCGCCCAGAGTCGTTGAGGGACTTGGCGATGTCCGCCGCCTGGACGCCCACCTGACGCAGGGTCTCCTCACCGTAGAGGTCCTGCGAACCAACGGCGAACCAAAGCTCCTTGCCCTCGAAGGGATTTTTCATGCTCATACTTGCTCCTTTGCTTGTGTTTTCCGGCTCAGTGCTGGCCGTAGACGTGCTGGTACCGGTCGTTGAGCTTGGCTATGTCGGCCGGATCGATGGGCTTGGGCGTGCCGATCTGCTCGGCTGCCCAGACCGTGTGGGCCACCTCCTCGGTCATGGCCGCCGCCTTGACAGCAGCCTCGGCATCGGCTCCCACGGTGAAGGGCCCATGGTTGCGCATGAGCACGGCCGGGCAGCCCGGGTGATCCTTGAGGGTGTCGACCACGCCCTTGCCGATGGCCTCGGAGCCGATCAGCTCAAAGGGACCAACCGGCACGGGACCGCCGAACTCGTCACCCATCATGGTCAGCACGCAAGGGATGTCCCTGCCGGTGGCCGCCCAGGCGGTGGCATAGGTGGAATGGGTGTGGACCACGCCATAGACCTCGGGCATGTGCCGGTAGATATAAGCGTGCGATAGCGTGTCCGAGGAGGGGGCCTCAGCGCCGTCAACCACATTGCCATCCAGATCGGTGACCACCATGGAGCCCGGGGTCAGGTGCTCATAGCGCACCCCCGAGGGCTTGATGACCATCAGATCGGCAGAACGCAACCGCTGCGAGACATTACCCGCCGTCCAGACCACCAGATTCCATCTGGTCAACTGCGCATGCAGGGTGGCCACCTGCTCGCGCACCAGTTTCACCTCGTCGCGCACCTCGGGCGAATAATCAGCCAAGGACACCATCAGCAACTCCTTTTCCCGGCCCGATCCCGCTGATCCGGCCGCTTGACGTTTTCAGCTCCCGGCCTCATCCCTGCAAGGGGATGGTCTTCACAGCCGCCTGCTCGATGGGCAGGCCCTTGGTGAAGCGGTCGAAGAAGGCTCTGAAGCCCTTCACATCAGCCGGGTCCGGCTGCTCTGTTGTGGACTGGACGCCTGCAAAGACATTGGCATCCAGGTAGTCGGCCAGGGTCTGGTCGGCATGACCCAGGTAGTCGGCCAGAACGGCCATGCCCCAGGCGCCCCCCTCCACCGCAGTGGACATGACCTTGATGGGGGCGTTGAAGGCGGCAGCCAGAATCCGCTGGGCCACCTTGGGGGTGGCGAAGATGCCGCCGTGCCCGACCATGGTGTCCACCTGGACATGCTCCTGGCGGGTCATCACATCCATGCCGATGGTGACCGGCGAGAAGGCCGAGAAGAGCTGGGCACGCATGAAGTTGGCCAGGGTCATCCGTCCCTCGGGGCCGCGGGCAAAGACGGGCCGGCCCTCCTCCAGACCAGCCAGGAACTCCCCGGAATAGAAGCAGTAGTTGATCAGCCCGCCGGCATCCTTGTCTCCCAGAAGGGCCTGGTTGAACAGGGTGGCGTAGAGCGCATCCCCCTTGAGATCCAGACCGGCGGCCTTGGCGAATTCCCCGAACAGCCCCACCCAGGCGTTCAGGTCCGAGGTGAAGTTGTTGGCATGGCTCATGCCGGCTGGATCCCCAGCCGGTGTGGTGACCGGATCCACCTCTGGGTGAAAATCACGCAGGGGATGTTCCAGGACCACCATGGCGAAGATGGATGTGCCTGCAGACACGTTGCCGGTACGGGGACGAACCGCGTTGGTCGCCACCATGCCGGTTCCCGCGTCGCCCTCGGGCGGGGCCATGGGCACGCCGGGCTGCAGCTGACCACTGGGATCGAGCAGGGCGACGCCTTCTGCGGTCAGCGCACCGGCATCGCTGCCGGCGGTCAATGGCTCAGGCAGCAGGTCATGGATGTCCCAGGACTGGGCCTGGACCTGGGGCAGTCGGGAGAAGATGTCCAGCAGGCCCTGGTCGAACTCCTTGCGGGAGGAGTCGATGGGAAACATGCCCGAGGCATCGCCGATGCCGATGACCTTGCGGCCGGAAAGCCTCCAGTGCATGTAGCCGGCCAAGGTGGTGATATAGGCCACCTTGGGCACATGCTCTTCGCCGTTCAAAATGGCCTGGTAGAGGTGGGCAATGGACCAGCGCTCAGGGATGTTGATCTTGAAGGCCTGCGAAAGCTCCTCATGGGCCTGGCGGGTGTTGGTGTTGCGCCAGGTGCGGAAGGGCACCAGCAGCCGACCATCCTTGTCGAAGGCCAGGTAGCCGTGCATCATGGCTGAAATCCCCATGGCGCCTATCTTGGTCAGCGTCACCCCGTACTGGCGGCGGACGTCCTCGGCCATGGCTGCATAGGCCGCCTGCAGACCCTGATGGATCTGGTCCATGGAATAGGTCCAGAGGCCGTCCTCCAGCCGGTTCTCCCACTCGACGTCCCCGGTGGCCAGCGTCCGGTAGTCATGGTCGATCAGCACAGCCTTGATGCGGGTGGAGCCGAATTCGATGCCCAGACTGGTCGCGCCCTCCTGTAATTCGCTAACGATGACGCCTTGTTCGCCAAGAACCATGTCCGCTCCTTTGCCTGATATGTTAACGCTCACATAGTCTGGTTACAATTGTATCTGAGACCAGGGCATCAGGCAAGCCCGCTGGATACAGGCCAACAGTAGTCAGAGGCGCTTGACGGCATAGCCCAGGGACCGACGCTGAATCACATCCGCCTGGATCAGCCCCACCCCATGATGGGTGACCGGGAAGTCCACCGGCTGCCCCTGATGAAGCAGGGCCAGGACCTGCCGCATGGTGGCCACGCCCAGATCCTCAAAGCGGGGGCGTACCGTGGCCAGCGGCGGAAACATGTTGTCTACCGTGGGAACGTCATCGAAGCCCACCAGACTGATGTCACTGGGAATGCGGATGCCGTGCTCCTGCAGGGACCGTGCCACGCCCACGGCCTGGTTGTCGTTGGCGGTAACCACGGCTGAGGGCATGGAGGTGCCGCTCATGCCCCGCTGATCGATCAGATGGTTCATCAGCGTGTAGGACTCCCCCGCCTCCCAGCTGCGGGCGTGAACCACGGCCGTTCGTATGCGGCAGCGGGCGCAGGCCACCTTCCAGGAGGCCAGTCGGGTGGCGGCGTCCCGCCACTGAGGGGGGCCGGCCATATAGAGCACCCGCCGATGGCCCCGGGAGACCAGCAGCCGGGCCAGACGCTGCACAGCGCCCCACTGGTCGATCCCGGTCAGGGCTATACGGCCATCGCCCCGCCGGCGGCTCAGAGCCTCTTCGACACTGGTGATGCCATGCGTGGAGGTGACGATGACCCGGGGCTGGCTCACCTCCACCTGGCAGGCGGCCTGGAACATGGTGTCGGTGGGTGTCAGGAAGATAAAGGCATCCACATTCTGCTCCAGGAAGGTGCCGCAGAGCTCCTGGAATCCGGCAAGCGTGCAGGTTGACTCGTCCACCATCATGACCGACATGAACAGGCCATGGGAACGGGCCACGGTCTCAATGGCTGTGATCGAAGAGACAGGTCCAAAGAGACTGACACCGCCAGCTACCAGTCCGATGGTTCGGCTGCGGCTGGATGCCAGGGCCCGGGCAGAGTTGCTGGGTCGATAGCCCAGCTTTCTGATGGCCTGCTGCACCTTGACCCTGGTTGCCGGCGAGACGTCCTTGGAATTGTTGATGACCCTGGACACAGTCTGGTGGGAGACACCGGCCAGCCGGGCAACCTCGAACATGGAGGGGCGCTTGGACCGTGACCTGCCCCCGCTGCCTGCGGGCATGTGACCTTCTTCCGATAGCCGTTTCGACCGTTCCGATATTAGCCCCTGCCGGGACCGGATGAAGGCAAATGCCAGCTGACCCGATGCAGACGGCTGGGCCCCAGACGCCGAATGGCCTCCAGGTGTGCTGGCGACCCATAGCCCTTGTTGTGCTCCCACTGGTATGGGGCAAGAGTGGGATCGGAGGCGGCCAGCCGGACCATGAGCTGGTCACGGGTGACCTTGGCGATGACCGCTGCGCAGGCCACACTGGCACAGTGGGCGTCCCCCTTGACCTGGGTGGAAACCGTGGGCAGAACCGGGATGTCGGGGGCGTCAAAGCTGTCGGCGGCCGGGGTGATGTAGTCATGGGGGCCGTCAAGGATGGCAGCCAGGCGGCAGTCAGGCCCCAGGTCCATCCCATGCTCCAATTCGGCCAGGGCACGCAGGGCGGCGATGCCCAGGGCGTGAACGATGCCCCACTGGTCGATCTCATGGTTGGAGCAAGCCCCCACCGCCCAGCCGGCAGCCCAGTCCTCCAGATCACGGTACATGGCCAGCCGACGCGCAGGGGTCAGCATCTTGGAATCCGCCACCCCGTCAGGTACTTTCAAGTGGGGCAGGTCGGCGGACCTGACCGCCACCACGCCAACCATGGCCGGACCCGCCAGGGCTCCCCGGCCGACCTCGTCCAGGCCCAGCACATACTCAGCTCCCTGGTCAGCCAAGGCAGCCTCGGTGGCTAGGGTTGGCAGAATCCGCCTCACAGCCGGGTCAGTTCTGGGTCGGGTCGGGCACTGCGTCGAAAACCTTGTGCTGGTTATTGAGCAGCTTCCAGCTGCCCACCGGGTAATAGGTCAGCAACGCAGTGCCTTTGATGTTGTCTATGGGAACCAGACCATTGTGGCCGTCGTCCTTGTGCAGGCGGGAATCTGCAGAGTTGGAGCGGTTGTCGCCCATGACGAAGACATGCCCAGAATCGACCTTGATTTTGAAAGGGAAGGAGCTTGGCTCTACTCCCGGGCGCAGGTAGGAACTCTCGTCAAGGGCTACACCGTTGACGGTGACCGGGGCGCCATGACCCTTGCAGGCCACCGTGTCGCCGGGCATGCCAATCAGGCGCTTGACCAGGTGATTGCCACGAAAGCTGGGCGAGGATTCATCACCGAGCCAGTCAGCTGGATCAGTAAAGACCACCACATCCCCACGGCGGGGAGCCACCATGGATCTGGTCAGCCTATGAGTGGTCAGGATTCTGTCCCCGATGCCCAAGGTGTTCTCCATGGAGCCGGAAGGGATGATGTAGTTGCAAATCAAAAATATGCGCAGGATGGAGACCACTACCAGCAGGACAACCAGCTCGAACAAGAACTCGGGCAGAAAGCCACGCTCGCCAAGACGTGGGTGGCTGCCCCTGGCAGAGCCGCGTCCACCAGGGTGGCCGTGGGCATGACGGGGTGGCACCGGGGCTGAGGTGGCCTGCCTGCCGTCCGGGTACCAAAGTCCTGACGGGGTCGTTTCCTCATCCCGAAAGGCCATATTCACTCCTTGTCATCCGCAGAAACCCACACACTAATAGAATAGGTCCCGCATGCCTCATAGCGTACACACCCAAGCATGAAAAAACCCGGGAGAACTGCATCCCGGGTGTTTACGGCCAAGGTCTGGGCTGAATCGCCCCGGCAAAATCCTACTTGTCGGACTCAGCCTTGTTGTCGCGCCGCTCGACAATACGGGCGGCCTTGCCGTGCAGCCCACGCAGGTAGTAGAGCTTGGCACGGCGGACACGGCCGTGGCGCAGCACCTTGATGGAGTCAATCTGCGGGGAGTGCAGAGGGAAGCGACGCTCGACGCCCACGCCGAAGCTTACCTTGCGCACCAGAATGGTCTCGCGCACACCGGAGCCCTGACGTGCGATCACCACGCCCGTGAAAGCCTGGATACGGGAGTTGTTGCCCTCGGTGATGTTGACGTTGACCTCGACGGTATCGCCGGGACGGAAGTCGGGGATCTGCTCCGCAGGCTTCATATGGCTGGCGTCAAATTCCTGAATCGCGTTCATGCTGTTCCTCCATGGCCGCCGCACGTCGACCCATGTCATGGACCGCAATCCACAAGGAAGCGATCCTGAACGGAACCCGACGGTCTGCCGTCGGGGGTGCCGATCCGCCGGAACATCCGGCTGGACCTGAAAGGAAGGGAGCCCATGCGGCAGCTGCCCTTCCGGCAAACAACTGTCCAATAATATACCACGAGCCGGACCTGCAAGGGCCCGGCCGGGTATCAGCGGCGATGGGCCCTGTAGAAGGCGATCAGAGACCTGGTGGACTGATCCTGCTCGGCCAGCGCCTGGTCGTCCCGGGAGATGGCCGGAGTAATCTCGCGGGCCAGCTTCTTGCCCAGCTCAACTCCCCATTGGTCGAAGGAATCAATGCCCCAGACGGTGCCCTCGGTCAGTGTGACGTGCTCGTAGAGGGCGATCAGCTCGCCCAGGGCTGCCGGGGTCAGCGCATCGCCGAAAATGGAGGTGGTGGGCCTGTTGCCGGTGAAGACCCGGGCCGGGACGATGGCCTCGGGAGTGCCCTCGGCACGGACCTCATCAGCGGTCTTGCCGAAGGCCAATGCCTTGGTCTGGGCCAGGAAGTTGGCCAGGAAGAGCTCGTGCACGTCCTGGTCGCCGTCCTTGGCCGGGTTGGGGGTGTTGGCGAAGGCGATGAAATCGGCAGGAATCAGACGGGTGCCCTGGTGAATCAGCTGGTAGAAGGCATGCTGGCCGTTGGTGCCGGGCTCCCCCCAGAAGATTTCTCCGGTCAGGCTGGTCACCGGTGTGCCGTCCCAGCGCACGGACTTGCCGTTGGATTCCATGGTCAGCTGCTGCAGATAGGCCGGGAAGCGGTGCAGATACTGGTCATAGGGCAGAACGGCGTGCGAGTGTGCTCCGAAGAAGTTGACATACCAGACGTTGAGCAGACCCATCAGGGCCACTACGTTCCTATCCAGAGGGGTGGCGCGGAAGTAGCGGTCAACGGTGTTGAAGCCCTTGAGGAACTCCTCGAAGCGCTCGGGGCCGATGGTGATGGCCAGGGAGGTGCCCACGGCGGAATCCACCGAGTACCGGCCGCCGACCCAGTTCCAGAAACCGAAGACGTTGTCCGGATCGATGCCGAAGTCGCGCACCTTGTCCAGGGCCGTCGAGACGGCGATGAAGTGCCGACGGATGGCCTCGGCCGAGAGGTCCTGGCCGTCCTTGGACAGCAGGCCACGTTTCCCAAGGCTCTTCAGGAGCCAGGCGCGGGCCTGGCGTGCGTTGGTCAGGGTCTCCAGGGTGGTGAAAGTCTTGGAGACGATGATGAAGAGCGTTGTTTCCGGATCCAGATCGCGCGTCTTCTCGGCCAGGTCGTTGGGATCGATGTTGGAGATGTAGCGGGCGCTGATGCCGGCATCGGCATAGGGCTTCAGAGCCTCGTAGGCCATGACCGGGCCCAGGTCGGAGCCGCCGATGCCGATGTTGACCACGGTGGTGATCCGCTTGCCGGTCAGACCAGTCCAGCTGCCCGAGCGGACCTGGTCGGCAAAGGCATAGATGCGATTGAGGGTGTCGCGGACGTCGCCCACCACATCCTGCCCGTCCACGATCAGTCGGCCGCGGTCTTCCTCGGGACGGCGCAGGGCTGTGTGTAGAACGGCCCTGTCCTCGGTGTTGTTGATGTGCTCGCCGTTGAACATGGCCTCGATCCGCTCCTCAAGGCCGACCTCGCGGCCCAGCTGGGCCAGCAGGGAAAGGGTCTCGGGCTGAATCAGGTTCTTGGACAGATCGATATAGAGATCGCCCAGCTCGAAGCTGAGCTTTTCGGTGCGCTGCGGGTCCTTGGCGAACCATGCGCGCAGATCGATCCCCTGGCGCTGCATGTCGTCGAAGTGCTGGTGCAAGGCCGCCCAGGCCTTGGTGCTGGTAGCGTCCACTGGAGGATTGATGGCCATGGTTGTTCGGGTCCTTTCATGAGGTGATGCCCGGTCTGCCGAGCACCCGGTTCTGTACCCCAAACTACTCACAAAAGCAGACAGAAGACAACAAAATCGGCCAACCTTCTAAGCTGGACCGGATCGCTCTCAGAGTATGTCGTCACAGCCGTACTGGGCCAGCTTGGCCACCATGTCCTTGACCTCCTGGCTGCGGGCCCGAGGGGCCACCAGGAGAGCGTCGGGAGTGTCGACAACGATCATGTCATCCACGCCCAGAAGAGCGACCGTGCGTTCGGAGCCGGGCACGACCATGTCTCCGGCTGAATCCAAGTACATGACCCGGTCGGCATCACCCAGAATCTTGATGTTGCGCCTGTTGGACGACGGAAGCAGACCCGCCACTGAATTGAAGTCGCCAATGTCGTCCCAATCGAAGCCCCCTGGAACAACCGCCACGCCGCCGGCCGCTGATAATGGCTCGGCTACGGCATAGTCGAAGGCGATCTTCTCGATGCCCGGCCAGTGCTCCTCCATGGCCTGGCTGCGCACCTGCTCGCCCTGGTCCCAGACCCGGACAATGGCCATAACTGCGGCGTGGAGCTCCGGCTTGTAACGACGCAGGCAGTCAAGGAGCACCTGCGCTTGCATGACGAACATGCCGGCATTCCACCGGTACTCCCCTGTTGACAGGTAGGCCTGGGCCGTAGAGGCATCCGGCTTCTCTACGAATTCGCTGACCAGGTGGGCATCCGGAGCCCCAGGAATGCGATCGGCCAGGGAGGGGCCTTGGTGGATATAGCCGAAGGCGGTGGAGGGACGGGAGGCTGCGATGCCGATGGTGGTCACATAACCGGCTCGGGCCGCCGCCACCGCCTGCTCCACTGAGGCAGCGAACGCTTTGTCGTCTCGGATGACGTGGTCGGCGGCAAAGGAGCCCACGATGATTTTCCCTCCGTGCCGCTGGGCCAGGACAGCAGTCGCCAAGGCTATAGCCGCCGTGGAATCGCGAGGAACAGGCTCGGCGAAGAGCGCGTCCTCAGCCAGGTCCGGAAGCTGCTGACGCACCTGGTCCACATGCCGCTGGCCCGTGGAGACGACCACATGATCGGGCCCGCAGATGCCAGCCAGCCGGTCAAAGGTGCCCTGGATCATTGTTCTGCCTGAACCCAACAGATCGTAGAGGAACTTGGGCCGGTCCTGGCGGCTCAATGGCCAGAGCCGGGTACCCACGCCACCAGCCGGAATGACGGCATAGAAATCATTGAGATCCATGCCCTCCATTGTGTCAAGAAGCTTGTACACCCTCGGTCCGAAGCCCAAGGCGTTTTTTATCGCGCGCATCCAGTATGATGTAGCATGTTGTCTTCTTCCGGTATGTCCGGACGGGAGGCGAAGGCCACTTTAGCTCAGTTGGCAGAGCGTCTCACTCGTAATGAGAAGGTCGACAGTTCGATTCTGTCAAGTGGCTCTTCTACCAGCTGCTTTTTAAACGGCGAGGTATGTCGTACGCGCGAGTGGCGTAATGGTAGCCGCGCAGGATTTAGGTTCCTGTGTCTTCGGACGTGTGGGTTCGAGTCCCATCTCGCGCACAGGAAACACAAGCAGGGCCTGCGCTCATACCCCAAATTCCATGGATCCGAGTGCAGACCCTGCCTTATGCCGCGGAATCAGTATCGGCTCTCTTGCCTGTTCCTTAGACAGGCGACAAAGCCGACCAGACCCAGTGCCAGCATCGCTATTATCTTGAGCACGGAAAGCGGCCATCCTCCAGTGAGGGGCAGGGAGGCATTGGAGGGCCGGAATTCCAGCCTGTGCGACACTGCGGCTGACTCGTTTCCTCCCTTGAAGTTGCCGCTTTGTGGATCAGCGCTTTCGGCATCGTCGGAAGAAACCTGGGCAGTGATTACCCCCTTGTTTATCCCCTCAGGGGTACTCGCCTGCCATGAACCCTGGTCTCCCACGGCGACATCGGTGCTTGTATTGTCGGGCCAGGTTATATGGACCAGAGTGCCTTTGGTCTCAGGAATCCTTGTATTACCGTTGACATACTTGTATGCTTTCCCTCCTACTTGGAAGACGTCATACCGTTCCAAGGTCAGAGTGGTTGGCGTGATGTCAACCTTTTGATTGATGGAAACCGGATCCGAAGGGGCATTCAGCGGGTTGATCATCTTGACCTGGAAGGTATATTTTTCTGTCTCGTCGTCACCGTTGTAGCCCTTGAATTTGTCAGCTGGTATGTTCAAGCTCCAGGACCATGTGGAAGCCGTCGTCTTGACGACATTCAGCACAGAGCCTGACGTGGGGTCCGTGAAGGAAGGCACAGTGGTATTGACCGCCGAGTCCCTCTGGAAGGTATTGGCCGGAGTGGTCACCAGACTGGTCCAGTCCGAGGCAGTGTTCTGTTTCATGGAAATGGCCATCTTGGAATCGGTCATCCCCAGACCTCCCGAAGACCAGGCTGTATATATAGGTGAAACCGTGCCCTTCAAGGTGACGACCGAGTTTGCCGGCAGATTCCCGTTTTTTGTATGGGGCACCGTTACAGAGAGCCTGCCATCGGGAGCCTTCTCGTTGGAGACGAAATAGGCTGTTCCTATGTTCGAGAAGAGCGAGGTCAAACCGAACCCGGAGGCCGACTCGGTCACCCAGGCGTGATAGCGCCTGTAGCCGTTGTACTTATTGCCGGGATCAGGCGACGGATACTGCTTGTTGGTGTCCTGTATCTGCCAGGACCCTCCCTGCTTGCTCTTTGGATCGACCTTGCATACGGTCTCTCCCAGCTTGACCCCCCAGGAATCCGAGCTTTTCACCAAGTCATCACTGCTCTTGCTCTGCCCTTCCTTGAAGGGTTTGCTGGGATCCTCGCCATAAAGGGTAACCGTGTTGGGATGCGTGTCGTCTTTGGAGGGAGTGCACTCACCGCTGACCACCGGATCAAGCGTGCCGGTATAGACGCTCCCCGAGGCATTCAAGGAGCCGTCGGCATCATTCTGGATGTTGGTTATGGTCGGATCGTTGGGACGAGGCACGTCATACTTATAGAAGGCAGTGTCAATGGTCCATCCCGTGTCCAGATTCTTATCCTTTTGCGTAGCATCCATATCGTCCGTTATGCCGACAAGACCCACTCGCATTGGGTTGTATACTTCTGGGCTGACCGTGCAGTTGTTGCTGGTGCCGGTGTCATCCATATTCCTGGTCACAGGCCAGGTGACCAGCTTGAAGTACCCGTCGAAGCCCTCTTGTTCCGTAATGCGCTTGAAATCGATTGATCCGTCTTTTGCCTGCGGACCCGTCGGATTTGCTGCGTTCACGTTCAGCTCGTTTGCTGGACCTGTCGCCGGCTGCGCTATATTCGAGGCTTGAACGCCGGAATTATTAGCGTTGTTGGTTCCCACATCGTATTGAATGCCCCAGGAGGTTGTCTTTGCATTGTTCTTGCTGATTTGTTGTTTATTGCCTAACAGTACGGGTTTGGGGGTCAAGGAATCGACAGGCATCCACTGGCTGTTTTTAAGACCAACCCACTGGTAGTAGTAAGAATCGGTCTTGGAGCATATATTGCTCCTGCCTCGGACATTGAACCAATAGACAAAGAAGGAGTTGGGCGGTGCTATCCCTGGGTTATAGGGTTTGCTCTGATTGTTTCCCAGATCAACTGAAAGCCCATAATCGGTTACCAGGCCCCAATTGGCCTGATTCCCGCTCCACAGCACCGGATAATTGTCCCAGCCGACAAAGGATGCAGGCCCGCTGCAGCGGTTCGGATCGTTGGCGTAGCAATCGCCCATGTACAGCTTTATGTTTTTCCCCTGATCTGCAGTGATGTTGGAGACCGTATCGCCTAAACCGACCAAAGATTCAGGATGGAAGTCAGTGCAATCATCACTATTATAAGCCCACGGGAAAGAGCCGCAGGTCAAAGTATTCTGCGGACCAACAACCGCATAGAGGTTGAGCGGCTGAGGATAACCCCCCGCCTGGTAATATTGCGGGTTATCGTTTTTGTCTCCATAAGACAAATCTCCTTCAATGGAGATTACCAGAAAATCATAAAGGCCAGAGTTGATCACCTTGTGGACCGTGAAGTATTCGTTCTGGTTATACGCCCATTTCACTGCACCAGCGCCAGGGTCGGCAATAGAAGTTGGTTTATTGGGATCACTGCTGTCTGACGGTATGGTCTGCATATAACGCAGTCTCCGATAGTGCGTTTTGCTGGTCTCTCCCTCGAATTCGTAGAAGAAAGACAATGCACAAGTTTGCGTTCCAGCCGCAGAGGAATCATCCCCGTTTTGGCATTGCGGATCGAATGCGCCATGCTTCACACGCAGGATGAAGTCCATGCGCAGCTCATCCTCGTAGGAATCAATTTTGTCATTATAAGCCAGAAGTTTATAGAGCAACGGCTTTGCGCTTGCTGTTGCGCCTTGCGCATCGGTGGCATTGGCCTGGTTTGCCGAAAGAGCGCTCAGCCCAAGGGGAACGACCATGGCCAGCGTCGCCAAAAGAGTTATCAAAACAGCGATGATAGGGCGATCCACATGCTGTGGACCCTTAGTGCCCCGTTCTTGCAAATGCTTCAACACGCTACCCCCCACACCACGATGAGACCATCTCCAGAATCAGATGGACTGCACGCTTGATATGTCCCCAGTGCAGGCCACGAAACCTTAGATCACAAGTGCCGCATCTTCATTTACGGTGTCTTCTATCCCCCTTACTTGCTTTAAGGGTACCGAAATTGAAGGCGTAATCTGGGATTCAAATAGGGTGTTTTCACAGCCGGTATTCCACGGCCTTTCACGGTGTTGACTCCGCCAGGCCTATCAGCCTTTTATATGGCCGTCCCCCAGCACCCAGCTGACGAGAATCGGCATGATGGCTGCCAATGCTTTGCCCCTGTGCGATATGGCATTCTTCTGGTCCGAGGTCATTTCCGCCGAGGTTAGCAGTCGCTGTTTGCCGGTGCCCTGCGGCTGATCCCTCGGTACGAAGATCGGGTCGTAGCCGAACCCGTTTTCCCCACGTGCCTGGCGGATGATGGTTCCAGGCATCTCGCCAAGCCTGGTCACCTGGCACCCACGGACGGCATATCCTGGCACATCCGGAACGACCAGGGCGGCAGCACAGACAAACCGTCCTCCCCTGTGGTCGTCGGGAATGTCGTTCAGCTGGTTCAGCAAGAGCTCCAAGTTGGCCTGGTCGTCGCCGTGGCGGCCGCTCCATCTTGCCGAAAGGATCCCCGGGGCGGCGCCCATCACATCAACGACCAGCCCCGAGTCGTCCGCCAGCGCGGGCAGACCTGACTCATGGGCAGCCTGCCCAGCCTTGAGAAGGGCGTTCTCCTGAAAAGTGGTGCCGGTCTCCACCGGATCGGGCAGGCCCAACTGGCCGGCCGAAACCAACTCGATCCTCTGACCCTCATCGACCAGGAAACCGTCAAGTATGCAACGAAGTTCACGTAGTTTGCCCTCGTTGTGTGTGGCCACAACCACTGTTTTGACCTGCCCCATACCGATCCTTTTCGCTAAAATGCCCGCCCCGGGCGTCAGTCAGCTGCCAGAGCCTTGCGCTGAGCGGCCTGAAGCTCCTTGTTCCCCTTGGATGCAAGGTCCAGCAAAAGGCCGAGCTCTTGACGGCTGAAGGGGCGATGCTCCGCCGTTCCCTGTATCTCTATGAAATCGCCGGAGCCTGTCATTGACACGTTCATATCAGTCATGGCCCGGCTGTCTTCCAAATAGGGAAGGTCCAGCATGGGCTTGCCATCGATGATGCCCACCGAGACGGCCGAGACGCAATCCTTGGTCACCTTGTCGGCGCTACGGATGTGATGGTGGTCCTGGGCCCATCTGAGGGCATCGACCATGGCTACATAGGCGCCGGTGACTGAGGCGGTACGAGTGCCGCCGTCGGCCTGAAGCACGTCGCAGTCAAGCTGAATCTGATTCTCGCCCAGAGCCTTCATATCCACCACACCGCGCAGGCAACGGCCTATCAGCCGGCTGATCTCCTGGGTGCGGCCGCCGACCTTTCCCCGGACCGATTCTCGTGCAGTCCGGTCGCTGGTGGCCCTGGGAAGCATGGCATACTCGGCCGTAACCCAACCCAGGCCGGAGTCCTTGCGCCAACGGGGCAGCGTCGGGGTAAAGGAGGCGGTGCACATAACCCGGGTCTTGCCACACTCGATCAGCACCGATCCCTCAGGAGCCTCCGTCCAATGCCTGGTGATGACGACCGGTCGCAACTCATCAGCCGCCCTGCCGTCAGGCCGCAGCACGGCACCCTCCTGGAGCATGTCCTTGATAGCAACCATCAGTGATGATCCTTTCCGTTCCGCCCAGGCTCCCCTGGTCTGGTCCCCATTATTCCGTCAGCCGTCTACCGATCAATGGTCAGCGGTGTCTTTGCCGGCAGGATGCGATCGATCAGGAAGATGACCAGCGATAGGGCGAAGAAAACGACCAGGTACTCAGCCAAGTTGACCATCAATTGGGCCCAGCCCAGGTGTCCGAGGTCCAAGAAGGCATAGGGGTAAGGGTTTCCGCCCGGCTCCGGTCCTGAATGAGGCCAAATGGCGGCCCTGATCAGCACAAAAGCTACGTAGAAGGGGAAATAGATCAGCCAGGTCAGTACGTTGTGCCAGTGGAAACGACGATGAGGGTCGAACAAGAGGAAGTCCACCGATGCCAGGATGGGACTGATGACGTGAATCATCCATGTGGTCCGGATGCCCAGGACCAGCTTGTAATCCGTGCTGTTCAGCCCCAGAACCAGAATGGCCACCAGCCCGGTGATGACAATGTAGAGCGTCAGGCAACCTTTGAGCCAAGCTGGAGGCTGGATGCCCTTGAGCAGGGTGGCCGCTCCGGCCCAGAGCATGACCAGGCCTAAGGCGATATTGGTCTGGAAGGTAAAATAGACCCACTTATTGCCGATCCCCAGCAGCCAGGCCTCGTAGGTGCCGCCCAGGCAGAAAAAGGCGATCAGCAATCGGTAGATGCCCACAACGAATCTCATGCGGACCAGCTTATCCCGACCTTGGGAGGGCAGGGCGAGCCAGGTGGTCAGAGGATTAGACTGGGTGCCAACCAAGGGCTTTTCCACCCACAAAGGGGAAGATATGAACGCCGAAAACAACAGTAGGGACACCGGAACCTCCACGGCTCTGATGACCGATATGTACGAATACACCATGCTGGACGCCGCCTTGCAGGACGGCACGGCCGGACGCCAATCCGTCTTCGAGGTCTACACCCGACATCTGCCGGCAGGACGCCGCTACGGGGTGGTAGCAGGCACTGGGCGGATTCTGGATGCGCTGGCGAATTTCCACCCCAGCGAGGATGAGCTCCGCTTTTTGTCCGACCGTCACATCGTCAGCCAGACCACCATCGACTGGTTGGAGCACTTCCGCTTCACCGGTACCATACGCGGCTATCGGGAGGGCGAGATATTCTTCCCCGACTCCCCCATTCTGCAGGTCGAAGGCAGTTTCGGCGAGTGCACCCTGCTGGAGACCCTGATCCTGTCCATACTCAACTACGACTCGGCTGTGGCATCGGCTGCCTCCCGCATGGTCACCGCAGCCAAGGGCCGGCCCTGCATGGACATGGGCGCGCGCCGGGCCAACGAGTATGCGGCCGTGGCGGCGGCCAGAGCGGCCATAGTCGGCGGATTCCAAGGAACCTCAAACCTGCTGGCAGCCAAAGAATACGGTTTCAAGGCCATCGGAACCGCAGCCCATTCATTCACCCTCCTGCATGACAGCGAGCGCGAGGCCTTCCAAGGGCAGATTCAGGCTCTAGGCAAGGGAACCACCCTGCTGACAGACACCTACTCCATCGAGGAGGCCGTAAGGACGGCCGTCGAGGTAGCCGGACCAGAGCTGGGAGGGGTCCGCATCGACTCCGGAGACCTGGGCTCGCTGGCCCAGCAGGTCCGCGCCCAGCTGGACTCACTGGGAGCCACCAAGGCCACCATCACCGTCACCAACGATCTGGACGAGTACGCCATCGCCTCCCTGCAGGACGCTCCGGTTGATTCCTACGGGGTGGGCACCATGCTGGTCACCGGTTCGGGAGCCCCCACCTGCGCCATGGTCTACAAACTGACCGAGCGGGAGAACTCCGACGGGGTTATGCAGGCCGTCGCCAAGAAGTCGGTGGGCAAGGCTTCGGTGGCGGGGCGCAAGCTGGCCTACCGTTCCTACCACAACGGAGTGGCCGACGCCGAGCATGTGATCGCGGGTGCCGAGCAGGCTCTGGCAGCCTATAGGCCTGAGGAGGACTGGCGGGATTTGCTGGTCACCTACGTGGATCACGGCCAAAGCAGGCCAGAATACCAAGGTGGGCAGGCCGTCCTGGATGCCCGGGAGCATCGGGCCAAGGCCCTTGAGGAAATGCCCATCAACGCCCTGAGCCTGATGAAAGGCGAACCGGTCCTGCCCACCATAGTGAGGAGCATCTGATGAGCGTGCAATCCGAAACCTACCAGCCCGACCCGAGCCGATACGATTCCACAACCTACCGGCGCTGCGGCGACAGCGGCCTGAAACTGCCGCCCATCTGCCTGGGCTGCTGGCACAACTTCGGCGACACCACGTCCCTGGACCGTATGCAGGAGCTATGCACGACGGCCTTCGACCACGGCATCACCCACTTCGACCTGGCGGACAATTACGGGCCCGGACCAGGCGCCGCCGAGCGCAACATGGGAATCATCCTGCGACGGTGTTTCAGCCACCACCGCCAGGAGCTGGTCATCTCCACCAAGGCCGGTTATGAAATGTGGCCTGGCCCTTATGGGGACCTCGGCTCACGCAAGCATCTGTTGTCCGGACTGGACCAGAGCCTAAAACGGCTGGGACTCGACTATGTGGATATCTTCTACCACCACCGCCCCGACCCGGACACGCCTCTGGAAGAGACCATGGGCGCCCTGGCCCAGGCGGTCACCAGCGGCAAGGCCCTCTACGTAGGACTGTCCAACTACGACGGGCCGACCATGAAGCGGGCCTCGGCCATCCTGACCGAGATGCACGTTCCCTTCGTCATCAACCAGAACCGCTATTCCATCTTCGACAGAACCATCGAGGACAACGGTCTCAAACAGGCAGTGCTGAAAGAAAGAAAGGGACTGATCACCTTCAGCCCGCTGGCCCAGGGACTGCTGACCGACCGCTACCTGCATGGGATTCCCGAGGACAGCCGGATTCGTGCCGACGGTCGCTTCCTCAAGGAGTCCGCCCTGACCCCACAGCGGCTGAAGCAAATCCAGGCGTTGAACGACCTGGCACGTCAACGCGGCCAGAGTCTGGCAGAAATGGCCCTGGCCTGGCTGCTCAGGGACCCCGCAGTCACCTCGGTGCTCATCGGCGCCTCCAAGCCCGAACAGATCCTGGACAATCTCAAGGCCGTCCAATCGGCCAATTTCAGCCAGGAAGAGCTGGAGACGATCGATCGGATCGCCCTGGGCAAGCAGTCCTGAAGCAGCCTGGACCGCTAGGTAGCGACTAGTGGCTGCCGCCGGTCATCTGTTCGTAGATGCGCTTGCAGTCCGGGCAAACCGGATACTGGGAGGGGTCATGCTTGGGCACCCAGACCTTGCCGCAGAGGGCTACGACAGGCCGGCCGGTCAGCTTGGACTCGGCGATGCGCTCACGGGAGACGTAGTGGGCGAACCGGTCGGCATCCCCCTGGTCGTTCAGCCGGGTTTTCTCGGCGGTCTCGGTGTCCGGACGGTCCAGAACGGCCGTACCGGTGCCCTGGTCGGGGTTCTGCTCCCGCTCCGGATCCTCCATGCGAATGCTCTTGCTTGCAGTCATGACATCTATGGTACGGCGGCGAGCTGCACGTTCGCTCCCTATGACGCGCTACGCTGAGAATCATGACTATCGCTGTATGCCCTGGCTCATACGATCCGGTCACTTCCGGCCACATGGATGTGATCGAACGTTGCGCCTGCTTCTTCGAGACGGTCCACGTGGTTGTGGCCGTCAACGCCGCCAAGACCCCCATGTTCAGCGAGCAGGAGCGAGTGGCCATGATCCGCCGGGCCCTGGACGAGGACGGGTATCCGAACATCACCGTAGCCTCTACCGATGGCCTGATCACCGACTACTGCCGTAAGGTGGGCGCCTCGGTCATCGTCAAGGGCCTGAGGCAGAACGGGGACTATGAGGCCGAGCTGGGTATGGCCCTGGTCAATCGCAAGCTGTCCGGGGTGGAAACGCTCTTCCTGCCAGCAGATCCGGTGCGGGAGCACATCTCCAGCACTATCGTCAAGGACGTGGCCAGACACGGAGGGGACATCACCGGTATGGTCCCCGACAGCGTCGTGAACGCACTGATCAGTACATTGCACAGGGACACAACGCACACGGAAAAGAGCCAATGATGAACGAGCAGACCCAGGAAAGGGACGATGACGAGCCTATCGATGACTCGACCAGAGCAAGCGCTCCCAGGCACGCAGTCGACATGAAGGACCTGCCCGACCTGCAGGAGGATAGAAGCGAGAGCGGGAATCCTCGATCGGAATTCACCACCGTCTATGACATCATTGACCGGATCCAGGCCGTGCTGGATGAGGCCAAGGCCCCCATTTTCAGCCCGGGACTGGTCAAGGTGGACCGAGACGAGCTGTCCGACGACCTCAACGAGCTCAAGAAAATGCTGCCAGTCCAACTGGAGCGGGCCTCGGCGCTCATGAGGGAGGCGGAGCGTCGGCTGAACACGGCGCAGACCCAGGCCAACGCCACCATATCCGATGCCCAGAGTCGTGCTGCGGACATCGTCAAGGAGGCCGGCGAGCAGGCACGCTTCCTGGCCGGCCAGGAGAATGTGGTGGCCATAGCCCGGCAGAATGCCCAGACCATCATTGACACGGCCCAGGCCCAGGCAGATCGTCTGGTCCAGGGAGCCAATGGCTATGCCGCCCAGGTCATGGGCGAGCTTGACACCCAGCTGGACAAGATGGGTCAGGATGTGCGTGCCGGCCTGGAGGTTCTCCACCAGCGTGAGCAAGAGGCGGCGCGTAGCATGAACGCGTCAGCTCCGGACCAAGGAGAGGAGACGCAGGGATGAGCAGACCGGAGGATTCCCCCTGGGCGGTTTCAGTGGCTCAGGTGTCGACGCGAGCAGGGCAGAGCACCCGGGTGGACCGTGATTTTCCAGCCCCGGAAGGCATCGGCGACCAGGTAGTGGGCATTCCAGCTGGGACACCTGTACATGTAGAGGGCGATATCGACTCCCTGGTGGACGGCCTTTTGTTGCAGGCCCACATCAGCGTGCCTTTGAACACCGAATGCACCCGCTGCCTGAGGCCCGTCAATACCAGCATCCAGGACGATCCGGTGGTCTTCTTCCCCTACAAGGAGCCCGAACCAGAGCCGACCCATGGCAAGGAGGAGATTCTGGCCGAACAGGAGGAGGCCAGCGGCCAAACTTATCCTCTGGTCAGCGGAGGCGCCTTCATGGATTTGGAGGCCCTCCTGCGCGACACCCTGGTGGAGGCCCTTCCCCTGCAGCCCCTGTGCCGACCCGACTGCCGGGGTCTGTGCCCCCAGTGTGGCATGGATCTGAATGACCATCCCGATCACCACCACGAGATGATGGACGATCGCTGGGCTGCCTTGGAAGGATTGAAGCAGCGTCTGGAGCAGGAGGAGAACCCCGGCAGCGACGGCCAGACTGGCGAATGACCGGAGGTTGCGGTAGACTGCTCTACGCTTAAGCTCGAAGTATTCGATCGAAACAGAGGACAATATGGCACTGCCAAAGTACAAGACCTCGCGCGCCAACACCCATTCCCGGCGCGCCAACTGGAAGACCCAGGCCGCCGCTACGGTGACCTGCCCCAACTGCGGAGCTCCTGCGCTGCCGCACATGGCATGCCCCAGCTGCGGCATGTACCGCGGGCGCGTCTACCGCGACGCCATTCGCTCGCAGTTCAGCAAGTGAGCCGATCGGCGATCGACACGCAATGAGAGAACCCCGGCCATCGACGGGTGGCAGGGGTTTTTCCATATCATCAGACGGCAAGGTCAGGAAGGACCACAAAGACCATATGCAGCAGGAGGAACAGGAGCAAGTGGATTCCGGCAACCAGGCGGCTGAGGAGCTCTTCCAGGCCCTGGGCGGCAGGATCAGCCCGGAGCTGCTGGTGCACGCCCTGACCCATCGCTCCTTTGCCCATGAGCACCCAGGCATGCCCAACAACGAACGGCTGGAGTTCCTGGGCGACGCGGTTCTGGAACTGGTGGCCACCGAGACCCTGTACAAGGTCCATCCGGACATGACCGAGGGCCAGCTGGCCAAGATGCGGGCCAAGGCAGTCTCCGAGGAGGCCCTGTCGGCCATAGCCCGGGAGAAGCTGCATCTGGGGCAGTATATTCTTCTGGGCCGAGGAGAGAGCGAGAATGGCGGAGCCGACAAGGACTCCATACTCTGTGACACCGTCGAATCGCTGATCGGGTCGGTCTTTCTTGAACACGGCATCGAGGGAGCTCGGACTACCGTCCATACCCTTCTTGACGACACTCTGGCCGAGGTAGCCACCGAGGGGCCTGCGCTGGATTGGAAAACCTCAATCACCGTGAAGGCCCACAAGCTGGGCTTGGGCGAGCCCCGGTACACCATGGCGGTTTCCGGGCCGGAATACGCCCAGGTTTTCACTGCCGAGCTGCGACTGGCGGACGGCGGGACCGTGATCGGCAAGGGCCGGGCCAGCAGCAAGCGTAAGGCCCAGCTGGCTGCTGCCGCCCAGGGATGGAAGCAGCTGGACAACCAAGATCTGCTTGCGACCCTGCGCGCCGAGCAATCATCCTGAAGTTTCTGTAGAAATTCCGACATGCGGTACTGCGCCAACGCCCCGACCAGACCCCTGTTTAGACTATGGGCATAACCCGGAGGCACGCCGTCACGAACGGCATAGGTGCTTCCTCCTGATCGGAATTCGTCCGCCCACCCCGCCGACGCTCCGACAGGTTCGTATTTCGACATGCACGGCCGCAGGTCGGCGCGCAGTCTGGAGGTCGAGAGGAAACATGAGTCTGCCGACACCTCTGCAAGCGTTCAGCTCAGTACCCAAGAACTGGGACCATGACGACAAGGATGTCCCTGCCCAGGGCGAACCCATGACGGGAGCCCAGGCGCTTATTCGGTCCCTGGAGGATTTGGGGGTCACCCAGGTCTTCGGCGTTCCAGGAGGGGCCATTCTGCCTGCCTACGACGCCATTGACGAACAAGTGCGCTTCAACTTCACACTGACCCGCCACGAGCAAGCCGCGGGGCATGCTGCCGAGGGCTACGCCGTCTCCACGGGCAAGGTGGGGGTTTGCCTGGTGACCTCCGGACCTGGAGCCACCAATATGGTCACCCCCATAGCCGATGCCATGATGGACTCGGTTCCCCTGGTGGTGGTGACCGGCCAGGTGGGTGTGGACTCCATCGGCACCGATGCCTTCCAGGAGGCCGACATCGTGGGCATCACCTACCCGGTGGCCAAGCACTCCTATCTGGTGACCAAGGCCCAGGACATCCCCCGGGTCATGACCGAGGCCTACCACATCGCCCGCTCGGGAAGGCCTGGCCCGGTAGTGGTGGATCTGAGCAAGACGGCTCAGAACGGCAAAATGCTCTACTCCTGGCCCCAGGAGATGATCCTGCCCGGCTATAACCCGGTGACGCGGGCCCATGGGCACGTCCTGGATGATGCTGCCCGGCTCCTGGTCCAGTCACACAGGCCGGTCCTGTATGTGGGCGGCGGCGCAGTCCGGTCAGATGCCCGTCGACAGGTCCAGGAACTCGTTCGAGCCACCGGTGCCCCCATGGTCACCACCCTGCCCGCACGAGGCATCGTGCCCGACTCCGATCCAGCAGTTCTGGGAATGCCCGGCATGCACGGCACGGTGGCCGCCAATGGGGCCATCCAACACTCCGACCTGCTGGTGGCAGTGGGCACACGCTTCGACGACCGGGTGACCGGCAGCCTGGAGGACTTCGCTCCGGTGGCCCGGGTCATCCACATCGACATCGACCCGGCCGAGATCGGCAAGAACCGGCAGGCAGACGTACCCATCGTCGGGGACGTGGGCCAGGTGCTGGACGACCTGATCCCGGCGCTCAAGGCAGCCCAGCGCACCTGGGGCAAGCCCGATCTCAAGCCCTGGTGGCGGCTGATTGACGGCTGGCGGCACGACTACCCCACCACTTTTGAACCCAGCCCAGACGGCACCCTAGCCCCCCAGTGGGTGGTTCAGACCTTAAGCAACAAGGCCGATCCGAATACCATCTGGGTATCCGGCGTGGGCCAGCACCAGATGTGGGCCAGCCAGTTCATCGACTTCGAGCGCACCCGCTCCTGGGTCTCCTCCTGCGGACTGGGGACCATGGGTTACGGCCTGCCCGCTGCAATAGGAACAGCAATCGGCACCAGGGAAGAGGAAGATCCGCGGCCCGTCTGGCTGATTGACGGGGACGGCTCCTTCCAGATGACCTCCGAGGAGCTGGCCACGGCCGGGCAGGCGGGACTGCCCATCCGCATCGCCATACTCAACAACTCTGTCTACGGCATGGTCCGTCAGTGGCAGACCCTCTTCTACGGCAGCCACTACTCCCAGACCAACCTGGAGGACGGCGGCGCAAAGCCCACGGACGGCAACGGCATCCCCGACTTCGTCAAACTGGCCGAGGCCTATGGCTGCCTGGGACTGCGGGCTTTTACCCAGGAGCAGGCCCTGGAGGCCATCGATAAGGCCAACGCGGTGACCGACCGGCCGGTCCTGATCGACTTCCGTGTCTGGAAGGATGCCATGGTATGGCCCATGGTCCCGGCAGGCGCCTCCAATGACACCATCATCTATAAGCCTGGCGTGCAGCCCCTGGCCGGCATCCGTCCGGAGCAGGAGCAGTCCGAGCCGCATGAGCAGACCGGAGCCGATCGAGCAGCCATGGCCAGCGACGCCGCCGGTCGTATGAACAAGTAGGAAAGGGGCACCACATGGCCAATTATCCAGCATCCAAGCCCGGTTCCGAACGACACACTCTTTCCGTCCTGGTCGAGAACCGCCCCGGCGTCCTGGCCAGGGTGGCCGGCCTGTTCGCCCGGCGCGCTTTCAACATCAACTCACTGTCAGTCTCGTCCACTGAACGGGACGATATCTCCCGGATCACGGTCACAGCAGACGTGGAGGCCGTTCCCCTGGAGCAGATCATCAAGCAGCTCAACAAGCTTCTGCATGTGCTCAAGATCGTCGAGCTCAAGGGCGATGAGGCCGTGGAGCGCGAGCTGGTCATGATCAAGGTCAAGGCCAACGAACGCAACCGCTCCGACGTGCTGGAGATTGTCAAACTCTTCCGCGTGCGCGTGGTCGACGTCCACCCCGAGTCCCTGACCATTGAGGCCACCGGGGCCGAGGGCAAGTTGGAAGCCCTGCTGCGGCTGCTGCGGCCCTTCGGCATCATCGAACTGGTCCGGTCGGGCGCCGTGGCCGTCACGCGAGGTCCCCGGGCCCTGAGCGAGAAGGTGTTGGGTTCGCAGATCACCGGCCGCTGACTCATCCTCAAATCCTAGAAGGTGGTGCCCATGACTGACGATGTAATGGAAGGAATGAGCCGGACGGGCCGAATCGAATGGGAGCGGATGGTATCCGGCCAGGTCTATCAGGACACCCACCCCGACATCGATCGCCAAAGGGAACGGGCCGAAAGCCTCTTCATGGAATACAACAGGACCGGCCCCGGACAGAAGCAGAAACGCCGAAGGATTCTGGAAGACCTGCTCGGCCAAGTGGGGCAGGATGTCGTCATCAACCCGGACTTCAGATGCGAGGTAGGCTGCAACATACGGATCGGCAGTCAGACTCTAATCAATTACGACGCCGTCATGCTGGACAACGCCCCGATCACCATAGGCAGGAACGTGTGGATAGGCCCCGGCGCAGGGCTCTTCTGCACCAACCATGCCCTGGACTATGAGGAGCGGAAGGCTGGTGCCTGCCAGGCCCGACCCATCGAGATATGCCAGGGTGCCTGGCTGGGTGGTCACGTGGTCGTCCTGGGAGGAGTGCGGATTGGCCGTGGAGCCGTCATCGGAGCGGGGTCTGTCGTGACTCATGACATACCGGAACAGGTAGTTGCGGTCGGCAACCCCTGCACTGTCCTTCGACCTATCACCGATGCGGACAGAACCGGTTATCTGGACAGAATTCGTCAGCGGGACCAGGAGAACGACCAGGACCAATAATCCCCCTTCCCTGAAAAGCCCACAGCTCATTCCATCCAAGGCTGGCGGTAGATTGAGGAATCATGCCCATCTATGATCTCGGTCTGGAACACGTCGCTCTATCCTTTGCCACCAAAATCATCTTTACGGATGTGACGCAGGGCATCTTCGAGGGTGATCGAATCGGCATCGTGGGCCGAAACGGCGACGGCAAGTCCACCCTGCTGCACCTGCTGAAAGGGACCCAGGAACCGGATCAGGGCCGGGTGACCATGCGCAATGGACTCACATTCGGCATGCTGGACCAGCGCGATCCCCTGAAGGACGAAGACACGGTCCGCAAGGCGGCCTTGGAGAACCGACAAGATTACGAGTGGGCCGCCGACCCCAGATCCCGCGAAATCGTCGAGTCCCTTCTGGGTGGCATGGAGCTGGAGGCCAAGGTGGGCACCCTGTCCGGCGGTCAGCGCCGCAGGGTGGATTTGGCACGGCTGCTGCTCCAGGATTGGGACATCCTGGCCCTGGATGAGCCGACCAATCATCTGGACCTGCTCACTATCCACTGGCTGGCCGAGCACCTGAAGAACCGCTGGGCCAAGAATTCCGGAGCCCTACTGCTGGTCACCCACGACCGCTGGTTCCTGGACGAGGTCTGCACCTCCATGTGGGAGGTGCATGACGGAACCATCGACCCCTTCGAGGGCGGCTACAGCGCCTACATGCTCCAGCGGGTGGAGCGCGAGCGTCAGGCGGATCTGGCCGAGACCAAGCGCCGGAACCTGGCCCGCAAGGAACTGGCCTGGCTGACCCGAGGCGCCCGGGCCCGATCGACCAAGCAGAAGTTCCATGTCAAGGCCGCGCAGGAGCTGATCGCCGACGTGCCACCCATGCGCAACAGCCTGGAACTCAAGCGGATGGCCACCTCCCGCCTGGGCAAGCAGGTGGTGGACCTGGTCGACGTAACCAAAATCTATCCGGGAACCGACTCCGATGCCGCCGAAGGCAATGACGACCGGGTCCCCTCCCCTCATGCCGAGCGTCCTCTGATGGGCTCAGTAACAGTGGCTGCTGATCCCGACAAGGATGGCGAAGACGGCCAGAACCGTCCGGGCACTGCAGCGGCCGACACCCTTACCATCAGTGGACACAAGGTCCTGGACGACGTGACCTGGCTAATCGGCCCTGGCGACCGATTCGGCATCGTAGGCGCCAACGGAGCAGGCAAGTCCACTCTGCTGGGTCTGATTGACGGCAGTGTGTCTCCCACGGCAGGACACGTCAAGGTCGGCAAGACGGTCCGCTTTGCGGTGCTGACCCAGCGTCTGGATGAGTTGGAGAAACTGGGCCGCTATCGAATCAAAGAGGTCCTCAGCCGCTACAAGCCCACCTATCTGGTGGAAGGCAAGGAGGTGTCCCCGAGCCAATTGATGGAGCGCCTGGGCTTTGAAAGCTCCCAGCTGATGACCAGAATCAGCGACCTGTCTGGCGGGCAGAAGCGCCGTATGCAGCTCCTGCTCATCCTACTGGACGAGCCCAACGTGCTGATCATGGACGAGCCAGGCAACGACCTGGATACCGACATGCTGGCCGTCATGGAGGACATGCTGGACTCATGGCCGGGCACCCTGATTGTGGTCTCCCATGATCGCTACCTGCTGGAGAGGGTGACCGACCAGCAGTTCGCGTTGATCAACGGCAAGGTTGTTCATCTGCCCGGCGGTGTTCAGGACTACCTGGATATGGTCGAGTCTGCCGACCGGGAGGCTGCGGATGCTCCAAGTCAGACATCAGCCAAGGAGGCTGGGAATCCCAATCAGGCCAAGGCCGAACGAGTTGCCAGACGAAATCTGAGCAAGCAGGCATCCGCCATCGAACGCAAGCTGGCCAAGCTGGCCGATCAGCGCAAGGAACTTGAACGGCAGATGGCTGAGCATGACCCTGGCGACTACCAGGGCCTCAACGAGCTCAACAGCAAGCTTAAGGATTTGACCGGGCAGTCGGACCAGCTGGAGGAAGAGTGGCTGACCATCGGGGAGGAGCTGGAGTAGCCTCAGGCGGCAGCCAGCTGAGCGGCCTGGGTCGAGCACCGGGCCGCAAAGGCGGAGAAGATTGCGTCGGCCAGAGGCTGCATCTGCGGCATCCCTTTGATAAATTCGTCGCGCATTTTAGCGATCTTGGACTTCTTGATCGTGCCGACCATGCTGGGCACCTGCATCCACTCCTCGAAGATGGGTGCCGTCACCTCCAGATGGAACTGCAGACCCAGGGCCGACCCCAGCCGAAAAGCCTGAACCTTGGTGGCCTGGGAGCGGGCCAGCAGCTTGGCCCCCGGCGGCAGGGTGACCTGGTCGGCATGCCAGTGCAGCACATCCGTGTTTTTGCTCCACATGGCCACGTCGTCGTCCTGCCCCACCCAGCGGATGGGTCCCATGCCGTATTCGGGATCCTGGTCCTTCATCAGGGTGCCTCCCAGGGCCCGCGCCAGAATCTGATGACCCAGGCAGATTCCCAGAATGGGCTTGTTGGCAGCCATCGCCGCCTTAGCCAGCTTGGTCTCCGCCTTGAGTCCGGGGTGTTGCGCGTAGTCATCGGCCGACATGGGCCCGCCCATGATGACCAGCCCCGCCAATTCACGCGAGCGCGGCAGCTTGGGCTTCTTCTCATCCACGATATTGGTGATCTCGGTGTCCAGCCCGCACTCCTGAAGATTGTCGAGAATGCGACCCGGCTTTTCCCAATCCACATGCTGGAGTACCAGCACCCTAGGTTTCGCCATGATTCCATTCTTGCACACATGACGTCGGACCGGGTCTGCGGGCTCGGCATTTCCCCTTGGACGGTCAGTAAGCCTTGGTAGGCTCAAGGATATGGATACGAGTTCGCAACCGCATGATTCCAAGGCTTCAGTCAGCCTGGCCGCAGCTGGTCTACGTCTGTATGACACTGCTGATCACCAGGTGACCCCCTTCAGCCCCATTGAACCGGGCAAGGTCGGCATCTACGTGTGCGGAGCCACGGTACAAAGCTCGCCCCACATTGGCCATATCAGGACCACCCTGGCCTTCGACGTGATCCGACGCTGGCTGCTCAGGCTGGGATACCAGGTGACCCTGATCCGGAACGTGACCGACATTGACGACAAGATCCTGGCCAAGGCGGCGGCCAACGGCCAGCGCTGGTGGGAGCGGGCTTACATCTACGAGCGTGAATTCACCCATGCATACGAGACCATGGGAGTCCTGCCGCCCACTTACGAGCCCAGGGCCACCGGGCACATCCCCGAGATGATCGACCTGATCCAGCGCATCATCGACCACGGCCACGCCTATGTGGTGCCCGACGAGCAGGGCCGACCATCAGGCAACGTCTACTTCGACGTGGCCTCCTGGCCTGAGTATGGTGCCCTGACCCACCAGCAGACCGGTACCCAGCCCGCCGACGAGCAGGCCGCCGCCAACGACCGGCTGGGACCCAGCATCGACACCGATGGGCAGAATACCGATGCCGAGGAGGAGCCAGGCAAGCGTGACCCCCGTGACTTCGCACTTTGGAAGGCACCCAAACCCACCGATCCGCCCACGGCCCGCTGGCAAACCCCCTTCGGCACAGGTCGGCCAGGCTGGCATCTGGAATGCTCGGCCATGAGCCACCGCTATCTGGGTGCGGATTTCGACATCCATGGAGGTGGTCTCGACCTCCGATTCCCCCATCACGAGAACGAGATGGCCCAGTCGCACGCGGCTGGCTGGGGATTCGCCCATCGATGGATGCACACGGCCTGGGTGACCCAGAAGGGCGAGAAGATGAGCAAGTCCCTGGGCAACGGGCTGTCCGTGGACCAGGTGTTGTCCCAGCACCCAGCCTGGGTGGTGCGCTACGCTCTGGTCTCGGTGCAGTACCGGTCCATGCTGGAATGGTCAGACCAATCCTTGCAGGAGGCCGAAGGCGCCTACGAGCGCATCAGCAACTTCGTGGACCGGGCCGGTCGGATCCTGGGAGCACAGCCCGAGCGTGACCGCGTGACTGGACTGGACGCGGACGATCTGCCAGAAGACTTTGTGCAGGCCATGAATGACGACATCAACGTCTCTGGCGGCCTGGCTGCCCTCTATGCGCTGATTCGGCAAGCCAACGCGACCATGGATGCGGACCCGGCTGCCCTGGATCGGAAGTGGCTGGCTAATGCCCTGCTCCAGGTCAGAGCCATGCTGGATGTCTTCGGACTTGATCCACTTGATCCCCACTGGGCAGGAGCCGCAGCCGTCAGTGACAATCGGGCCATGAACACCTTGGATGCCTTGGTAGGCCAGCAGTTGCGGGAACGCGATCAGGCGCGTAAAGATCATGACTTCGCCCGGGCCGATGCCATCCGGGACCAGCTGACGGCGGCTGGTGTGGCCGTGGCAGATACACCAGCTGGCAGCACCTGGGACCTGAGCCGCTGAACCCATGTCCGACATACGCGATGTCGCCAGAAGGGCCGGGGTCTCGGTCAGCACAGTCTCTTATGCCTTTTCCGGCAAGCGTCCCGTCTCTCCGGGAACTTACCGGCGGATCATGCAGGCCGCCGATGAACTGGACTACGCCCCGGATGCAGGCGCCCGGATGCTGCGGGCCAAGCGCAATCAGATTGTCGCTCTGAGCGCCCCGCTGCGACCCGGTCAGAACCGGGCCTCCTATGCGGACTACTTCATCGAGATGGCCAGCTGCGAGCATGACCGTAGCTATGACTCCCTATTGTTAACTGCCGAGAATGGCGTCGAAGATATCCGGCGGGTCACTCGTAGCAATCTGGCCGACGGCGTGGTTCTGATGGATCTGGTGGACGATGACATCCGCGCCACCCAGGCCGCCTCGTATGGACGCCCCTGCGTGGCACTGGGGCTGCCTCGGCAGCACACAGCATGCGCCTGCGTGGATCTGGACTTCGACCTGATGGGTCGTATGGCGGTGGAAGCCATGGCCGAAGCGGGACGCAAACGTCTGCTCTTTCTGGAGGATCTGGAGGGCGAATACCGGCGCGGGTCCGGCTTCCGCCTTATCCTGCTACGCAGTCTCAAGACCTGGGCCAGCCGTCTGGGCATGGATCTGCAACTTGAACCGGGACCTACCGGCAGCGATCTGGCCTACACCCAGCAGGTGCTGAACATCATCCATCATGACCGCATTGATGGCCTGATAGGCCAGATCCGCCCCTCCCTGCTCGACACCGTGGTGGTCCGCATGCGCTCAGACGGCATAAGCATTCCCGATGACGTGGCTGTTCTGTCCTGCGCCGCAGGCAAGACCAGCCCCACTCTTGAACTTCAAGGCATCTCTGAGATGCCGCTTACCCCCCGCTCGCTGTGTGCCAAGGCTGCGGATCTGCTGACCCAGGCTGTAGAAGAGGGAGCCTCACTGGCCGGTCGGGTTCAACTGGAGCGACCCACGTTAATCGACCGAGCTTCCATCAGCCGATAGAAGCTGGAGACCCCCCAGAGCCGCTCAACGGGGACGACGGTCCCGCTCCCCTGTCTCCAGCACATCTTGCGGGAAGGGCTGGTGGGGCTCCTGCTGGTACCAGTAAGCCACACTGGCCAAGTCATCCTGACGTTCGAAGTAGCCCTGTTCGTCCACGCCTATCTGCTGCAAGGTCACCTTGATATCGCTGCTGAAAATAATCGGGTCGGGGATGTGCCAACGGTAGAACCCCCTGGTCACCGGGGTGTCGGCATCCCAGTACTGGGATTCGCGGTTGTCCAACCGCCTGGAGTGGAAGGGAAATCCCATGTAGGCCCCACTATAGGTGACCTCGTGCATCCGGCCATCCGGGTCCTGCCCGGCAAAGCTCCAGGCACCGCCGAAGTAGTCCTCGCTTCCCGTGGAGCACCAGGTGGGATAGTCCTTGTCTCCGTCCAGGTAGACCTTGACCTCGCCTTCCCCCCACCAGCGGCTCTCCAGAGCGGTCAAAGCCAGATAGGTGCCCACGTATGAGCCCCGGCCATGCACCCCATCCAGGATCACATAGTCCTGGCCAAGTTCGGTGACCCGCTGACGGCGCCACTGGGCATGGAAGGTCATGACCTCCTCGGGCAGCTCGTCCTTCTCCACATAGTCGATCTGGTAGAAGAAGGCCTCAATGGGTTCGTTGTGCCGGTTGCGCAGGACAATCCGGGCCCCGTCATGGAAGGGCATGGGCCAATAGCAGTTGAAGCCCCGGCGCGGGTAGACGGCCACAGGCACGGACTCCACTCTGCAGGCCTGGGCGTGACCGCAGCAGAAGAAGTCGCCCAAGGGCACGCAAACCGAGGGTGTCTGCTCGCCATCCCAGTAGCATTCCAGGATCAGATTGCGCAGGACGTTGGGCCCGGTGGGCGAGGTGGCATCGGTCACGGTCATCCAGATATGGCGGATCTCGCCCGCGCCGGACAGGTCGGCCAGAACCATGTCCTGCCCGGGAGGAATGTTCTTGAGACAGGGGGTCCCCTTTCTGGATGGACCGAGATTGCTGGCTGTCATGGCCGCTCTGCCTTTGCCTCCCCGAGGGTTCTCGGCGTTGATGCAGCGGGTGCGGTCCGCGGATGGGCGGGTCAGCGCCTCAAGACCGTTGGTGATGTTCGGCATGGTCATACCCATGGTTGTGATTGCCTTTCATATTCGGGCCGCCCGTTCCCCTCCTCTGCCTTCTTGCAGCGGGCGGCCATGTTCAGTGTACTTGTGCAGCGGCGGTTACTTGACAGCGCCCGCCACTATTCCCTGCGAGAGCTTCCTCTGGAAGAAGATGAAGAAGATGATGGTGGGAATGATGCTGAGCAGGGAGGCGGAGGCCAGGTCGGTGGCGGCCATGGTGTGCTGCCCCTGCATGGTGGCCAAGGCCAGCGGGATGGTCTGCGTCTTCTCGCTCATCAGGAAGGCCATGGGAATCATGTACTCATTCCAGGTCCAGATGAAGAAGAAGACGAAGAGGACGCTGATGGTCGACCAGGACACCGGCAGTACGATCTTGCGCAGAATCTGCCAGCGCGAGGCCCCGTCGACGGTGGCCGCCTCCAGGATGGCCTGGGGGAAGGTCCCGTAGACCGAGGAGAGCAGGTAGGTGCCGTAGGCGCTCTGGATGATGGTGAAGATGATGATGATGGACCACTGGGAGTTATAGAAGCCCATCCACTTGAACATGACGTAGAGCGGGTAAAGCAGGGCCTCCTGGGGAACCATGTTGGCCAGCATGATGAACAGGAGGATGACCGTGTTGCCCTTGACCCTGCCGATGCCCAGGGCGAAGGAGTTGAGGACCGAAAGCAGGACCCCGACCACGGCAACCACCAGGGAAATCAGCAGGGAGTTGCCCAGTTTGAGCGGGAAATTGCTCTTGTTCCAGAATGAGATGATGCCGTCCATGCTGAAGTGGGCGGGCACCGACAGGGGGCCCGTGGCGTTGTAGTCAGCCGTGGTCTTGAAGGCGTTCAGGACCAGGATCAGCAAGGGGAAGAGCATGATCACAGCTCCCGCGATGAGCAGGATCAGACCGGCCCAGTTCCCCCAGGTGCGGATTCTACGGGCGTGCCGGGAGGACACCCGGGCGTCGGCTTGCAGTGTAGCTTGATTATTCATGATGTGCTTCCTAGCCTTCCTCAGGCGATGCTCTTTTGCACGCGCTTCTGCACAATGGTGAAGACGATGGAGAAGATGACGATGACCACGGTCAGGGATGTCGAGATGGCGGCGCCGTAGCCCACCTGCTGCACCTGGAAGAACTGGTTGTAGGAGTAGTAGGAGGGAACCATGGTGGAGGTGCCGGGCCCGCCCTTGGTCAGCAGATAGACCGGAGCGAAGGTCTTCAGAGCGCCGATGGTGGAGGTGAGGATGACCACCAGCAGCTCGGGAATGATGGAGGGCAGGGTGATGACGCGGAACTTCTGCCACCAGTTGGCCCCGTCCAGGCTGGCCGCCTCGTAGAGCTCGGGATCCACCCGCTGCAGTCCGGACATGAAGATGACGATGGGATAGCCCAGCTGGATCCAGATCAGGATGACCATGAGGATGGGCAGGGCCGTTGTAGTCGAACCCAGCCAGTTGTGGGCCAATCCGCCCAGGCCGATCTTGGTCAACAGGTCGTTGACCGCACCGTCTTCAGGCCGGAAGATCCAGCCCATGATGATGGTGGCCACGGCCACAGGCAGAACCTGGGGCAGGTAGTAGAGGGCCCGCAGGGTCGAGGAGGTATGGGGGCCGAACTTTTTCTGGATCACGTCAGTCAGGGCCGAGGAGATCAGTAGGCCCAGGACCGTGGGAATGATGACGATGGCCACGATGATCCAGAGGGTGTGCCCGAAGGAGACCCAGAAGGTCGAGTCGCCCATGAGCCGTCGCCAGTTGCGCAGACCCACCCATTTGGTCGGCCCCACCCCCCTCCAGCGGGTGAAGCTCAGGTAGATGTTCCAGAAGATGGGCACGATGACGATGGCCACAATGCCTATCAGACCGGGAATCAAATAAGGGACGAACCGCGAGGGCGCACTGCCCGGGATTCGGGACTGCGCCTTTTTCCTGCTATGTGTGTCAGACATGCTTGTACTCTCCTTGGCGGATTGACGCAGCTCAGTCGTCATCCAGATCGAGCTGGGCGACGCCGTCGTCGTAGTTCTTATGCAGAGTGTCCAGAACCTGGTCGGGGCTCTTGGTACCGTTGACCAGCTCCTGGAAGGCGGCCGGCATGGCGTCGGTCAGGTTGGGCGCGGGGTAGTCGGGATAGTAGCTCATCCGGCTGGCGTCCGATGCTTTGGTGTATTCATTGACCAGGTCACGGCTCTTGGGGTTGGTGATGGCGTCCGTATCGGCCGCCACCGGCACGCCGCCCTTGTTGCCGATGTAGTTCTGAACCTCCTTGGACAGGACCACGTTGATATAACGGGCTGCGGCATCCTTGCGCCGGGATTTCTGCGGGATGACCAGCAGATTACCCGCGCAGCCCTCGACCATCTTGGCCCCTGGGAAGATGGATGCCGTCCAGTCGAAGGCCTTCACCTGCTCGATGAAGCGGGTCTGGTTCCAGGTGCCGGTCTGGTAGATGGGATAGGTCCCCTTGATGAATGCCGTGGTCGTGTCTTCGGCCTTCATGCCGGTGGCGTTCTTGGAGATGTATCCCTTGTCGATCCAGTCACGGATGGTATTGGTGGCGAAGGTCAGTGGCTTGCTGCGCCAGTTGACTGGATGCTTGTAGAGCTGCCAATCATCGACGAATCGGGCATCGGCCTTGGTCATGGCCAGCTGCCACCAGAGCCAAAGCACCCCGTATTCCTGGGCATCGGCCGCTATGGGCGTGACCCCGTGGCTCTTGAAGGCCTTGAGGGCTGCCACGAACTGGTCAAAGGTTTGCGGGATGGGGATCTTGTACTTATCAAAAAGGTCCTTGTTGTAGTAGACGCGCTGCATCTCCGCGTAGGAGGAAACCCCGTACCAGGTATTCCCGTCCATGACGCCGCGCTTGTCGTACTTGCCCACTGCTGCTGCCTGGCCGCGCACCTTCTTGTCCCAGCCGTACTTCTGCACATAGGGCTTGAGGTCGGTCAGCAGCTGCAGGGTGGACAGAACCCCAGCCGAGCCGTTGCCACGATTGGACTCCATGACGTCCGGGGCGTCGTCCGAATTAAGGAACTGGCTGCCGTTCTGGGCAATCTGAGTGAAAGACTTGACCTCGAAATCCACCTTGATGCCGGTCTGGCGGGTAAAGATATCTGCAGCTTTCAGCCAACCCCGGGCCTGACCGCTGCTGGGCTCCTCGTAGTACCAGATTTTGATGCTGGACGGATGGGCTTCCTGGGGAGCATCGCCCCCCGATCCGCAGGCCGCCAGCGGCAGGATCGACATGGCCAAGGCCAAGGCCGCTCCGATCCCTCTTCTGATCTTCATGATGGCTCCTAACTTCCTTGCATCCTTGCATCCATCTACTGCGATTCAACGTGTCGAAAGGTTTCGACTTCGGGCGGATTGCAGGGCACTGACCATCTCCGTCGATGCACCCGAGATGTCGAATCGTTTCGACTCAGTATAGAAGCCGGCCATGGGTCATGTCAACAAGGCACGCAGAAGAAGATTGCCCAAAATCAAAAATCCCTCCCCCTTGCCCGATGGTTTCGGACAAGGGGAAGGGATTGGAAGTGCAGCGGTCAGGGGCGCCGCATACCCCCGGGGCTGGTCACCTTCGACTCGACGAGATCCGGCGGATGGTCTTGTTTCTGGCCACATAGGTGACGAAGGCCAGGCCGTAAGCAATCAGCGAAAGCCAATCCGCTGTGACCAAGGAAAAGACCATGCAGAAGATCATCCAGTACTGCACCCCCCGAATAATCGTCGAGGGCCGCATGGCCCGCAGAGCCACGATGAAGGAAACCGCCCCAAGAATGAGCAGTAGAAAACCGTAGGATTGGGCCACGGTGGCCGCGCCGTTGACTGTGGCCATGTCGTCGGCCAGACGTCCGGCACGGCCAAGGATGGCATAGCCCTCGTCCTTGAACCAGGGCGAGTAGATGAACATGGTTACCGAGGCCATGATCACGTTGATGGCTGCCGCAACCAGGAGGATGATCTTCTCGGTCCTTCTGCTCGCTACGTCCTTGCCCGCCAGATGATTGCTACGGTTTTCCTTTGCCATTGTTGCCGCCTTCCCTGATTCAGCCCTTGAGGCCCGAGGTGATGTTCAGCGACTGCAGGAAGTAGCGCTGGGCGAACACGAAGAGCAGCAGGGTGGGAATGATGGCCAGGCAGGTGGCCGCGCAAAGCGTGCCCATCTGGTTGTATTGCATCATCTGATTGCCCAGCAGCTGTAGGCCGGCCGTGACCGGGGTCTTCTTGATGTCGTTGAAGACCAGGGTGGGCCAGAGGAAGTCGTTCCATGCTCCAGTGAAGGCGAACAGGAAGATCACGATCAGGATTGGTCGGATGGAAGGCAGCATGATGCTGCGGAAGATGCGGAAATCGCCGGCGCCGTCAATCTCGGCAGCCTCGTCGATCTCCTTGGGGATCCCCTTCATGAAGTTGCGCACCAGGAAGATATTCGCCACGTTCCCCAAGCCGGGGATGATGCAGGACCAGTATGAGTTGATCCAGCCGAAGGTGGCCACGATGCGGTATGTGGGAATCATGTTGACCACACCCGGAAACATCGAGATGAGCAGGAGGACGAAGAAGAGCGTGTCCCTGCCCTTGAAGTTGATTCGGGAGTAGCCGTACCCGGCCAGAGCCACCACGCAGACCGCCAGGATGCCATGGGACAGCGAGATGACCAGCGAGTTGCCCAGCCAGTTGAAGACAGGGTAGGAGGCCGAGGCCTGCAGCAGGGTCAGATAGTTGACGGTGACCCAGTGCGCAGGCAGGAAGTTGTAGGCGTTCTTCAGGAACTCCTGGGGTGACTTGAACGATGTCGTGATGGTATAGACCACAGGAATGATCCAGACCACAGCCAGGACGATCAGCACCGCATAGATGGCCACCAGCGAAGGCTTGAGCACCTTGTGGTGGTTTTCGGGCACGTTCTCGCCGCCGGGAACCGCTGCGCTGGGGCCAGGAGCCTTGAGCCCCTTGCCCAGGGATGCCATATCAAGGGTTGCCGAACTCATGTCAGTCCTCCTTATTCATGAAGAATATCTGGACCAGGGAGATCAGCATGAGGATGATCCCCAGCAGCAGGGCCATTGCCGAGGCCATGCCAGCGGCCGAAGGCCCCTGCGGGAAGGCCAGGTTCCTGATGTCCATCAGCAGCACCTGCGAAGTATAGGCAGGACCGCCGCCGGTCAGCATTTGAGGCTGACCCCAGACATTGAAGGCACCACCCGTGGTCATGATGGTCGTATAGAAGAGCGGCAGCTTGATGGCCGGCAGGGTGATGCTGAAGAACTGCCGGATGGGTCCGGCCCCGTCCACCGAGGCCGCCTCGTACAGATCCTGGCTTACCCCGGACAGGGCCGACCGATAAATGATCAGGTTGCCACCGATGCCTCCCCAGAGACTGAGGACGAAGATGGCGATCCAGGCCCAGGGCTGCTTGCCCAGCCAATTGATGTCCCACCGGAAAGTGGTATTGAGCAGGCCGAACTGGGAGTTGAAGACCAGCCGCCAGACCAGGGCGCCTGCCGCCACGGAGATCAGACCGGGCACATAGAAGATGGCCTGGAAGAGCCCCACTCCCTTCAGGTGCTTGGTCTGCAAGGCGCAGGCCAGCAGCAGGGGGACGACGATGGTCAGGGGCACGCTGATCAGCACGAAGATGATCGTGTGCCACATGTCCCTCCAGAAGATGGAGTAGAAGTAGGTGGACTTGTCGAAGATCAGCTTGAAGTTGCCCAGGCCGACCCAGGTGGGTGAACCGACCAGGTTCCACCTGGTGAAAGCCAGGTAGATGCCGAAGAAGATCGGGATGACACCGAAGATGGCGAAGACCACCATGTGCGGGGCGATGTAGGGGAAGGCGTGCCAGAAGGACTTCTGTCCCAGTGGACGACGCTTGCCCCGTTCATCCATGACTGCGGTTGTACCGTGTGCGCTCATGATTGCTCCTGAATCTGGATCTGGCCCTGGGTCATCAGATCAAGCGTCTTCAGACCTTCCTCCAGGGAGATGTTCCGATAGACGATGTCCATGAAGGATCCCCACCCGGCTGTGGCATAGCCGCCATAGATGTAGTTGGAGGTCTTGATCCACTGCCGTTCACGCTTGTCATTGGTGAAGGAGGCCTGGATGAGCTTCTGGTATTCCGGGTTGTTCAGGTCACGGTAGGCCGGAGAGATGGACCCTACGTCCGACCACATCATCCAATTCCTGTAGACGAAGTCCACAAAGTCGGCGGCCGCTTTGACCTTGGCCTCGGGCCGGTTCTTGTCCTTGAGCTGGAGCCAGTTCTGCTGGTACAGGAAGTTGGAAGGATGCTCGGTACCGTACTGGAGGGTGTTGATCTCGCCAACCTTGTCCTTGCCCAGGGTGGAGGACATGTTGCCCTGCGCCCAGGTGCCCAGCATGCCGAAGACCGCATGCCCAGAGGCGAAGACCTGCTCACCGTCGCTGTCGATGGGCGAGAGCATGCCCTGGTCGTTGAGGTCGCGCAGTGCCTTGAGCGGCTTGCGCCAGCCCGGACCGGTCATGTCCTTGACGCCATCCTCGATGTTGCTTCCGGTGCTGTAGAGCAGGGACATCATGGCCCAGGGCAGGTTGCCCAGGCAGAGTCCATAGACGTCCTTGGGCAGCTTGCCCTTCATGGAGGCGATCTCATCGGTGGTGACCAGCCGGTCGTCCAGGATATAGTCCAGGCCGTACTTGTGGATCAGATCCTTGTTGTAATAGATGGCCATCTGGAACATGTACAGGGGGATGCCATAGGACTTGCCCTTGACGACGGTGTTCTGCCAGGCCTGCGGCAGGAAGTTCGACTCCTTGAGCTCCGGGTGGTACTTGGTCCACACCGACGAGGGGTTGAGCAACCCCTGGCTCTGCAGAACCGAAGTGGAGAACGAATCGTTGATGACCAGATCGGGGATGTTCTTCCCGGTCTGCATGACGCTGTAGATCTTGGTGGTCAGATCTCCGCCGTTCATAGGCTGGAAGACCACCTTATACTCGGGGCTCTGTGCATTGAAGGCCTTGATGATTTTCTGCATGGCCGGACCGTCATCGCCGGTCAAACCATTCCAGAAGTAGATCTCCTTGGCGGATTGATCGCCGCCGCCACAGCCTGCGGTCGAGACCACCATGCCGCATATGGCCGCCAGGCTCAGCAACAGCCTGAGCCAACGTCGCGCAAATAGGGGCATGTGGGTTCCACCTCCCCCGTGTCTTTCTTCCTTGAAGACACTCACGATCCCTTTTGCTCCTCTCGATGGGACCGGCACACCCGTATGCCGGCAACCCTGCATCGTTTCTTCAGAGCCCGTCGGCCCCCGGGCATCAAACATCAACACCCTGCGAGCCGGACCGACCGGTTCATGTTGATTTGCAACGTTGCAAATTCAGGGTAACACGCCTTCTCTAATGAACAAAATCGTCGTTCCATATCAGAACCAGCCAGGCAGGTCTTGGGCACAGGCATTGCTGAAACCAGAGCCAATCTCCCGGCTGACAGGTAGACTTGGGACATTATGGCAGCATTTTCATCTTTGACCGATCGGCTCTCCCAGGCCTTCACCCATCTGCGCTCCAAGGGGAAGCTGACCGAGGCCGACATCGACGGCACAATCCGCGAGATCCGCCGCGCCCTTCTGGATGCCGATGTCTCCCTGGATGTGGTGCGCTCCTTCACCGGACGCATCCGGGAACGCGCCTTGGGCGAGGAGGTCTCCAAGGCTCTGAACCCGGCCCAGCAGGTGGTCTCCATCGTCTACGACGAACTGACCAGTATCCTGGGCGCGGGAGTGGATCGACCGCTTAATTTCGCCAAGAATCCGCCCACAGTCATTATGCTGGCCGGCCTGCAGGGTGCGGGCAAGACCACACTGGCCGGCAAGCTGGGCTACTGGCTCAAGGATGCCGGGCACACTCCCCTTCTTGTGGCGGCCGACCTGCAGCGGCCAAACGCAGTCACCCAGCTCCAGGTAGTTGGCGAGCGCGCCGAAGTACCGGTATACGCACCCGAGCCAGGCGTGCAGACCGAAGGATCCGAGCTGGCGGCCCCGGGGCAGGTCACAGGCGATCCCGTCAAGGTCGCGGCCGACTCGATCAGGGTGGCCAAGGACAAGCTCTACGACGTGGTCATTATTGATACGGCCGGTCGACTGGGCGTGGATCAGGAGCTGATGGAGCAGGCCCGTAATATCCGCGATGCCGTCCACCCCGATGAGATCCTCTTCGTCATCGATGCCATGATCGGCCAGGACGCGGTCGCCACAGCCAAGGCCTTCGACCAGGGCGTGGACTTCACCGGTGTGGTGCTGTCCAAGCTGGATGGCGATGCCCGCGGCGGTGCGGCTCTGTCGGTGGCCTCGGTGACCGGCAAGCCCATCCTCTTCGACTCCAACGGCGAGGGTCTCAAGGACTTCGAGGTCTTCCACCCTGACCGGATGGCCTCCCGGATTCTGGACATGGGCGACATCCTGACCCTGATCGAGCAGGCCCAACGCCAGTTCGACGAGGAGGAGGCCCGCAAGGCCGCCGGGAAGATGTCCGAGGGCAGCTTCGGCCTGGACGACTTTCTGGAGCAGCTCCAGCAGGTTCGCAAGCTGGGTTCCTTCAAGAGCATCCTGGGTATGATCCCAGGCATGGCCCAGCATCGCAAGGAGCTTGAGCAGTTCGATGAAAAGGAGGTGGACCGGACCCAGGCCATCATCCAGTCGATGACTCCCCAGGAACGACGCAACCCCAGCATCATCGACGGCTCACGACGGGCCCGGATCGCCTATGGCGCCGGCACTACGGTCTCGGCGGTCAACGGCCTGCTGCAACGGTTCGAGCAGGCTGCCAAGATGATGAAGCGGATGACCAATGGCAGCCGCTCGATCCCCGGCATGGGCGGCATGGGCGCTGGCAGCGGCAAGAAGGGCAAAAAGGGCAAGAAGGGCCGCAAGGGTTCCCGCTCAGGCAATCCCATGAAGCGGGAGGCCGAAGAGAGGGCTTTACGCGAGCGCCTCTCCGGCAAGGGCAAATCCTCCGGCGGCTCCGCCTTCGCCAAGCGCCCCGAGACTCCGCAGATGCCCGAGGGCCTGCCGGACCTGCCCCCCAACCTGGGAGGCGGACTGGGCGGTCTCTTCGGCGGCCGATAACCCCCTTCCTCCTGCAGGAGACAATGGCACGTGAACACCCTTCTCTGGATTCTCCTGGGGCTCATCGCCTTGTGGATGGCACTGCGCTTCCTGCCAGCCGGAGCTGACCGGCACCGCCCTCTGGTAGAGCTGATTGCTCTGATCGACCTGCTGACCGCTCCTCTGTTGGTCATGTTGATATGGACGGTCGTCGCAGGCGCATGGCCCCAATGCCTGCTGGCGCTGATTGAACTTACTCTGGTCAGCTGCCAGCGCCTGCGCTACCGACTACCTCCAGCAGACCGGACCAGTCAATCATCTTCTGGCCATCGGCTGAGCGTCATGACTCTGAACTGCCGCTTCGGCAGGGCCGATCCTGAGGAAATCGTACGTTGCGTGCGCGCCTACGGAGTAGAGGTTCTGGCCCTGCAAGAGGTAAAGGGAAAGCTGCTGGAATCACTTCAGGCTGCAGGCCTGAATCAGCTCCTGCCCTATCTGACACAGGGGACTGCGAACCCTGACGACAACGGCGGCTACAACGTTATCTTCTCGGCCCATCAACCCGTCAAAGCCTCCCCGTCGGCCCTGAACCTTCCGGCGGCTGCAGTACCCCTGGTCGAGCTCAAGACCAGCTCTGGACCGATCCGAGTGGCCAGCGTCCATCCCAAATCACCCCAACGAGGCGCCAGACAGTGGGGCACGGGCATCGCCGCCCTGGCCAGGCTGACCCATCCGCACGCGCCCACCATCGTCATGGGCGATTGCAACGCCACCCTGCAGCATCCGACCTTCCGGGCTATGCTAGCCAAGTCCGGGCTGCATGACGCTTCTTTGCACTTGAAAGCCGGCAGCCACCCGACTTTCCCCTCGGCAAGCGCGCTACCCTCGTTGATTGAAATCGACCATATTCTGACGGACGGCAACCTGGTCCCACAATCCATGCGTGCCCTCCGAATTCCAGGCAGCGACCATCGAGCTCTAGTGGCCCGTCTGACTCTGCCGCGTCAGCTCTGAACACCATACAGGCTCACCACCCGCCATATCCCAAGGGTGAGGTATACTTTTGTTGTTATTCATGTCCGGAGGAGCCCTCTCATTCCGACGGCCGTGAGGAACACGCCAGGAGCGCCACCATGCCCCACATGGAGACGCCGCCGGGCACACCAAGTACCAAGGAGAGCCGTTTTGGCAACCAGAATTCGTCTGAAGAGAATGGGCAAGAAGTTCTACCCCTTCTACCGCGTGGTCGTGGTCGATTCCCGCAAGAAGCGCGATGGCAAGGTCATTGAGGAGATCGGCACCTACGATCCCAACACCCAGCCCTCTTCAATCAAGATCGACTCCGAGCGCGCCCAGTACTGGCTGGGCGTAGGCGCTCAGCCCAGCGACCCTGTCTTCAACCTCCTGAAGATCACCGGTGACTGGCAGAAGTTCAAGGATCTGCCCGGCAAGGAAGGCACCCTTAAGGTGCCGCAGGCCGAGGTCGACGCCCAGGCCCGCATCGAGCAGGCACAGAACGAAGCTCAGAAGCTCAAGGCCGCCAAGTCCGAGGCTGATGCCAAGGCCAAGGCTCAGGCAGAGAAGGAAGCCCCCAAGGCCGATGAGTCGGCGGATGCCGCCCAGGCCGAGCAGGCAGCTGAGTAAGGCACATTCACCAAGGATTGGAAGGACCGGCTATCATGCTTGCACAGGCCGTTGAGCACCTGATCAGGAACATCGTGGACTTTCCCGATGACGTGTCGGTCAAGTCCCACGAGAACTCTCGCGGAGAGTTGTTGCGGGTGCGTGTCAACCCCGAGGACATCGGCCGCGTGATTGGCAGGGGCGGCAGGACCGCCAACGCCATCCGCACCGTGATCCAGGCCCTGGCCGACCACAAGGTGCGCGTCGACATCATGGACGTGCGCCGGTGAGCCCCAGCCGGTCCACCAATCACGACCCGCAGGGTCCGGACCCTCAGCAGCGAAGGTTGCTGAGGGTCTGCCGTATCGGCCGCGCCCAGGGACTCAAGGGCGAGGTCAACGTATATGTCTACACCGACGAGCCTGAGCGGCGCTTCGCCCCCGGCTCCCAGTTGCAGACCAAGGACGGACAGTTTTTCACGGTGGTTTCCTCCCGCCGCTTCAAACAGCGTTGGATCGTCCTCTTCAAAGGAGTGGAAGACAGGAATGCCTCCGAAGCGTTGAATGGCATCGAACTGTATGTCCAGGCTGATCCAGCCGAGGAGCTGGCGCAGGAGGATGCTTGGTATCCCGAGGATCTGATTGGACTCGAGGTTCGTATGGCCCCGGGCAACTCACTGGGTGAACCGTCCGGACGAGTGGTCGGCCAAGTCAGCGATGTACTGGATGGTGTAGCCCAGCAGCAGCTGCAGATCCACATGACCACCGCAGAAAACGACGAGGAAACGGAGGGGCTGATACCCTTCGTCGAAGCCCTGGTACCCCAGGTTGACATTGAAAACGGATACGTGTCCATCGATCCACCTGGGGGGCTTCTGCCTGGCCTGGGTTGAATCCGTCTTTGAGCAAAACCGCAAGTGGGGGTCAGCGCCCTTTTTCGTGCCGCTGACCCCCACTTATGGGAAATGCGCCTGTATAGCAGGAAATGTTGCACAGCTACATGTCTTCAACCACCAGATATGTCATATCCAGAGGGCCATGCACGCCCACCACGATCACCATCTCGATATCGCCCGTGTTGGAGGGACCGGTGATGAAGTTGATGTTGGAGGTCTTGAGCTCGCCTGAGACCAGGGCTGGGTCATAGTAGTCCATGGCCTGCCGGGTTCGGGGCAGAATCTTCGACTTGCGAATGATGCTCAGATAGTGCACCGGCAGGAAGTGGAAGGCACGACCCTGACCAGGAGTGGTAGCCACTGTGATGGTGCCAGACTCGGCCAGGAGGAAGTCCGCAAAGGCGATGGCCGTTCCAGACTCGTCGGCGGTCTTGATGTTCTCCTCGCGGCTGGCCCCCGGCTTCCAGAAAGTGGCGGGCGGGTTCAGGCTGTCCCTCCACTCCTCCAGTCCGAAGTCTGCGAACAGGTCGGAAGTGGGCAGCATCACATGGTCGCTGTCGTCCTTGCGTGAATCAATGAATTCATCCAGGGCAGTGGGCAGCTCAGCCTTGATGCAGGTGCGGAAGTCCACATGGACGGCCTCGCTGCTCTTCCGGGCGATCTCCAAGAGCTCGTCCTGGGTATGACCCGACAGGGTGGTCTCAGGCAAATCGTTGACCGGCACCAGAGGATGATCCTTGAGCTGGTGACGGGGACGACCGCTCTTCTTGGCCAGGTAATCCAGGAATACCTCACGATCGGTCATGCCTGCTGCTCCTTCTTGTGATGAGCGAACCAACTGCGGAAGTTCTCCCCGTGCTTGGGCGGATCCGGCAGATCACGCACCTTGGTCCATCCGCCGAAGACGAAGGGCATCCATTCCACATGCCGATCACTGGCGAAGAGGTTCTTGGCCGTCTCCGGCTGCTTCTTGGATATGGGCGTCAGCATGGTGTGGTCTACACCCAGGGCAGTGCGGAAGAGCGAGGAGTGGCCGGTTCCCAAGCCCATGACCCTCATGACCGTGTCATCGATCAGATTGGCCTTGGACTGGTCATCCATCATGATCCTCCTGTGTTCAATCATGAGCTGATGCAGGGGGATCTTGACCGGACAGGTGGCTGTGCATGCCGCACACAGACTGCAGGCGTAGGGCAGGTCTCCGAAGTCGTCATAGCCGCCGTCCAGCACCGGCGAGAGCACCGAGCCAACAGGGCCCGGATAGATGGATCCGTAGCCATGACCGCCGATGTGCCGGTAAATGGGGCAGACGTTCAGGCAGGAGGCACAGCGGATGCACTGAAGGATGGGCTCGAAGACCGTTCCCAGAGCGTTTGAGCGGCCGTTGTCCAGAATGACCACATAGAAATCGTCCGGTCCGTCCGACTCCTGACCGGTGCGCGGCGCAGTGTAGGTCAGGTAGGAGGTCAGCTTCTGGCCGACAGCGGACCGGGCCAGCATGTTGTCCATGGTCTCGGCCTCTTTCATGGTCGGCACCAGACGCTCCATGCCCATGACCACCACCTGGGTCTTGGGGATGCACATGGCCAGGTCGGCGTTGCCCTCGTTGGTCACCAGGTTGATCATGCCCGTGTCGGCCACGGCGAAGTTGCAACCGGTGATGCCCATGTCGGCCTCGAGGAAGTGCTTGCGCAGAACCTTGCGGGAGAACCGAGCCATGTGCTGAGGGTCGTTGTCGCCCTTGTAACCCAGCTTCTTCTCGAAAACCTGCCGAACCTGTTCGCGGTTCTTGTGCAGGGCGGGGAAGACCAGATGCGTGGGCTGGTCCCAATCATCCTCCTCCAGGATGAACTCAGCCAGGTCGGTCTCAAGCACTTCCAGACCGGGCACAGTCATCAGCGTGGGATCCAGGTTGATCTCGCTGGTCACCATGGACTTGCTCTTGACGACGTGCTTGGCCTTCTTTTCGATGGCGATCTGCTTGATGTACTGGGCAGCCTCATCGTCGGTCTGAGCGAAGAAGACATGGCCGCCGCGCTTCTCCACGTTGTCGGCGAACTCCTCCAGGTAGTCAGGCAGGTAGCGGATGACATGCTGACGAATCTGCTCGCCAAGGTCGCGCCACTGTTCCCAGTTGCCCAGTTCCTGACGGGCGGCCTCCCGCTTGACCCACTGTGCATCCTGGGCCTTGGCCACGGCCTGTTGGGCGAATTTGTCCTGCTCCGATTCTTTGACCCTGGTCAGGAAGGGAGCCTTGCTGGTCCGCAGATATTGCGCGGCCTTCTTGCCATTGACCATGCTGCTCATACCAGAGCCCCCTCCTCCTTGGCAGCTCTGACGGAACCCGCTGCCCCATCGCCAGCAGAGCGGCCTTCCACATACTTGACGCGACGCATATCCACGTTGTGATTGAGCACCTCAGCCAGGTGCATGATGGTGATCTTCTCGCCGCGCCGGTTGAAGCGACCGCCGATGTTCATCAGACAGCCCGGATCGCAGGAAATGAGAACGCTGGCCTTGGTGCTGAGCACGTCGTTCACCTTCTCGTCCACCATCTGCTTGGAGATCTCAGGCTCCTTCATGGAGAACATGCCGCCGAACCCGCAGCAGTTCTCAATGTGGGGCAGGGGAACCATGGTCAGTCCCTTGACATGGTCCAGCAGGACGAAGGGGCTGGTCCGCTCCCCCAGCAGCCGGGTCATGTGGCAGGAGCGGTGGTAGGTGGCCACAGCATCGAGTTCGGCGCCGGCATCCAGCACACCCAGCACCCGATAGAGGAACTGCGAGAACTCATAGGTCTTGTCGGCCATGATCTGGGCTTTGGCTGCATAGACCGGGTCGGCCCGCAAATGGAAGGGCAGCTCCTTGAGCATATTCACGCAGGAGCCTGCCGGACCCACGATATAGTCGGCATCCACGCTCAGCAGGGCATCGACCTCATTGCGCATGACCTGCATGCTCTCCTTGACATACCCGCTGTTGAAGGTGGGTTGGGCGCAGCAGATCTGCTCCTTGGGAAGATAGGTGTCGCAGCCGAACCGCTCCAACACCTCCACCATGGCCTTCCCCACGTTCGGAAACATGAGGTCCACCACGCAGGTGGAGAATATAACTACTTTCATTACCGCACCTCTTTACAACCTTGCACGCCAGGTCCGAACCATCTCTGGATTGCGGAGAAACCCAACATCACCTGAACCCCTAATCCTTCCAACACATCGCTGCCTTGCGACCACCACGCTCATGCGGTCATCGATGCGCAATCCTTGAAAGGACCCATCATTATCATGGTCTCGACCTGGAATCCGCGCCGTCGAAAATCGCCCACCCTCAGCTTTTGAACGTGTGAGATTTACCACATATATCTTACCACGACGGTCTGGGGATCTTTGGCATGTCAAGGATGAGAGGTGACTGGTCGATTCGCTACAGTGGATTCAGACCCTGCGCGGCCATTCTCGTGAAAGGGGCAATCGGCGCATGTCCAACCACCTGCAACTCCTCATGCTCTATGCACCCGCCATCATCTTCGGCCTGCTCTTCCTCTGGGACCTGCACAAGGAGCCACGGCAGTTCCGCAATGCCATCTGGTTGCTGCTCCTGCTGCTGACCCTGGGCGGAGCGCTTCTTCTGCAGTTCGGCATGCGCTGGCTGATCCTGCCCCTGGTCATCCTGCTCATCGCCGCTCCCCTGTTGGTGATTTGCTTCCTGCTGGCCAACACGGTCATCGTCATCCGACACGAGGGGGTCTCCCTGACCACTCTGCTGCCCGGCCTGCTTGCACTGGCCGTGGTGGCCTACATGCTTCTTTCACCCCTCCTGGCTGGGTTTGGCGCACCCTCATGGCTGCAGAAGCTGGCCGGGCTGATCGACCTGGAAGCCACCTGGTTCTTCTTCTCCTTCCTAGCCCTGCTGCTCTATTCCAACTTTTACAGGATGCTGCCCCGCAAGCGTCGCTACGACTACATCATCATCCACGGAGCCGGCCTGCGCGGTGAAGAACCTACGCCTCTGCTCAGGGGACGTCTGGACAAGGCTGTAGACCTCTGGAAGCGACAGGGACGGCGTGGGCGCTTCGTGGTCTCCGGAGGGCAGGGTCCCGACGAGGTCATCAGCGAGGCCAGGGCCATGGCTCAGTATTTGCGCAATTCCTGCGGGGTGCCAGCCGAGGCCATCATCATGGAGGACAGGTCGACCACAACCCTGGAGAACCTGCGCTACTCCAAGCAGATCCTGGATGACCGCTACGAGATGGGCACCGGACCCGAGCATTACCGTGTGGCCCTGGTCACCAGCGACTACCACGTCTTCCGGGCAAGCGAATACGCCAGCAAGGTCGGGCTGAATGCCGATGGAATCGGCTCACACACCAAGGGCTACTACTGGCCGACCGCCTTCATCCGGGAGTTCGTGGCCATCACCCGCATGCACTGGTGGCCCTACCTGGTCCTTGCACTTGGCTGGGCCGTTTGGGTCGGCATCTCATTGCTGAATTAAAACCATTGGCCTTCCAGAAGGAATCAGATGTCATACAACCTGAACCCCGCCCTCATCCTGACTGGCTAGGCTATGTTCAAGGAACCAGGCCACCAGAAGGATGACCAGGACGATGAGAAAGACGAAAACGAAAGCCCAAACGGCTCCGAACTGGAAGGCCTGAGCGCCGGCATGAATCCCTCTGGCCTTGGGCATGCCCGTGATGATGGCGGCCAGAACGCCGGTCGAGGCGGCGCCTGAATACTGCTGAAGGGTGTTGAAGAGCGCATTACCGTCAGGCACCAGTTTGGCTGGGATATGCTGCAGTCCAACCGTGAGCAGGTTGTTGAAGACGCAGGCCTGACCGACCATGTAGCAGGCGTAGAGGAGAACCATCAGCGGAACGGATAAGTGCCGGCTGAGGACCAGGAAGCCTAATGCCGAGAGGAAGAAGGCTGTGCTTCCCACTGCGAGCAGTCCACGCAGACCATGGCCGTCCAGGTAGCCGCCTGTGACGGGCTGGCAGAGCGCAGAGAGCAAGCTCCCCGGCAGCAGAAGCAGGCCAGCAACGGTGGAGGTCTCCCCCAGAACGGACTGGGCCATGTTGGGCAGGATGAACGTCAGGCCGATCTGAACAAACTGGACCAGGAAGTAGAGGATCAAGGCAAGGGTGAACGTACGGTTCCGGAAGACCGCAATGTTGATCAGTCTGGTGCGCTGGTGCGCAAGGGTCCAGATACCTGCAACAAGTGCCAGAACCCCAATGAACAAGGACAGCCAAGTGACAGGGCCATGCACATCCAAGGTGCTCAGCCCTATGGTCAGACCGGTCAGGAAAACCCCCAGAAAAAGGAACTGGAGCCATGCGAAAGCACCGACATGGCCCGTCTCCCTGTCTACTGAGATGAGGGCGATAATCCCGAATACCAGCTCGATGGGCAGCACGATCAGGAAGATGGCCCGCCAGGATAAGGCCTGGATAACGGCTCCGCCAAAGGTCGGGCCCAGGGAGGGTGCCAGGGCCACCGCCATGCCGGCGCTGCCCACGTAACGACCCTGGATGTGAAGAGGAACCTTTTTCATGATCAGAGAGAACACCAAGGGAAGAGCAATACCAGTGCTGATGCCCTGCAGGAGGCGTCCCGCCATAAGGACGGGAAAGCATGGAGCAAGGATGCACATCAGGTCGCTGCCCAGGAATATTCCCACGCTGGCGAGGATCAATGCGCGGGTCGTGAATGAATGCTCCAGCCAGGCGGCGGCTAGAACCGTCAAGGCTACCACCAGCAGATAGCCGGTAGTCAGCCATTGGACTGTGCCCAGCCCGGTTTTGAAGTACTGGGTCATCTCCGGAAAAGTGACGTTGAGCGAGGTCTCCAAAAGGACCCCGCAGAAGGCGAGCCCGGCAGTGCCGGCAATCAGCAGTTTTGTTCTTTTATCAACATGGTCGACCATGGATCGTCCGCTCCTAACGCATCAGACTGTTCGCATAGCCATCTCCACGGATCCGTACGGCATGGCATCATCCGATGCCGCTCTCATTGCAGTTTGCGCAACGGTTATAGCTCTCTGGCTGCGTTGATGACATCTTCCAAGGTGGCGCCGGACTGACAGCCGCATGCTGCGAAGAGCCGGTTCACCTCCATGACCTTTGAAGACCCAGCTAGTGTAGCACCCACAGGTATACCAATCCGCGCTCACTCTGGACTTGAGCAGGCTTGGGTAGAGTTAGGAACATGCAAATCGATATCGTCTCCGTCTTCCCCGAGTATTTTGACGTAACTGGGCTCAGCCTGCTAGGCAAGGCCCAGGAGAAAGGCCTGGTGACCATACGCGCCCACAACCTGCGCAACTGGACCCATGACGTGCACCACTCCGTGGACGATACGCCGGTGGGCGGTGGAGCTGGCATGGTCATGAAACCTGAAGTCTGGGGCCAGTGCCTAGACGATCTGCTGGACATGCCAGACGGGTCGGCTCCGCAACCACCCACCATGGATCAGACAACCGACACTGCCGATACCGAAGAAGAAAAAGAGGCAATGAAGAGTTCCGGCGACAAAAGCTACGGCATAGCATCCGAGGCAGATCCATCTGCAGACAGCCACAAGGCTGATCTCGCCAGACCAGTCCTGATCTTCCCCAACCCATCCGCTCCTCTGTTTACCCAGGCCGATGCGACCGAGCTGTCTCGGGCGGAGAGGCTGATATTCGGCTGCGGCCGTTATGAAGGGTATGACGCACGCATCCCCGACTACTACCGGAATCAGGGAATCAGCGTTCGTGAGTACTCCATTGGCGACTATGTACTCAATGGGGGCGAAGTGGCCGTCTCGGTCATGCTGGAGGCCATCACCAGGCTCCTGCCAGGCTTCATGGGCAATCCTGAATCCATCGTGCAAGAGTCCTATACCGGGGATGAGCCACTGCTGGAGTATCGCCAGTACACACGCCCCACCACCTGGCGTGGCATGGCTGTGCCCGAGATACTGACCAGCGGCGACCACGGAAAGGTGGACAGATTCCGGCGCGACGAGGCCATCAGGAGAACCAGTCGAATCCGTCCCGACCTGATCGCCCGATTGGACTGCTCCACTCTCGATAAGCACGACCGCCGTCTCTTGGAAGACCTGGGTTGGGGCACAGGGAAAACCCATCCGAAACCTCTGGACCAGCCGTCAAATTGATTGCCCGTCAGATTTGCAGGGCTGATCAGCGGGCCGTCAGATAGTAGACTGCTGTCTCCCCATAGCTGCGAGCCTGATCAATGGCCCATCCTTCAGGAGCCGTGGGCGGCGGGGTGCGTGTCGATCGCTCTAGAACGATCATGCCTCCATCATCCACCATTTTCCGGGCAGTCAGACCGGTCATAATGCTCCGGCAGTCATCCGTCGACAAATCATAAGGCGGGTCCATGAAGACCAGGTCGAAGCAGGCTTCGGACAGACCGGCATCCTCATGACCTGAGGAGAGGGGACGGACAAAGCGCTCGGCACGGTTTCTGCTGACGCGAATGTCCATGGCTGAATTCCAAGCCGGGTGATGGCGCAGCCCTGCAGCTGAACGTGACAGCAGCCCAGCGACACGGCCAGAAGACTCCACAGCCACCAAGCTCTGGGCACCACGGGATAGGGCTTCGAATCCCAAGGCGCCTGTGCCGGCGAACAGGTCCAGGACCCGAGCACCGGACAGCAGGTCTTCGGACTCCAGATGGGAGAAAATGGCCTCCTTGGTCCGATCGGTAGTGGGCCGGGTGCCCTTGAGGGCAGCGGGAATGGGGAATCCCTTGAATCGGCCGGCGATGATGTGCATATGGTCCGTTGTCCTTTCAGCTGGAGACCAGGAAACCCTCGTTGCCCCTCATGAAGTCCAGAACGGCGCCAGCCAGCTCGGGCTGCCCGGCCAGGGTGGGGTCGGACTCCAAGAGTTGGCCTGCCTGGGTGCGGGCACGGGCGATCATGGGCGCATCGGTGACCACCCGCAGAAGCTTCAGAGAAGAATGACCTCCGGACTGGGCATCTCCCAACACGTCGCCGGCTCCCCTGATGCGTATGTCCTCTTCAGCGATTTTGGCCCCGTCAGTGGTGTCGCGAATGACCTCAAGCCGCTCGGCAGCTGGTGAATCCGCTGGGGCGCGCGAGATCATGAAGGCCCAGGAGTCAGTGCCGCCGCGTCCCACCCTGCCGCGCAGCTGATGAAGCTGGGAGAGCCCGAACCGATCGGCATCGAAGATGACAATGCAGGAGGCTTGGGGCACATCCACCCCCACCTCCACCACAGTGGTGGCCACCAGCAAGGGCGTGCGGCCCGAGGCAAAGTCGGCCATGACGGCGTTCTTGGTGGCATCGTCGTCTCGCCCGGTCAGCGTGGCCATGGTGATGCCCTGGAACTGCGGCAGGGCGGCCAGTCGCCGACTCATTTCAGCCACCGAATGCAGTGGCGGACGCTGTCCGTCACCTTGGCCCTCCTCAACCAGCAGTTCAGGCTGGGAGTCAGTCCCACCGGATTGGCCGGGGCGGTCTGAGGAGGCCGAGGGGTCATCCTCATCGTCAATACGGGCACAGATTACGTAGGCCCTTTCCCCAGCTTCAATCCGTCGACGCAAGTGCAAGAACATGGCGCCCATGGTCGCTCCGTCAGACTCGGCAATGACGTGTGTGCGGACCGGTTTGCGGTTGCTGGGCAGCTCGGTCAGGGTGGAGATGTCAAGATCTCCGAACCAGGTCATGGCGGCTGTACGAGGGATGGGCGTAGCAGTCATGATCAGCAGATGGGGAACGCACTCGGATTTGCGACGCAGCTCCTCGCGTTGCTCAACCCCGAAACGATGCTGCTCGTCGATGACAGTCAGGGCCAGATTGGGAGCCTGGAAGGTCTTGGAGAAAGCCGCATGGGTGGCGATGACAATGCAGGGGCGGCCCGAGGCCGAAACAGCCAAGGCGGAGCGGCGCTGAGCCAGCCTCATACCCCCGGTCAACAGCACCACAGGCAGGACCAGCTGATCCGTCATACGAATCATGGTGACGTTGTCCACAGGCTTATGGCGGCCTTCTACGGCAGTTGCGGTCACATCGGTGCCCATAGCCTTGAGCATGCCGCCGATGGAAGCATAGTGCTGCTCAGCCAGCACCTGGGTCGGAGCCACCAAGACAGCCTGATGGCCAGCCTGGACCGCCTGAAGCATGGCTGCCAGGGCCACCACGGTCTTGCCGGAGCCGACCTCGCCCTGCAGAAGCCGCTGCATGGGCTGATCCTTAGCCATGTCGACGCCGATGTCATTGATGACCTGACGCTGGCCGTCGGTCAGCTGGAACGGCAGGGAGTCGATGAAACGGGCGGGCAGGGTGTCTGGACGGTCAGCGCCCGAATCCGTGCATGGGTAAGTGGGCTGCTGCTGGGTCTGGCGGCGGGTCTGCAGAAGAGCTGTCTGCGAGACAAAGGCCTCCTCATAGCGCAGGGTCTTCCGCGCCGCAGCAAAGTCGCCAGGACTATCGGGCGCATGCATGCCCAAGAGGGCACGAGCACGATGCAACAGCCCTTGGTCGACACGGACCTGCTCGGGTAGCACATCAGGTATGGCAAGGCCCAGCGCTTCTGAATCGATGTGGACATCGGCACTGGGCTGCCCCTCTTCGGCAGTACCGGCTGCGGGAGTTGAGCCAGGTGAATTATCAGCCTGCGACAGCAGACGCAAAAACCCCAGGATGACATCGTGAATATGGTCCGAGGAGATGCGAGAGCTGGCATGGTAAACCGGCCGCGGTCGACGCACACGCTCCAGGGCCTCGTCAAGGCTGGTCGCATCGGGCCGAGATGTGTCCGCAGAAACCTCTCGATCGGCATTAGCGACAACCAGGGTCTCAGGGTGGGTGAACTGGAGCTGGTCCATGTAGATGCCGGGCTCACCGGCCACGACCAAATCCGCCCCTACCTGCAGCCGACGGACCATCCAGTCCATATAAGGCTTCTTATGAGAGAAGAAGACCAGCCTGACCGCCAGCGGAGTGCCACCTTGGCTGCTGACGAAGGCCGCATCGTCCACCATCACGTCCAGCCGAAAGCCCCGGTGACCGCTCAGCGGCACCAGACGCACCTGATCAACCCGGGCGGCGAAGGCACAGGGCTCACCCAGCCGAATGCCGGCAATAGTGGTGACCTGCATGGGATCGGTGATGCGGAAAGGATAATAGGTCAGCGCATCCCCGACCGTGACCACGCCGAGAGCCTTGAGAGCGCTCACCCGACGCCTGTTGGCCACCAGCGAGGCCACCGTGCTGTGCAGCCCAACATGAGCCACTGCCGACATACCCGATCACCTCCCGCAAGCGCCGATCATCATCCCTCAGGATGACAAGAACCCCCGGAGCTTTGCCCCCGGGGGTCCCAATACGACCGACGAACCGCCTTCAGGCGGCGACGCGCTGCACCTTGCCAGCCTTGAGGCACTTGACGCAGACGCGCAGACGCACGTTCTGACCATCAACGGTGGTGTGCACCGACTGCAGGTTGGGGCGGAAGATGCGCTTGTTCCGGATATGCGAATGAGAAACACTGTAACCGGTCTGCGGGCCCTTGCCGCACACCGCGCAACGAGCTGCCATGATGACTTCCTTTACGTTGTTTTCCAAGTCGTCCCAGGTGCTCCAGGCCGCAACACAAGGCTACGGATGAACACACAACTTTGTTAGACTACTACATTCCGTCAAGTAAGGCAAATTAACGGTCTCAGGCACGAGGAGGCTTGCGGAAGATGCCGATCAGAGACTGAAGCACTCCGCAAAATACCCCGCCGATGATCCAGATGGCCCAGAATGGGATGCGCCAACCGAAAAGGTTGTCATAATTGCCGGAGAAAAGCATTGTCAAGGCCACCAGCGTGCAAAGGCCCATGATGACTCCGCTGATGGCATTGCTTATCCGGTGTTCGTAACGATAGGTGTCCCACCGACCGTCATCGACGGAATCAATCTGCCTGTTGTAGGCTCGGAGGTTCATCATTCTGTGGCTCGTTCCCGCATGGACTAATAGGAAGATCCCCAGAGCCAGAAGAAGGAAGAAGACAAACCCTCTGACCTGATGGGACCAGCCCCAAACCAGGAACCCAGCAGAGTTGATCCCCACATCCAAGAGCACGACAGCCAAACCGCAGACCAACTCCCAAGTAGTCTGCCGGTATACTCGTGAGCGCTCCTCATCGGTATAGAAATCCGCCACATAAGGATGCCTGCGGCGGAAATCCCTCCTGGCGGAAACCGCCGGTATCAGACAGGCCAGTCCCAGGACGATGCCGATCATCAGAGCAAGAAAGGCCAGACCATTCTGTGCGTCGGTCGGCTGGCTGACTCCGGCAAAGAGACCACCGAAAGCCAGTCCCAGCATGATAAGAGCGATGCCGGAAGCCATCCGAAGACTGTAGGTATTGCTGAAGGATGCGTAGCCGGTTACGTCTTCCATGGCAGACTGGACAGGCGCAGTCACATGGGTTGTCGAAGTCGCCTGGGCGGCGTCCTGATGGTCAGGCTTGGACGCACGTTGCCCTGAACCCGGATGCCGAACATCGCCCAGGACCAGATCATCAAGGGTGCAGCCGAAGAGGTCACAGATGGCCAGGAGCTTGTCCATCTCAGGATATGCCTTGTCCGACTCCCACTTGGACACCGCCTGACGGGACACCCCCACCAGCATGGCCAGCTGCTCCTGAGTCATATTGCGCTGCGAACGCAGATACTGCACGTTGGTTCTGAAACTCATATTGTTCTTTCTCCCGATCAGCAGAATGCCGATTCAACCAGCAACGAGGTCATGATGAAACGTGCAGGGCTCCGACCGCCACCAGCTTTGGGTTGCACCCGGCAAAGACACCGATATTTGCTGTCAACTGACGGTTGCATCCTTGCAATTCCAAGGAAATAAGTGATCACTGAAGTCCTGTCATCCTGATGACGATCCGCCCATCAATCCCCCTTCCGGCAAGAAACGCGACCCCTCTACGTTCACGATACATACCCTTCAGAAGCAAATGCGAATCTTGTGGATTCCACCCTGAACCGTCCCCGATTCGACCCTGAAAACACCCTGACAAGAGTTCTCGCCATGGTCTCATAGAAGAAGAGACCAGGCAGGCGACGACCGAAAGGAAGGCAACGATGCAGCATCGAATGGCCAAGGATCCATACGCACAGATTCCGCTCATTCTGGACAAGGTCTGCTACGACTACGGAACCCGGCAGAAGCAAGGCACAAGAGTGTTGGACGAAATCAGCCTGGAATGTCCGGCGGGGACTTGGACGGCCATCATGGGTCCTTCAGGCGCCGGTAAGTCGACCCTCCTCTATTGCGCCGCAGGACTGCTCCAAGTCAGGCAGGGCAAGGTAGCCATCGCCGGGGAGGATCTTACACGAATGAAAGAGAGGGAGTTGACCAGGCTTCGGCGCGACCATATCGGCTTCGTCTTCCAGGACTACAACCTGGTCAACGCCTTCACCTGCCTGCAGAACACCATGCTGTCCAGCCTCTTCGGCGGCAGGAAAATCTCCGCCCAAGCGGCACTGTCTGCCCTGTCGAACGTCGGGCTGGAAGGGTACGCCAACACCTATCCGGCCGACATGAGCGGTGGCCAGCAGCAGCGCGTGGCCATCGCCAGGTCTCTCGCCGCCAGCCCGGAGATCATCATGGCTGACGAGCCCACCGGCGCCCTGGACACCCATAGCTCGCGGGAGGTCATGGACCTCTTCGACCTGGCCGTCCGCAGCGGCCAGACCATCCTCATGGTGACGCACGACCCCAACGTCGCCGCCCGGGCCCACCGCGTCATCTTTCTCCAAGACGGGCGCATTCAGGCGGCATGCCCGGGCGGAAACCCGCAGACCATAGCCCAGCAGCTGGCCAGCATGGATGCTGTTCCAGACCAGGAGGCTTTCAGCCCTCCACTGGCAGCTGCATCCGATCAGCCTCGGTGATGATCCGAATTATTCGGCAGGGCACGCCTACGGCCAGGGAGTCAGGCGCGATGTCATGGGTGACCACGGATCCAGCCCCGATGACCGCCCCATCGCCGATGGTCACTCCCCCGGCCACAGTCACATTTGATGCCAGCCAGCAGTTGGAGCCGATGGTGATCGGGGCGCCCAACTCGTAGTCGTAGAGGGTGCCATCCTCATGGCGTCTCAGATTCCGCTCCTGCCACCGCAGGGGATGCAGGGGGGTTGCCAGGGTGACGTTGGGGCCGATCATCACATCGTCGCCAATCTGTACAGGGCAAGTATCCAGAACATTGAAGTTGAAATTGGCGAAGATGCGCGAGCCGAGCTTGGTGAAGCACCCATAGTCGAAGTAGATAGGCCCCATAAAGTCCACGTCCTGACCATGTTCGGGCACCAGATCGTCGAGAAGCCGGCTGCGCAGCTCCCGCTCCTGTTCGGAAGACGCGTTGAAAAGACGGCAAAGCTCGTGGGCCTTGACTCGCAGCTGGCTCAGGTCGGGATCCGATGCGTCATAAAGCTCGCCAGCAAGCATCCGCTCCTTCTGCGAGCGCCAATTCCCTTTACCAGCTCCGCCAGTCGCACTTGTCAGTTTTGAGTCCTTGTCCATGGCCATCCCATCGTTCCTGTGTCACTTCATTGTCACTTCTGCAAGCTCACACTGCTTACAGAGTCCCTGTCCATGTAATCGTCTGGGTCAGACAGCCTGCAGCCATACGTACCATTCGTCATCCTGTTGCGGACATCCGTTCACGCCAAGGGTCAGGCTTGGTAGATTAGAGACAGCGGAGGGCCGTGGCGAGGAGGAAGCATGCGGTATGAGGTGAGCGAGGCTATTCCCGAGGATGCCAAGGCCATCCGTAAGGCCGTATTCGTCGAGGAGCAGGGCTTTCACAACGAGTTCGACCAGACCGATGACGTCAGTCTTCACATCGTGGCCTACGATGGGGATGATCCCGCCGGCGTATGCCGAATCTTTCCCGACCGTGGCAAGACATGGACCCTTGGCCGTTTGGCCGTTCTTAAGCCCTACCGCGGTCAGCACCTGGGCGCGAATTTGGTAGGCAAGGCTGAGGAGACCGCTCGGAGCCGCGGGGCCGACCGGCTCACGCTTCACGCCCAAAAACGGGTGGCGGGCTTCTATGAATCTTTAGGCTATAAGGACATGGGCATACACGATCAAGACGAGGGATGCCCGCACATGTGGATGGACAAGCCCCTGACGGGCAGCACCGGAAACGAGCCAGAGGACCAAGCCTCATGAACCTGACCGCCAATTTTGCCAATGAAATGTCAGCTTTAGCCAGCACAAGCATCACAGGCATCAATCCGAATAAGGATCCCATGGGAAGGTCCGAACAGGCCATCTCCAGCTTCAGCGATGCCGTCATTTACTGGTTTCGACAGAATTTCGGAAAGATCATCCTTCTGATCGTCGTGGCTGTCTGCGCTGCATTGATTTCCAAGATTGTAGCGGCGGCTATGCGACGCACCCTGGAACGGACCAACCTGCCCAGTGCCTCCATCTTCGTCAACATCGTCCGCGCCCTGATCTGGATCTTCGCTGCTGCCACAGTCCTGCAACCCGTCTTCGGAATCAACCCATCCACAGTGGTCGCCGCCCTAGGCGTCAGCGGCCTAGCGCTCTCCTTCGGATTGAAGGATACGATCGCCAATATCGTCGGCGGCTTTGGACTGATGGTCAGCAAGGTGGTCCAGCCCGGCGATATCATCACCATCCAGGGCACCACCGGAACCGTCCGCGATGTGACCTGGCGTCATACCATCGTCATCGACAGGACTGGCAACCAGCTGCTGATCCCCAACTCCATCCTCAACACCACGGCGCTCGAGAAGATCACCGAGGCCGGCGAAGCCGCCACCACGGTTCCCTTCACCCTGCGAGGGGATGCCGATATAGCCAAGTCCTCCCGCTCCATTGCACAGGTGGTGGCCCAGGCAACCAAGGGCATGGCCATGCCATCCAACCCGCCCATTGTCCAGCTCCAGGGCTTCACCCCTTATGGCATCAAGGGCCAAGTGGTCATGTTTGCTAAGCAGGGCGTCATCGCCGCCGACATGCAGGATGCCGCCACCCGCGCCCTCGCCGGCCAGGACTACTTGGTCCAGGAAGCGGAGCCACAGACAAACGACATTGAGCATTAATCTGATAATTTTCTCATCCTGAGGAAGAAAGCAAAAGCAACATCTCCCCTCTTGTGAGATGCCTCAAGCTCCGATAATGCTACAGCGTCAGGCCGATGCGCCCTCAATCAGGTCCGTGATCAGATCGGTATAGGTGATCCCAGTGGCCTCCCAGGCCTTGGCATACATGGAGATGGGCGTGAAACCAGGCATGGTGTTGATCTCGTTGACGATGACCTTGCCTTCGGACGTCACAAAGCAGTCGACACGACTCAGACCGGCGCCGTCCACGGTTCTGAAAGCCTTGGCAGCCAGGTCGCGAACCTTCTGAAGGGTCTCCTCTGGCAGGTCGGCAGGAACCTCCACATGGGAAGCGGAGGAGTCCACATACTTGCTGTCGAAGTCGTAGAAGGCCTCGTCCTGATCAGCCTTGTCCAGCACCACCTCGCCAGGCCAGGCTGTACGGGGCTGTCTGTCCTTGCTGGAGGCGAGCACGGCGCACTCGATCTCCCGCCCCTCAATGCCCTCCTCTATCAGGACCCGCCAGTCGTGCTTGGCAGCCTCGGCGACTGCGGCAGCCAGGGCTTCGGCTTGAGGCTCTTCCACCTTGACCACGCCGAAGCTGGATCCTGCACGGGAGGGCTTGACGAAGAGAGGATAATGCAGCTCTGCCTTCTGCACAGCAGCCAACAGGTTGGCCCCGGACCGCTGTTCACGGGAGTCAATGGTGATGCCAGGCGCCACAGGTATGTCGGCTTGGCTGAGCAGAATCTTGGTGTAGTGCTTGTCCATGCATGCAGCAGAGGCGAAAACCCCGCATCCGACGTAGGGCAGGCCCATCATTTCAAGCAGGCCCTGCAGGGTGCCGTCCTCACCGTATGGGCCGTGGAGCACCGGAAAGACCGCGTCAACATGCCCCAAAGGCTCCAGGGAACCAACGGTCCTGGAAGGCTCTGCTCCAGAAACCAGATCGGCATGGTCACCAATCAGAAACCCATCCCTGCCGCGAGCCATGTCGAGGATGACCGGACGGCTGCCTGCGGTTATCTGTACGGTTGGCAGACTGGCATCGCCCAGACTCCACTGCCTGGGATCCTGACCGCCGATGATCCAACGACCGTCCTTGGTGATGCCAATAGGGATGGGCTCGTATCGATCGATATCGATGGCGTTGAGCACGCCAGCCGCCGACACGCAGGATATGGAATGTTCGTCGGCACGCCCGCCATAAAGCACTACAACACGTTTCCTGACCATCATCCCTCGGCTTTCCTCATCCTGGACATGATTTTCAACATCACGCACCTGCCCGAGCAGATGCATCATTCAAGACAGCAGAATATCCCCTCGGCAGGCAGCAAGACCTGGTCGGAGTCGCTCATCCACAAGCTTGGCACGAACAGGCATGATAGGCCGATGCAGGAGTCAGACAAGCCAGGCGCACATCTTGATCCGGAAATCATTCATCGCTGATCAAAAGGTTGATAGCGCATGCTTCACAGCCTTCGCACACCCTCTATAGCCCTCAGGATTTTCTGATGGGCACCATTTTGATGATTGCCAGACTCACTCTGCAGTGATTTGCCCGCCGAACAGCTCGTCGATCATGCCCCGGCAGCTCAGACCCTGATCCAGCACATGGCTCATGGCCGTAGCCAGCGGGGTCGCCACCTGGTAGCGCTCGCCCAAGGCGACGACAGCATCGGTGGTGGGTACGCCTTCGGCGACACCCTTGCTGACGCGAGTGGCTTCCTCGATGCTTTTGCCCTGTCCCAAATTAAAGCCAAAAGTGTAGTTCCTGCTCAGAGACGACCCACAGGTGGCCACCAGGTCGCCGACCCCAGCAAGACCGGCGAAGGTCTTGGACTTGGCCCCGCAGGCCTCCCCCAAGGCAGTGAGCTCAGCCAGACCCCTGGCCTGGATCATGGCAGCCGTGTTCTCCCCGAATCCAGCCCCCCGTGACATCCCGACAGCCAGTGCAGTGACGTTCTTCAGCGACCCGCACATTTCCAGGCCGATCACATCGTCCGAAACGAAGGCCTTGAAATAGTCGGTCGTACAAGCACGGGCTACTCTCATGGCAGTATCGGCATCAGCGCTGGCGACCACGGTGGCGCTTGGCTCGCGGGCGGCCACCTCCTTGCTCAAGTTGGGACCGGAGACGGCCGCAAACCTGACTGGGTCCAGATCCAGCGTCTGGCAGACCACCTGATCCATCCGCCTGTCGGTGCCCCGTTCAATCCCCTTCATCAGGGAAACCGCAATGGCATCATGATCCAATAGACTCTTGAATTCCGTCAAGGCCTCACAGGCGTGCTGAGCAGCTATGGCCACGACCACGATTTCAGCCCCCGAGACGGCCTTGGCACGGTCACCCTCAGCGCTGATGGCGTCGGGCAGCCTCTTCACGGTCGGCAGGCGGCGAGTATTCGAATGTTGACTGTTGATTTCCTCTACGACATTCGGATCAATGTCCCACATGACCACCTGGTTGCCAGCATCAGCCAGTACCTGGGCAAAAGCGGTTCCCCATGCGCCTGCTCCCAATACCGCGATCTTCGTCATCATTCTCCTTTGCATAATGCCGTGCGCACGGGAACGCCGACCAGTAGCCTCATTCTTGTCTCTACCATCCTATGACACCACCGCCAGGCAGGAGGAATTAGAGGTGGGTTCCGGCCTTATTGCTCGCTTCTGGGCCGACGGGTCATGGTCACATAATCGAAATATCCAGCCGCCGGGGGCTCTTCGCCACGAATTTCGGCCATGACCTCTTCCATCCGGTTGCGCAGGCGGACACAGAGGGCATGCACGGACTGCTTGGGGGGTTCCGCGCCCCACTGATCCATGTCTTCCAGAAGGTCGGAATAGTCAAGGGGCCGGTCATAGCACATGACCACGTTCTTGCGAGGCCAAGGCCACTTGTGGTTGATCGAAGCTGCCCCCCAGGTGATGCTGGGATAGAGGGGAACCATGCGACCCAACTGCCGTGAGGATTCCAAGGCGATGAATCCGACCCCAGGTTTGAGCGACATGGGCCACTTCAGAGGGTCACGGGTCACGGTCCCCTCCGGCCAGATGGTCAGTGGCCTGCCCGAGGTGATGATATTGATCGACTCCTCTTCAATCGACCTGGCCTTGCCAGACTTGCGTTCGACAGGTTGCATGCCCACCATGCGAAACCAGCTGCCAATAAGGGGCCAGTGGGCCATCTCGGCCTTGGCCATATAGCGGGGACGACGACCCTGGTGGAAGAGGGCCATCATGGGAATGAAAACGTCGAACTGGGTCACATGGGTGGCTGCGGTAATAAAAGGCCCGGTCTGCGGCACCCGCTCCAACCCCCAGGCATAGACTCGGCAGGAGTCACGCACCACCTGGGAGACGCCGCGCAATAGACGGGTAGTCCCCACGGGGTGCTGACCGTCTATCTCGTCCAAGGCCGGTGTGCGGTGACCAGTGGGATAGTAGCGGGTCGGATCCACAAGTCTGTGCCGCTCGGCCAGTAGGGCCACCTGCTGGTCGGACAGGGCTGATACCGCAGACCGGGGAGAGGGTTTGCCTTTGGAAGCCATCTATGCCTGCCGGATCAGTCGATCTGCGCGTCCAAGGCCAGTAGCTTGTCGCGGAAGTCCTCGTAACCGCGGTCAATCAAGGAGATGCCGTGGACGGTAGAGGGGCCGGAGGCTGTCAGTGCCGCAATCAGGTGGCTGAAACCGCCACGCAAATCGGGTACATCGATGTCCTGACCAGTCAGCGGGGTGGGTCCGAAGATAACCGCCGAGTGGTTGAAGTTGCGCTGCCGGAAGCGGCAGGGCAGGGATCCCAGGCACTCCTTGTAGAGCTGGATGGTGGCACCCATCTGAATCAGCGGCTTGGTGAAGCCGAAGCGGTTCTCGTAGACGGTCTCGTGAACGATGGAAAGACCCTTGGCCTGGGTCAGAGCGACTACCAGAGGCTGCTGCCAATCGGTCATGAACCCGGGGTGTACGTCGGTCTCGATAGCCACGGGCCGCAGGTCGCCGCCCGGATGCCAGAAGCGGATGCCGTCATCGCGCACATCGAACTGGCCGCCGATCTTGCGGAAGACGTTCAGGTAGGTCATCATGTCGGGCTGGTGGGCGCCTTTGACCATGATGTCGCCATGGGTAGCCAGGGCGGCAGAAGCCCAGGAGGCAGCCTCGATCCGGTCTGGCAATGAGGTATGGGTGAAGCCTTTCAGAGAGGGCACCCCCTCAATACGGATGGTACGGTCCACGTCCACTGAGATCTGTGCGCCCATCTTCTGCAGGACCGCCACCAGATCCATGATCTCGGGCTCAGTAGCCGCCCCTGACAGCTCGGTACGCCCCTCGGCCAGGACGGCCGCCAGCAGGGTCTGCTCCGTGGCTCCCACCGAGGGGTAGGGCAGGTGAATCTTGGCTCCGTGCAGGCCGTCAGGCGCCGTGATGTGGATACCGGCTTCATGCTCCTTGTCGACATTGGCCCCCAGCTTGCGCAGGGTCTCCAGATGGAAGTCGATAGGCCTGCTACCGATGCGGCAGCCGCCCAGAACGGGGATGAAAGCCTCTCCCATCCGATGCAGAAGCGGCCCAGAGAAGAGAATGGGAATGCGGGAGGAGCCCGACAGGGTGTCCACATCGGCCACATCAGCCAGCTCTACATGGCGGGCATCAATGGTGACCACGCCCTCCTGCGGACTGACATCCACCTTGACGCCGTGCAGTCTCAGCAGATCCGAGACCACCTGGACATCACGGATTTCAGGCACGTTCTTGAGCACCGAGACATCGGGAGCCAGCAGGGCAGCCACCATGGCCTTGCTGACGAAGTTCTTGGCCCCGCGGACCTGTATGGTGCCATGCAGGGGCCTGCCGCCCACCACATGCAGCACATCATTCTGTGTATTCATCTTGGCCATACATCGGCTTCTTTCTCGTATCCGCTCAGAGCCGGGCTTTGGCGCATCATCGGCCCCTATTTGCAAGTCTGCCACAGGGGGTGTGGGGACACCGTGAATTGTCGCCTCCGGCATAGAGCGTCCACCCAGTCAGATACTGGTCAAGCACCGGTCGAAACGAAGGGGGTCAGCATCGTGAAGCCCATGATCAGCAGCAGCATGATGAAGAACGGGCAGGCCCAGGCACCATAGACGTTCGTATACGTGCGGTTTTCCCGCAGAAAAGCGACGATCCTATGGCGGCCCAAGTAAAGGACCAGCACGGCTGCCAGCATGCCTGCCAACATCATGAGCACGTTGACGTAGGAGGACATATTGTCGCTCATAAACCCGAGCAGGAGTTCCAGCCCGTCGCTGACGACCAGGTTGTTGAACACGTGCAGGGCTATGGACCAGAAGATGGAGTATTCGCAGGCAAGATAGCCCAGGAGCAGACCCATAATGAAAGCAAAGAATCCTTGATCCAGATCGCCGTGGAAGAAGCCGAACATAACAGCGGAGGTGACGATGGCGAAGACGTGGCCGTAGGGCTTCAGCGCGTGCAGGATAGCCCCTCTGAAAACCAGCTCCTCGATGACGGGGGCCAGCAGGCTGACGTAGATGAACATGGGAATGGTACCCGAGGCCTGCTGGATCTGCTCAGTCGTGGTCCAGGACTGCTGCACTCCCAACCGCGCCGTGGTCCAGTCCATGCCTGACTGATACCAGTCCGCCAGGGTCTGCCCGGTCAGCGTCAGTGCAAAGCATCCCAGCAAAACCTGCCAGGTCATGGGGTGCAAATCAGTGTGGAATATGCCCATAGGGCCTGAATCGCAGATCTGCCGCCGCCGCGTGAAGACCAGGAAGCAGAGACCTGTGCAGGCGGCGATCAGGTTGACGATGCCTCCATACTCCTTGTCAGCGTGGATGATCACATACATAAATCCCGAGTGGGCAGGCACCGGATCAAACACGGCATTCCACTCCATCTGAGCCAGAACACCGAACAGCAGACCGACGCTGTTGATGATAAGCAGATAGACCAGCAGCAGGGCGGCCTGACGGTTGAGCATCCCCCTGGCCGCACTCATCCATGCGCGATCCGCCATACCTCGTCTGGGCTTTTGAGTCTGCCCAGTCCCTGACGCGTCGGCTGCCGTCGCTGTCTGCCCCATGTCACCATGCCCTTTCATGATCCTCTGCAGGTTTGGCCATCCGGCACTGACCTCCAGCTGGTCCAAGTCTACGCCACCACTTGCAGCCTCAATGCGTCATGCTCTAGAGCAGACCGGGCACGAACTTGAAGACTGTAAGCAGCAGGCAGAGCAGCAAATAGAGCAGGAACCAGGGCTGCCTCCAGGAGGCGTAGGTTCCCTTAGGGGCTCGATAGCGCCGCCGGTAGTCAAACAGACTGGCGCGGTGCAGGAAGAACATGACCAGTCCAGCCAGAACCAAGACCAATGCCACTGCCAAAATCGACATACGAGCAGTTCGTGGAGCGCTCATCAGGTAACGGTTGGGCAGGCCGCTGAAGAGCAGATTGCCGACCACACGGGCTCCAATGGCCCAGACAAGGCCATACTCCAGGGAGCAATACCCCAGTGCCAGCCCCAGCAGGAAGATCCAGAGCCCAGAGACCGGGTCACACTGCAACAGTGCGCAGAGCAGGGATGCGGTCAGGATGGCAAAGACTCTGCCGAACCGGCGCAGCCCGTTGAGGATGATGCCACGGAAAACCAGCTCCTCAGCCAAGGGAACCGCCAAGAGGGCATACACGGCCATCATCGGCGAGGAAGTGCCGGTGACCAGCAGACTGCGCGAGGCCAGGGAGGGGATGTGCAGAAGCAGACAGAAGTGGTTGAAGAACTTGTTCAGTCCATGGACCATTCCTTGGCCCAGCAGAAGCACCGCTACAAGGGCCAGCAGAGCCGCCAGCGTCATTCTTCTATCTGTTCGCCAATGGACAGCGTCCTGTCCTCGCTGCTCCTTACCTCGAATAACGCTCCACTCTGAAATACAGGCATAAACCAGTGCCAGCAGGACCGACAGGAGAGTATTCCCATCGGACATGAAGACAATGGCTCTCGGATCCTTGACCCGCTCCATGATGACCGGCAGGATCATCCCAGAACCGACCATGAGCATCAGGACGGATATGGCAAGGTAGACAAAGGCGAAGGCGGCCTGGCCGTTGACGGCGTGGAGAACCCCCGAACTGGCCCTGTAGGAGACGGGCTTGCCAGAGGGTGCCGATTTGGTGGCCGTCTGTGGTTTCGTCTTGGCTTGAACCTGGGCCTTGGCTGCTGCCGAAGCATTCGGCGTGCCCTCGTCCAGCTTGCTTGAGACGCCAACGTGCTGCGCGGCTGGAGCCGATGTATTCGCTGCCTTGGCGGAATCAGACGGAGCGGGTTGGGCACCGACGGATTGAACTTCACCTACTGTCTGGACGGCCTGCACAGGCTGAACGGCATGATCCGGCTGAGCGGCCGGAGTCCTCGGTGATGACGAAACGGTCCGGCCGCCTGTGCTGATGCCGCCGACCTCGGCCAGCTGATCAACTACCCGTGGGGTCGAACAGACCTGGCGCCCCGGATGTTTGGCGCCACTGGCAACGGATTGTGCAGCTGCGACGCTCTGACCTGAAGCCGACGAACCAGCGATAAGCGAGTCCCAGTCGGCATTTGAACGGCGAACGACGACCGGTCGATCGGTGAATACCACTGGGGTCGGAGACTGCTGAACATACACTTTGGCAGGTGCGGAAGCCGCTGTATCCGGCTTGGCAGACAGCGAATCCGCCGAAGCGGCAACCGGAGAGGCCCCAGCCGCAGCCGTCGGCTTGGAATCAGCCGGTTCGGCGGACGAAGAACCGGGGACAGATGCCGTTGAAACGGCAGAGTCTGTAACCTTGGTTGGCGAGGCAGGAACAGATGTGGCAAGAGACGAAGCCTCGGCAGCAGGGGCTTTGGGCTTGCCTGCATGGGTTTTTGCTGCCGGCTTGCGGCCTTTGCCCATATTCCAGGAGAAAACCGGAGCATCACTGACCTCCGGCTTGGTCCAGGACCAGACAACCTTGGCTGCAGAATGATCCTGCTTCTTCGGAGCCTTCGTAGCTTTGGGGGCCTCCAGATCCCGGCGAATAACCACGCGCCGGGGTACAGACCCCTCGCCGGCCCCCTTCTCTCCGTGCTCGTCGGCAGACAGGTCCGTCGGAGGAAATGCTGGAACAGCCGGTTGACTGGCCATAGTGACCGATGTCAAAAAATCATCGGATCCAGGAAGCACCGAGGGTCGTTCACCGACAGGCATGGTCCCCGTGTGCCCACGATGGCCAGCCCCTTCAGCGCCCGGAAGCACAATCTTTCTATGGGCGATTCGTCCCGGGTAGGCCAGGCCATCATCCACGGCCTGGCCCGGCAGGCTGAGCGGCGGCAGATCGATGGACCCCTCCTGGTAGTCCCAGTGGCGGGCGTAGTCCTTGCCGGCGGTATGGGTTGCGGTCACGAGGGCAAGAGAGGAACGCGAGGCCTTCCAGCGCCCCTGCTCATCTTGGACATCGGCAGACTCGCCACCGCTGTCGTGATCCTCATCATCCCTCATCCGTCGATGATCCTTCCCCTTCATGCACTACCGTACGACCGTCAAGGGCGTCCAGCGACACGAACCTTCCCCGCGTTCATATCATGACACTACATAACCGAGTTTAGCCCGACCCTGCCCTTCCTCGACAGAATCCCAACAATGAGCCGGTGCCATAGACCGTCCGGTCAGGCCAGCCCTGGTACAAATTCGCTCAGGGCCATCAGCAGGCACGCCAGGCAGAAGAGCAGGAACCAAGGCGCCCTCCAGGAAGCATAGATTCCCTTGGGAGCGCGATTGCTGCGGCAGTAATCACGGAGAGTCCTAATCTTGAACAGCAGCCCGACGACACCGATCAGCAGCACCAGGATCATGAGCAGGCCCAGGCCGATGCGAACCACCTCGGGTGCCAGGGGCATGTACTTGGCAAGCAGACCTGAAGAGAAGGCATTGTTGAGCATGTGCACCAACAGGGACCAGACCAGCCCGTACTCCATGGCCAGATAGCCCAGAACCAGGCCGGAAATGAAACCAAACAGACCCTGGACCAAGGAGCCATGCATGAAGCCGAAAAGCAAGGAAGAGGTAATAATGGCGAAGACCCGACCAAAGCGGCGCAAGCCGTTCATGATGACCCCGCGAAAGACCAGTTCCTCAGCAAAAGGTCCCAAAAGAATGCCATAGAAGAGCATGATCGGCGTTTCCATGCCGCCGTCGTCAGGTGAGGTTGGCGGGTGCAGCCCAGTACCGGACAGAATAGCGCTTAGACCAGAATCAGCCGCACTGGCCACCAGCTGACTGAGGAAGAAGCAGGCCAGGGCGATGATCAACGCCAACAGGCTGAATCGGCGCGCAGTAACCCAACGCACCTGGTCCTGGCCATGCCGTTCATGGCCTACAATGATCGGCCATTGACTGATCAAGGCAAACAGCAGGGCCAGCACCACGGAGGTGACCACTGTCCAGTCTCCCAAAGGACCGTTGAGCTGCGCTTTGGAAGCATGCGGGAAGAGTGCGGGCAGCACAACCTTGCTTCCCAAAAGGCCTGCCAGGGTCTCGATGGCCACGTAGATGAAGGCGAAAGCACTCAGGGCATTCACTGCCCGTCTAACGCCCCAGTCGTGCACATCGCCGCTGCTATGCCTCATGATAACCGCCCCTCTTCGTTTGCCAACCGGTCACAGTCGACCAATGACTGTCACTTGCCATGGTAAGCGAAAAAGAGCGGAAACTTTCATATGAGGGCGCGCGGCCCGTCGGTCAGATGATGCCGCGGTCAGCCAGGGGCCCAGGCCAATCGATCTGACCCTCCCTGGCTGAAGTGACCGGCTCTTCGGGCATATGCTGTGCCGGCAGGGTACGCGGTTTGAAGGGGAAGCGCTCAGCCCGCATACGCTCATAGGCACGGATGTCATCCTCGTGCTGCAGCGTCAGATCGATGTCGTCATAGCCATTCATGAGCCGCCATCGCACGTAGTCGTCAACTTGGAATGGCAGAGTCACATCCGCGCAGGTGACCGTGCGAGCGCCCAGGTCCACAGTCATCTCGGTGCCAGGATCCTCCTCCAGGAGCTTCCAGAGCAACTCCACTGATTCCTGGGGCATGATGGCGGCCAGAACCCCGTTCTTGGCGGTGTTCCCATAGAAGATGTCCGCGAAGCGTGGGGAAATGACCACGCGGAATCCATAATCCCGCAGAGCCCAGACCGCATGCTCGCGCGAGGATCCGATACCGAAGTCCGGCCCGGCCACCAGGATGCGAGCACCTGAATATTCAGGCCTGTTGAGCACGAAATTCGGATCCCTTCGCCATGCATAGAAGAGCGCATCCTCGAAGCCCGTCTTCTTCACCCGCTTTAGGAATACGGCGGGGATGATCTGATCGGTGTCGACGTTGGAGCGGCGCAAGGGCACTCCAACCCCGGTTACAACGGAAAGTGGCTCCATGATGACCTCCTGCCTTCTGGATGGCGATTACGAATGATTGATGGGCTTACAGATCGGCCGGCGAACAGATGGTTCCCCTGATGGCGGTGGCAGCGGCCACCTCGGGCGAGGCCAGATGCGTCCTGCCGCCCTTGCCCTGACGACCCTGGAAGTTGCGGTTGGATGTGGAAATGGAACGCTCCCCCGGCACCAGCTGGTCGGGATTCATTCCCAGGCACATGGAGCAGCCTGCGTTGCGCCATTCGGCTCCGAAATCCTCGAAGATGCGGTCCAGCCCCTCCTTTTCGGCCTGAATGCGAACTCGTGAAGAGGCCGGCACCACCAGGACGCGATGCAGGTTCTTGGCCTTGTGGTGCCCCTTCATGATGGCCGCCGCTGCGCGCAGATCCTCGATGCGCCCATTGGTGCAGGAACCGATGAATACGGTGTCCACGGCGATGTCACGAATGGGCATCCCAGGCTTCAGACCCATGTAGTCGATGGCATCCTGAGCTGCCTGACGCTTGGCCGGGTCGGCGATCTTTTCTGGCACAGGCACATCAGCCCCTATGGGCAGGCCCTGTCCGGGGTTGGTTCCCCAGGTCACGTAGGGGGTCAGCTGGTCGGCATCCAGGATGACCTCCTTGTCGAAGACCGCATCCGAATCAGTGGGAAGGGTCCGCCAGTATTCCAAGGCCTGATCCCACATGGCCCCCTTAGGAGCGTGCGGACGGCCCTCCAGGTAAGCGAAGGTGGTCTCGTCCGGCGCGATCATCCCAGCCCTCGCCCCGGCCTCGATGGACATGTTGCAAATGGTCATGCGCGCATCCATGGACATGCGCCGAATGGCATCGCCCCGGTACTCCAGAACGTGCCCTTGGCCGCCGCCAGTGCCGATCTTGGCGATGACAGCCAGAATGACGTCCTTGGCGCCCACGCCGGGCTTGAGCTGGCCGCGGACGGTGATGGCCATGGTCTTGAAAGGCTTCAGGCTCAGGGTCTGGGTGGCCAGAACATGCTCCACCTCGGAGGTGCCGATGCCGAAAGCCAGGGCACCAAAGGCCCCGTGGGTCGAGGTGTGCGAATCGCCGCAGACGATGGTCATGCCGGGCTGGGTCAGTCCCAGGACGGGCGCAAAAGCATGGACGATGCCTTGGTCCGCATCCCCCAATGGATGCAGACGGACGCCGAACTCGCGGCAATTGCGCTCCAGGGTGGAGATCTGCAGGGCCGAAACCTTGTCGGCGATGGGCCGATCGATGTCGATGGTGGGGGTGTTGTGGTCCTCAGTGGCGATGACCTGGTCCAGGTGACGGATCTTCCGGCCTGCCAATCGTAGCCCCTCGAAGGCCTGCGGACTGGTCACCTCGTGCATAAGCTGCAGATCGATGTAGATCAGATCGGGCTCGCCTCCCTGGCCCTTTCTGACCAAATGATCGGCCCAGACCTTTTCCGCCATTGTGCGTCCCATATCGCCTCCTGAAAACCTACGACCGACCGGGGCGCCAACCTCATCGGCACCCCGCCGGCCTCTTACCACCGAGTATGGAACTGCCCAACCGTTATGAACTTTTGCATTTCATATACTGAGATGGCATAATTCAACCATGGACACACCTTCTATGAACGACGACGACAGATACCCCTCCGTAAACGATCAGAACATGCATCAGGAGGAGATTCATTCGGGCGTCGGCGTTCTGGACAAGACGGTGCGAATTCTGGACACCCTGGAGACCGGACCCATGACCCTGGGCCAGCTGGTCAACGCCACCGGGTTGGCCCGCCCCACGGCCCACCGCTTGGCCATCGCCTTGGAGCGCCACCGCTTCGTACTGCGGGACGCGCATGGCCGCTTCGTCTTGGGCTCCCGCTTCGCCGAACTGGCCGCTGCCGCCGGCGAGGATCGACTGCTGACCGCGTCGGGGCCCATTTTGCATACACTGCTCAACCGTTCGGGCGAGTCGGCTCAGATTTTCCGCCGCCAGGGCGAGGTCCGGGTCTGCATCGCCGCAGTGGAACGCGCCTCCGGCTTGCGCGACTCCATCCCTGTCGGCGCCCTGCTGTCCATGGAGGCCGGGTCGGCTGCACAGATTCTGCTGGCCTGGGAGGAACCTGAGCGCCTCCACCAAGGCCTGCGACACGCCAAGTTCAACGCAGCAACCCTGGCCACGGTCCGCAAGCGCGGCTGGGCCGAGTCCATCAACGAGCGCGAGGAGGGCGTTTGTTCCATCTCCGCCCCCATCCGCAACGGATCGGGGCAGGTCATGGCCGCCATATCCATTTCTGGACCGGTCAACCGCATGTCCACCACGCCTGGAAGGCGCTACGCCCCCCTGGTCATGGCCGCCGGCAAATATCTGACCGAAGCCCTGTTGCGAGCCTCATCCCCTGCCCGTCGCAGGGTCTGAGCAGTAATCCCGATTCTTATCGCCGCCGGGAGGATCCCCAGGAGGCTATCAGCCCTGCCAGGGCCGTCAGGCCGCCCGCCAAAAACCCAGGCCGACGCAAGAGGTTGACCGCGTCCCCGGTAGAGGTGGGCACATGACTCATGGCGAAGGTGTAGACCTTGTGGGATCCGGGCCGCCCCACCAACTGCCCAAACTCCAGGAGCTGGGTGCGAGGATGATGGGGATGGCGGATGTCGAACTCGAAGAGCCGGGCCGCCCGCTTGCTGGGCACCGGACCGTAGGAACCGAATCCGCATGTGGGCGTGGCTCCCAGAGTCAGATCTCCACTGCGTCCGACGAAACCATTGCGATGGTCATGCCCGGCGAAGAGAGCAAAATAGCCCCGGCTCCGGGTCAGCAAGTCATACTCGCCGCTGTCCTCGTCCGGACAGGAGACGCCCTCGCCCAGGTAGGAGCCCGGGCAGGTGCGCGACTCGTCCAGGATGTAGCAACGGGAGTCGAAGCTTCGGTAGCCCTGGACCGCATAGGCCGTGGTGGCCGGCACCGGCTTGAGCAGATCATAGAACTGGGGAATGGGCATGTGTTGGAAGACCATGGATCGGTTGCCCAGAAGATCAGGAACGGCCGCCAGGAAATCCAGGGCCTGGGCCGAAGGTGAGCCATAGCCGCCTGTACGGGCATAGTCGCCAGAATCCAACAGAACTAGGCCCATGACCACCCCGTGACCGTCACAATCCGCCACAGGCAGGGCGAAGGTGCCCGGAGCACAGACGAATGCGGTCTGGGAGGGCAGGGCCGATCCGATCAGCGCATGAACCCGATCAGGATGGGCGACGGTAGCCTCCGGGTTCAGGCAGCCGGGCACCTCCCGATAGATGGCATCCATCTGATCGGTGTCCAGGCCGCACTGGAAGTCGTGGTTGCCATAGGTGACGACAAAGGGAATCCCGCGTTCAACCAGTGGGCCGGTGATCAGGCCAACGGTTCTACGGACCAGATCCTCGGTGTGCTTGATGTTCTGCCGACGTACACGCTCGGCATCCCTACGGTCTGGTTCCCGACGGTCCACAGCAGTTTGACCATCCTGGGTCTTGGATGAGCGCTTCAGGGAGGCTCCTCCGAGCCCCAGGGCGCCGCCCATGCTCAGACCAGCAGAGTAGATGCCGTCCAGGGGGGTGCTCCAACGCCTCTTGCGGAAGGTGCGCTCGTAGGCCGTGTCGTAACCGGCCACCTGGTTGCCCGAGAAGACCACCAGATCAGGCTTTGCCGCATCACAAGCCGCGGCTATGAGCCTGATTGTGTCCGGAGAGACCTTGGGACCCTCCTGGACGTCGGCCAGCTGCAGAAGTCTGAACTTGCCCGAGTAATGGAACTGAAGTCGCCCCAGCCTGGCTGAAACGGACAGCGGTCGATCATGCTCTCCCTCGCCGCCTTGTGGGGAGACCTGATCCGCGTGGTAATGCTGACTCATACGTCTAGCCTACTTCACCCGGTTTCGCTCCCAGGTCGTTCTGTGCAGCCCTATTACGAATGGGATTCCGACCACAGCGTCCTCACAGCACGGCGACGGCCTAATGTTAGCTTGACCACAGTGATTACGGCGACAGCCAGGACCAGGCCGACAATCTTCAGACGTGGCCCCGGTCTTGCTATATTGGATACGTTGCGGTTCTTAACGAGATAGAGGGAGCGTACCTCCATGGCAGAAGGACAAGAGCTCCTGTTGCGCAAGGATCTTGAACGGGTTGTCGACAGTCTGCACCAGGAGCGTACCCATGTGGCTCCCTATCAGGAGGATTACCGTCGACTGCTGGACAACCATGGCAAGATGATCCGTGCTGCCATGGTGATCCTCTTTGCCCGTGCCGGAGCACGAACCGGAGGGCGTCTGGACGACATCGTCATCACCGGCGCTGCCGCCATCGAGATGCTTCATCTGGCTACCCTGGTCCACGATGACGTTCTGGACAATGCCCCCATCCGCCGCAACAAGCCCACGGTCCACACCATCCGGGGCAACAAGGCCGCAATCTATCTAGGGGATCTGATCCTTTCACGCTATATGGAGATCATGGCCTCCATCGCCCCTGACACAGCCTTTATCCGCGAGCAGGCCGGCACGGTCTGCGAGATCGTAGGCGGCGAACTCTACCAAGAGTCAGACCGCCATCACATCCATACAACCATTAACGACTACGACCGAGCCATCTCCGGCAAGACCGCAGCCCTCTTCCGCCTTGCCTGCCTGACTGGGATTCGCCTTGATGACCAGCCGACTGACCCCGCTTTGGAGCAGACCGCCAGAGACTTCGGCGGCAATCTAGGCATGGCCTTCCAGATCATCGATGACATCAACGACTTCGATCTGGATCGCGACACCGGCAAGCCCAAGCTGGAGGATATTCGCGACGGGATTTACACTCTGCCGGTTCTGCTGGGGTTCCAGGAGGACGAAAACTTCAGAGCCTTGGTCCAGCAGGACGATCCCGACCGTGTGGTCGACTATCTCAGAGCCCACCCACAGCTGATGGAGAGCAGCCGGCAAACCGCCAAGGACTATTTAAAACGGGCTTCAGACAGCCTGGAGGATTCCCACATCGACAAAGGCGTGCGCGACCTGTTGCAGCGAATCACAGTTAAACTGACCGCCCAAGTCTGACCGAACCTGAACGAGTGAGGCCAGTCCTGTATCAGGCATATGCCGAACCTGCATTACATCCGTCGCTTCATGCTCGGCATTGCTCTCTTTTCCGAATTTCACCACTGTCCGCCGCTGATGGAAAACCCTTAGGACAGCAAATCCCCCGTTCCGAACCATGCAGTCCGAAGCGGGGGATTTACCGAAGGGGAAGGAAGTGTTTAAGGTCAGTCGAGCATCAGGCCAGGGCTACTCGAGCCGGTGCGCCATGCACCTTGGCAGGCTGCGGCCCATTGCCGTCATCCGGCTTGTAGAAGGGTCCCTGGTGTAGGGTCCTCCTGGTGTAGAAGACCATGACTCCGCCCAGAACCAGGAAGAGCAGGAAGTAGACAATGCAGGTGAAGAGCAGGTTCGGCACCGTGCTTGTGGGCGAAACTCCATCGGCGATGGTCTGATAACCGTAAACCAGCCATGGATAACGTCCGAGCTCAGTCACCAGCCAGCCACTGGTCGTCGCAGCGAAGGGGGCGAAGGTGAAGATGCCCATAATCCAGAGCTTCCAACGCGAAGTGAACAGAGTGTTCTTCTTCTTACGTGTGAACCAGAGCACCAATGCTGATATCAAGGCAAAGGCAAACCCGATTCCGACCATCAGGCGGAAGACCCAGAATAGGGTGGTGACAGGCACATAGTAGTTCATGTCCTTGCCAAACTTGGCGTCGTACTTCTCGTGCAGCTCTTTGTTGACGGTGTTCATGCCCTTGACGGCGCCCGTCTTCTTGCCGTAAGCCAGCTGTGACATGGCTCCGGGAATCTCGACGGATCCCTCGATCTTATGGTCCTTCTCATTGATCAGAGCCACGGCATTCCAAGGGGCGGGATCACCCGTGTCCTCGTAGATGGCCTCGGTGGCGGCCAGTTTCATAGGCTGATCGGTCACGATGAACTTGCCCTGCAGATCGCCGTAGGTGATCACGCAGATTGAGCCAATAAGCCCAATCAGAGCGGCCAGACGAATGGACTTGGTGAACAGGTTGACCTTGGCCTGCTTCTCGGAGTCAGCTTCGACAGCGGCCACGGCCTGGTCCTTGTTCCCCATGTGCATCCTCAGCAGGCTGAAAGCGCTGCAGCCCATGACCACGAAGGCCCCTGTGCAGACAGCGGCGAAGAAGACGTGGGGGAACTCAATCCACAGCTGGGGATTGGATACGACGTCACCAAAATTGCGCAACCGAACATGGCCGGTGGCCTGGTTGATCTCAAATCCAACCGGATGCTGCATGAAGCTATTGGCAGCCAGAATCCAGATGGCCGACATGGAGGAACCCAGGAAGGTCAGCCAGATGAAGACCGCATGCACGGCCGGCTTGAAACGGTTCCAGGTGAACATCCACACGCCGATGAAAGTTGATTCCAGGAAGAATGCCACCAAGGCCTCGATTGCCAGGGGGGCCCCGAAGATGTCACCCATGAACCTGGAGTAATTGGACCAGTTCATGCCGAACTGGAACTCCTGGATGATACCGGTGACCACACCGACCGCAAAGGAGAGCAGGAAGATCTTGGACCAGAACATGGTCATCTTCTTGTAGACATCCTTCTTGGTCACCACATAGATAGTCTCCATGATGGCGACCGCCAGGGCCAGACCGATGGTCATAGGGACATAGAAGAAGTGGAATATCGTCGTCATGGCGAACTGGAATCTTGACAATCCCAATACAGTGAACATCGTTCCTCCCAATCTCTGCAGGGTTCGTCGGGCGCGGGTACACGGGTCGAATCCGGACGGATTCAGATATGACCGGGCTTGTTCCTACAAGAACCTTTCAGCTCTCCCCGACTTCGCGACCTGGTCGCTTCCGCGGGCTCCGGTTTCCATACCGCCCAGTCCATGAACTGACGGCGCACGGTGACCGGCCGGGATGCCATCCGCCAGGATCGGCGACCCGACAACCGTGCAAAATTCATTGCTCGGGAAACAGCCTGATGGTCATTCAACAGGGTTCCGTCCATCTGAATCTGACTGCTTCTTTGAGTATATCCCTTGACCGGCACCCTTGTCCACGTCCGAGACATCCATGCGATAAAGTTCACGGAAACGGGCGTTCTCCCGATACAGATCGACCGGACGCCCCTGCATGGCGATATGCCCATCCTGCATAAAGATGACCTGGTCGGCCTCCTCCAGCCCCTGAAGGTGGTGGGTCACCCAAAGAAGTGTGCGATTCTGGCTGACTTTGAAGATCATGGCCATGAGCCGCCGCTCGGTTATCGGATCCAGACCGATGGTGGGCTCGTCCAGAAGGATGATCGGGGTGCGCTTGAGCACAATCCTCGCCAGTGCCAGACGCTGGCGCTGCCCGCCTGAGAGTCGGCCGCCGGACTCATCAACCGGCGTGTCTATTCCTTGGGGCATGTCAGCCACGACCTGATCCAGCTGTACAGCCTTCAAGGCTTGGCGAACCTGATCGTCATCGGCCTGAGGGGCACCCAGACGCACATTGGAGGCAATGGTGGTGTTGAAGAGGAATGCCTGTTGGTTCAGGTAGCCGAAAAGCTCAGGACGCTGATCCTGCAAGGCATCGACCGGTATTCCATTGATCAGGATGCGGCCACTGGTTGGGCGCAGGTCGCCTAAGAGCAGCTGAAGGACAGTCGTCTTGCCTTCGCCGCTGGGACCGAGCAGGGCCACCCGCTGCCCACCTTCAATCCTCAGGCTGAAGTCGTCCAGCAGCAGCGGGTCATCAGGACCATAGGAGAAGCTGACGTGATCGAAGACGATTGACTTGATCGGCCCCTCCAGCTTGGTCTGGACACTCGGCTCAATTCGCCGAGACTCGACGCGCTCGGTCAGATCGTTCAGATGGTCCAGCGAATCCGTATAGAGGGGAACCTCAGCCACAGCCTGGGAGACCACGATGAAGCAGTCGACCAGGGGGAAAACCGCCAGGACCACGGCTGCCGCGAAGTCTGCAATGGAGGTGGAGCTGGTCATACGCAGATCCGCTCCAACAATCAAAGCCACCACCATGAGGGCGAAAATCATCTGGATGCCGCAGTTGCGCCAACGTTCGAACCGCTTCTGCTCTCTGCGGCCGGCGGCGATGTCGTTGAAGTCGCCGGACGCTGTATCCACGAAGCGCCGCCGACGGTGGGTGATCACCCAATCCCCCAAGCCCATGTAGCTCTCGGTCACTGCAGTGTACTGGTCCTGCCGCCGCGCCTTCTCCATGTCGTAACGCCCGTCTGAATAAGCCAGCGAGACCAGCGGGACCAGAATCAGGATCAGGGCGAAAAGCAGGAAAAGCAGGAGCGAGGTCAGCCAGGAGAAGACGCCTACGGCGATGGTGACCACCACCCACATCATGTAGGCCACAACCGTGGGGAAGATGGTGCGCAGGTAGAAGTTCTCCAGATGGTCCAGGTCGTCCGAAAGCATGCCCAGGACCGTGCCCGTGCGCTCATGCTCATTCAGGAAGGCCGCGTCCTGCGAGAGGGTGCGGTAAAGCTGAACCCGCAGCTTGGAAACCACGCGCAGCACCCAGTCATGGCTCTTGATGCGCTCCATGTACTTGAACGTGGGCCGTCCAATGCCGAAGGCCCTGGTCAGAACCACCGGCACATATACGGCGAAGATATTGAAGGGATGGCGGGCCGACCTGCTGATCAGGAAGCCCGAGGTGAACATGAGTCCGGCCGCGCACACGAAGGTGATGGTTCCCAGGAAGAAGATCAGGGCAAGCAGCCCCTTGTTCTGACGCAGATAGGGCCAGAACCAATGGTCACGGTGCCAGATATGCATATAGCCCGACAGACCGCGGCCGCGGCGGGAGGCCTTCGACGATCCCATGCCGTCTCTTCCGGCGGTTTCAGTCCTGCTGGTAGTCGGCAATCTGGTTCCCTCCCATCTCATCGATCAGCGCATCCAAGGGTCCGCCCTGACCGATCAGCTCATGCGGATCACCCTGGGCCACAATTCGTCCATGCTCCAGCATGATCACCCAATCCATGTTGGCCAGCCAGTGCAACCGGTGGGTGGCCAGGACGACCAGGTGCCCGTCCATAATGGGCAGCAAAGTCTGCTTCAGGTCGTATTCCGTCTCAATGTCCAGATGGGCAGTGGGCTCGTCAAAGAACAGAATCTCGCGTGAGGGGTCCAGGATGCCCCTGGCCAGGGCGATTCGCTGAGCCTGACCGCCGCTGATGCCACGGTTGCCCTCTCCGATTTGGGTGCCCAGACCGTCTGGCAATGTTTTGAGCCAGGCGGTCAGTCCAGCCCGATGGGCTGCACGGGCCACGGCGGCATCGTCCGCCTCTTGGTTGTAAAAGCGGATGTTGTCGGCCACAGTGCCGTGGAAGATGAAGGGGTTTTGGGGAATGTAGCTGATGTGCCGCTGCCATGCAGCCACGTTGCAGTGCTCCAGCTGATGACCATCCAGGTCGATGGTGCCTGCCTTGGGCTGGTCAAAACCCGCCAGCAGATTCATCAGCGTAGACTTGCCGGCTCCCGAACGACCGACAACTGCCACCTTGGAAAAACCGTGCAGTTCGAAGTGAAGACCGCTCAGGGCCAGAGGCTGCTCCTCCGAACTCCCGTCGGACCCACTGAGCTGTGAATCTGCAGCAGCTTTGGCTACAGTTCCCTGCGATACTGTGGAATCGGACTGTGCCGAGGCCGGCCGCATGTTACCGTCTTGAGCCTTGGAAGCCTTGGGCTTGCGGCTCTTCTTGCTGGTCTTTTGACTCTCGGACTTGGCCATGGCATCCATCTGCGCCCCGGCTGAGGCATTGCTCTCTACCGGCTTGGGACCAGGATAGGCGAAGTCGATTCCTTCCAGGCGCAGGTGGCTATCTTTCTTCCACCCGGACCAGTCCAGTTCCTCCAAGCGCTTGGGCTCTGGCTGGTCCAGCATATCCGCGATGTCGTCCAAGGCGTTCTTACCGTTCAGCGTGGCGTGGAAGTCGTCTCCGAACTGGCGAATGGGCATGAAGTACTCAGGGGCCAGAATCAGGGCAAGGAGTGCCGGGAACAGTTCCACCTTGGCATTGATCAGGTTGTTGCCCAAGAAGACGGCCATGATGGCGATAGCCAAGGTGGCAAAGAAGTCCAGAGCAAAGGTGGAGGTCATCGCAACCCTGATAACGCTCATGGTCCTCTTGCGGAAGCGGTCCGAGACCGAATAGATCTCGTCCTCGTACTCCTTGTCAATGCCCAGCATCTTCAGGGTTGGCAGGCCCAGGACCGTATCCATGAACCTGGTGTTGAGCTTACGGAACTGAGCGTATTGCCGACTGGAGCGATCCCTGGCTGCCAGGCCCAGGATGACCATGAAGAAGATAAGCAGGGGCAACATGAGCAGCAGGATGAGGCCGGAACCTGCATCCTGGGTCCAGACCACCACCAGGACGATCAGGGGAATGAAGATGAGATCCATCATCTTCGGCAGGACTGTCAGCACGTAGGTGCGCACCTGATCAAGGCCGTCCACCAGCATGGTGACAGCAGAGCCCGTGCCTCGCCGAGCCAGAGCTGATGGTCCCAGTGAAAAGACCTTATCCTGAATATGGGGGCGAAGCTCAGCCACTATGGCATCGGCACGGTCGGTGGCGATACGATCCTTGGCCACGTCGCAGAGCTGTCGACAAGTATAGGCGGCCAGAAAAATCAGCACCGGCACCCCCAGAACATTCAGGTTCTGAAGGTGCCAAATACGCACCAGAGCCAGGGTCAACCCATAGGCCTGGGCTACCACACCTATTCCCTGGACCAGGGACAGGGCAGCCAGCAGGCCCAAAGTGGACCGGACTCCGTCGAAACGGAAGAGATTTTTGTCAATCAATGCATTATCCTCCGGATGCGCTCCGGTCCTGCCAGCACTGCCCCCCTGCCTCCTTTAACTTTCAGACGGTCTCAGCCACGGTGGCCGAAGGGGCCACAGACGAGGTCAGGTGGGCGCCATCGGTGTCCAGCCGCTTGCGCTGGATGAAATAGCTCCAGATGAAGTAGGCCAGCATGATGGGCAGGAAGATGCACAGCACCACGGTCATGATCTTCATGGTCAGCGGTGAAGCCGAGGCATCCTGGATCAGCAGGTTGTAGGCAGGATCATCGGAGATCATCACACGCGGGAAGAGCCCGTTGAAGATAAAGGCGATGATGGCCATAAGGGTGATGCCCGAGCAGGTGAAGGCGTAGCCGCCGCGCTTCTTGAAGACGGCAACGTGGCCTCCAATGACGGATGCCAGGATGATTACGGTGATCAGCCAGGTGGACAGGGGGCGTGCCTTGTAGAAGTCGGTGTTGAAGATGGCCAGGAGCACGAAGACGACCAGGGCCGGATAGGCAATCCAGTAGGCCTTCTCACTGACGTTGAGCATCCGGCGGGAATCCATGACACCCAGCTTCAGGCTCAGGAAGTGCAGACCATGAACGAAGCTGAAGAAGACGACAGCAATGCCGCCGACCACGGACAGCCAGTTGAACACGTCGAAGAACCCGGGCCAGGCATCACCATTCTTATCCATGGGAATGCCCTGGATCAGGCTGGTCAGCATCATGCCCAGGAAGAATGGCGCGAAAAGCGAACCGATGAAGTTGGCCCACTGCCAAACACCACGCTCACGGCTGGTCAGTGCATGAGAGGCGAACTCGAATGAAACGCCACGCAGAATCAGAGAGACCAGCACCAGGAAGAGCAGGAGGTAATACCCCGAGAAGAGGGAGGCGTACCAGAGCGGGAAAGCGGCGAACATAGCGCCGCCGGCAGTGATCAGCCAGACCTCGTTGCCATCCCAGTGAGGACCAATGGCCCTCATGAATGTGGCGCGCTCATCACCGTCGCGGGCCACGAACCTGGTAGCCATGCCAACGCCGAAGTCGAACCCTTCAAGCAGAAGGAATCCAGCAAAAAGCAGGCCGATGACAAAGAACCACAAACCTTGTAGAAAACTCATGCTAATGCCACTCTCCTCTCGCTCCTGCCGATCCGCACACTGGCACGGGGGCCTCCGCAATCCTGGCGGAGGCCAAGGTCGGCCACAGTTTCCGCCGGAACGAGGAGGAGCAGGAGGTAGTCAATGATGTCGATGAACACAGAGCCGATGGACGTCGTCTCCCAGAACGATCCAATCCGAGGCTGGATAGGGACGAACACGCGCCGCATTCTCATGACCTGAATCATGTTCGTCCTCTTCTTCCTCGTCGTCCAGCCCCTTGCGTCCATCGAGACGCTGGTTCAGTTGCTCTCCAACATGGTACGCACGTCGGCCAGCTCCAGGACCGACCGCTCGTTGACGATCCACTTCAGTACCGAGACCACCTTGCCCTTGAGCTTCAGCGTGCCCATTCGGTCGATTTCGGCAACCCCGTCATGGGGACCGAGAGAGCACACGGTCCCTAGGCTTCGGAAAGTGAACCGCTGGGGCTCCTGCCCCCGCATTCTGGCAAGGACATTCGCGGCCGCGGTATCAGCCTGGGCCATCGAAATCTGTGCAGTGGTTGGGTAGAGCCGACCCGATTGGGGGTCGGGAACGGCACTGACATCACCCACCAGGAATTCCTCTGGATGCTGTTCGACCGATAGGTCATCCCTGACCACTACACGGTTACGCTTCTGATTATACCCGGAATCGGCAATAACGTGGCTGCCACGCACACCCGTTGTCCAAATGATCGTATGGGCCTTGAACTCCTGGTCATTGGAGATCACGGCATCCTGCCTGACCTCGGTGATGGGAGTCGAGGTGTGGAAGTTGACTCCGCGCTTGCGCAGGAAATCCACAGCCCAGTCGACCAGGTCCTGGCTGAACATGGGCAGGATCTTGGGCGAGGCCTCTATGCAGTCTACCTTGACCTGATCCATGGGGAAGCCCAGACGCTTTGAAAGCTGAGGCAACCGGTAGACCAGCTCGCCCAGGTACTCGATGCTGGTGAAACCTGCACCGCAGACCACAATGCTCAGATCCAGCGGATCATGGCTGGTCTGGTATCGGGCCAGCGTCTGTTCCAGCTTCTTGCGGGCCGCCAGAGCGGTGTCCACATCAACGAGCGGCCATCCGTATTCATCGGCACCCTTGATGCCGAAGGTCTCGGACTCGAAGCCCAGGGCGTTGACCAGGTAATCATAGGACAGGGGATCGTGATGCTCCAGGCTGACCCGACGGTTGTCCTGATCGATGCCGACCACCTTGTCGACGATCAGCTCCACCGAATCGGGCAGGGACTTGCGCAGGTCGAAGACCACATCCGCCGGCTCCTTGGTCCCAGCCGCAACCTGGTGCAGCTGGGTGGACTCGTAGTGGTACTCGTTCTGATTGACCAGGACTATATGGGCATCAGTTTTTGCATGATCCAGCTTCTTGACCACGCGAAGACCCGCATAACCAGCTCCCAACACCATGATTGTCGTCATAATCACACACCTCTACCGAAAAAATCGTACAATGATTCATATACCGGGTGATGTTGCCCGATCAGCCGATGATTGGGTTCATCACTCAAGCTTCTATGCTCAAAGTATCAGATTCCATCATCGGAAACTCTGACATAGCAGTCTGCCGAGCCTCCTCTTTTTGTTTGCTTGCTCACACCGTGAGCAACTCTCGTGGATACCGCCGGCCGCCGCTTTGCAAACCAGAAGCATTCCTGAAATCCATGGTAATGCGTAAATAATGAAGAGCGGAACACCGTGTCGGTGTTCCGCTCCTTGGGACTCTATGTCTCTATCGCTGGGGTACCTGGACTCGAACCAAGAATGGATGAACCAGAATCACCTGTGTTGCCAATTACACCATACCCCAATTGGCTGTGCGACAATCGCTTGGACGGTTGCCACATGTCGTACCCCCGACCGGATTTGGACCGGTGTTGGCGCCGTGAGAGGGCGTAGTCCTAGACCGCTAGACGACGGGGGCTTCACTTTTCGCCGCGTACGAACCCGGTTCAGCAGGTCAGTAGCACAACAAAAAAGAAATATACCCGCTCAGAGGTTTTGGCGCAAGTTGGTCATCCTTCGGAGTGTTGTGTTTTTGCCCAGGATTTCCAGGGACTCGAACAGGGGCGGCGAGACCCGCCTTCCCGAGACCGCCACCCTAACCGGGCCGAAGGCCAGACGGGGCTTATAGCCGCCCTCATCCACCAGTGCCTGAGTAAGCAGGTCGTGCAGGTGGTTGGTCTTCCAGTCCTGTTCCGGCACATCCTGCAGGGCGGCAATAGCCAGGTCGAGGACCTGCCCAGCCGAATCCTTGAGCTGTTTGCGGGCATCCGGCTCGGGCTCCAGGTACTCCTCCTGGCTGAGCAGGCTGCCCACCATGCCGGACACCTCCCCCAGCAGTCGCACGCGAGGCTGGACCAGGGGGGCGGCAGCGGTCAGAATTCGCTGCTCACGATCACTCAAGTCCTGCCAGTGCTCGGCACTCACCAGTCCGTCACGCTTGAGGTAGGGCAGGGACCGGTTCAGGAAGTCCTGCGGTTCCAGCATGCGGATGTGCTCGGCATTGATGGCCACAGCCTTGTCGATGTCAAAGTGGGCCGGATTGGCCTTGACGTCGCGGATGTCGAAGTGCTCAATCATCTCATCCATGGAGAAGACATCGCGGTCGGGGCCGATGGACCAGCCCAGCAGGGCAAGATAGTTGAGCAGCCCTTCGGGAATGAAGCCGTGCTCCCGGTGCAGGAAGAGGTTGGACTCGGGGTCGCGCTTGGAAAGCTTCTTCTTGCCCTGGCCCATGACGTAGGGCAGGTGTCCGAACAGTGGCATGGCCCGGGCTATGCCCAGCTTCATCAGGTACCGATAGAGGACGATCTGCCGGGGGGTGGAGCTGAGCAGATCCTCGCCGCGCAGAACCACATTGATGCGCATCAGGGCATCATCCACCGGGTTTGTCAGAGTGTAAAGGGGATCGCCGTTGGGGCGCACGATCACATAGTCAGGCACAGACCCGGCCTTGAACTCGATATGCCCGCGAATCAGGTCGTCGAAGGCGATGTCCTCGTCAGGCATGCGGATGCGCAGGGCAGGACGGCGACCCTGATCGCGGAAGGCCTGGCGCTGTTCGTCACTCAGGTCGCGGTCGTAGCCGTCATAGCCGAAAGCGGCCGGACGGCCAGCGGCCAGGTTGCGCTCCTTGATCTCTTCAGCGGTGGAGTAGGACTCGTAGGCGTAGCCGGCATCTAGCAGCTGCCGGGCCACATCGTGGTAAATATCGCCGCGCTCGGACTGCCGGTAGGGGCCGTCCGGGCCGCCGACTTCAACACCCTCATCCCAGTCCAGACCCAGCCACTTGAGGGCCTCCAGGATCTGCTGGTAGCTCTCCTCACTGTCACGCTGGGCATCGGTGTCTTCGATGCGGAAGACGAAGGTGCCATGCGAGTGCCGGGCCTGTGCCCAGTTGAAGAGTGCAGTTCGGACCATGCCTACATGTGGGGTGCCGGTCGGCGAGGGGCAGAAGCGGACCCTCAGATCCTTGGGCAGGTCGGGTTTGGCGTCGTGATCATGCTCATCAGTCATGACACCCATTGTGCCCCGGCAAGGCGACGTAGACCAATTCAGGGCAGGAGCCGGTATCAGCCTCGCTGCTGCTCTTGCTGCCGGTCCTTGCTGTAGGTCTCCGGAATGAACCTGGTCTGGTCATGCAGCTTGGGCCAGATGACCACCCGGCCCTGCTCCAAGGACCGTGGCACGTCGATGATCCGCTGGTTGTCCGAGCCCCGGAACTGGAGCAGGCTGTTCTTCCGGTTCTCCAAGTAGCGTCCGTCCACCAGCACATCAAGGTAGGAGATCAGCTGGGCCTTGTCCGGGGTCTCCCCCGGCCGGTTCAGCTCCTCCCAGGTGTAGCCGGTCCAGCACCAGATATCCTTCTCATGACCGAACTCGCGCCGGATTCGTTCCGAAAGGCCAAGCAGCATGGGGGTGTTGAGCAGAGGCTCCCCGCCCAGGTAGGTGATGCCCTGCACATAAGACAGCGACAGGTCCTTGATGATCTGGTCCTCAAGCTGCTGGGTGTAGGGGTGCCCGGCGCCGAAGTCCCAGATGGAGGCGTTGTAGCATCCCTGGCAGCGGAAGGGGCAACCACTGACGTAGAGGGAGCAGCGAATCCCCTCGCCGTCGGTCATGACCAGACGTTTGTAGTCCGCCACGATTCCCCGACTGAGGCGGCGACCGTCCCACTGGCCGGCCTTGGGATTGTTGGTCAGCGCAGAGGGAACCCCCGGACCGCGCCCCTGCTCATCAGCAGCGAAGTCACGGTGGCCATTTGTCTTTCTCATGGCTCCCTGTTTGTCCGTCATCTGGTCCTCCTCATGACAATGGCGGGCCGCAAACTACCCGGCCCGCCATCTACTGCGTCTTTTCAGAGCTTATTCGGCCTTGTCGTCGAACCACTCCTTGGTGGATCCGTCCTTGAGGACCACGTGGCCGGTCTCGCCCTCCATGTGCTTGACGCGGTGGGCGATCTCCTCGTGCCTGCCGTGGACCATGGGCCGCTGGACGGGGTTGCCCAGGTAACCGCAGGTGCGCTTGGTCACGTTGCACTTGTCAGGGTCGTCGTTGCCGCATTCGGGGCACTTGAAGCCATCCTCGGTAGGCTCGAAGTCGCCCTCGTAGCCGCAGACGAAGCAGTGATCGATGGGTGTGTTGGTGCCCAGGTAACCGATGCCGATGTCGTAGGCGTAGTCCCAGACCGCCTCAAGGGCCTTGGGGTTCTGCTGCATGGAGGGGAACTCACAGTAGTTGATAAACCCGCCCGAGGCCAGGTAGGGGAAGTCCCGCTCGTAGCTGAGCTTCTCCATGGGCGTGGGCCGCAGCCAGACCGGGTAGTGGAAGCTGTTGGTGTAGAAGTCGTGGTCCGTCACGCCGTCGACTACACCGAACTTCTCCTTGTCCATCCGGGCGAAGCGGTCAGTCAGCGACTCGGCCGGAGTGGAGTAGACCGAATAGTGGTATCCCTCGGCCTTCTCCCACTGCTTGCAAAGCTGGTTCATCCGGCGCACGATGCTCAGGGCGAACTCCTTGCCTTCCGGATCCCAGCTGTGGTCCTTCATCCAATCTTTGCCGTAGAAGACACTGGTTGCCTCATAGAGGCCGATGTAGCCCAGCGAAACGGTGGCGCGGCTGTTGCGGAAGAGTGTGTCCACGCTGTCGGTCGGCTTCAGCCTGCCGAAGGCGCCGTACTGGTAGAGGGTGGGAGCGTTGATGGGTGTGGCCTGCTTGCAGCGCATGATGCGGAACTGCAGGGCGTGGTGGGCCACCTCCATGCGCTGGTCGAAGATCTTCCAGAAGCGATCCTTATCGCCGCGGGACTCCAGAGCGATGCGGGGGATGTTGACGGTGACGACGCCCAGGTTCATGCGTCCGTCTTCCTCATCCTCGCCCGTCTCGGGGTTGGTCCAGGCCTGCAGGAAGGAGCGGCAACCCATGGGAGCCTTGAAGGAGCCGGTGATCTTGACCAGGTTCTCATAGAAGACCACGTCAGGGTACATGCGCTTGGTCGAGCACTCCAGGGCCAGCTGCTTCATGTCGTAGTTGGGATCGCCCTCGTCTGCATTCAGACCATGCTTGATGGTGAAGACCAGCTTGGGGAAGATGGCGGTGTGGCGATCCTTGCCCAGTCCGCGGATACGAATCAGGAAGATGGCCCGCTGAATCTCCCGGGCGAACCAGGAGGTGCCCAGGCCGAAGCCCACAGTGACGAAGGGGGTCTGCCCGTTGGAGACACGGTTGGAGTTGATCTGGTACTCCATGGTCTGCATGGCATCGTAAATGTTCTTACGGGTCAGGATCTTGGCATAGACCTGACGCAGCCGAACAATCTGCGGAGCATCCAGATCGAAGGGAGCATCCTCGCCGATAGGGGCACGATCGTCCAGGTGGAGCCAATCGGCCTCCCTGGCCTTGAGTCCCCGGACGACATCCTTGGCCACGTCGATGGGCTCCTCGTCCGGCAGGACGGCCTCAGCCATGGAGTAGTTCTTCTTGTAGTCCAGACGCGCGTACTTGTCCAGCATTTCGTCACAACGATTGACGGTCTGGCCGCCGTACTGGGAGCCTGCGATGTCCTTGATGATCTGGGTAATCTGCGTAGCGGCCGTACCGATGGACTTGGGCGAGTCCATCATGGCGTTGCCCAGCTCGAAACCGTGGGCCAGCATGTCGCCGAAGTCAGGCAGGGAGCAGTTGGTCTCTGCCGTAAAGGGCGAGTAGTCCGCGTCATGGAAGTGGATGTCGCCCTTCATATGGGCATTGGAGACATCCTTGGGCAGCATGGCGAAGGCCGAGGCCTTGGAGACCGCGCCAGCCAGCAGATCACGCTGAGTGGCGTAGACGTTGGCATCCTTGTTGGCGTTCTCGCGCACCAGGGTTTCGTCCTTGCTGGTCAGGCGGTGAACGGCCTCGTTGACATCGGTGGCCTTGGCACGCTGAATGTCACGGTCGAGTCGATAGGAGGTATAGGAGCGCGCAATCTCGTAAAGATGGGCATTGACCAAGGCGTGCTCGACCAGGGTCTGGATGTCTTCGATCTTGACCGGGTTGGTGTAGCGGTCGGTGATCTCGGACTGGACGGTCAGGGCCATACCCCGGATCTGCTGGCGATCCTCAGGGCTGACCTCGTGCTTGACGTCCTTGAAGGCGGCTTCGATGGCGTTCATGATGTTGACGGGATCAAAATCGACGATCCGGCCGTCGCGCTTCTCGACCAGAATGCCATCGACAGCATCGCGATCCGAAATGCCACGCTCCTTCACGCTATCGGTCATGACCTCAGTATCCATCGTCACTCCTCATACGGTTGTTCATGTGCAGTTGCTTTGGCGTTCCCAAATTCCGTATTGGGAACGGCGAATCACATGGATGTCATTTTTGCTGACAGGACCCACTCTATCACGTCATGACCACCATATGTAGTGCCTGAGGATGATTCGTTTCCTACATCTAGTTATTCCCGTGTTTTGTGAACTGAGTCACAAAGAGCAGGGTCTGGACAAGGGCGGCAAATGGCCGAAAGGCCAGTAGCGGTCAGTTATAGGGATGACACAACTACCCGACACTCCGCATATCACGTACTCCTTTTGTCGAGACCTCGCTACAACGCATACGTCTCCTCCACTCCAGCTTTCATATGCGAAGACGCAGAAAGGCGGCCCTGGCCAAAATGGTCATAGCCGCCTGCAAAACGCAACGCTTAGACTGCTGGGGGCTGGATGTTCGTCACCATTCCGTCGTAGGAGCTGACAAATCCCTCCCTGACGGCGGCCTCCTGCATACGTTCATAACTGGCATTGCCACGATGAGAGAAATGGTTGCACACGAACATAGTGTGTGAATCGGCCAGCCCCAACTTCACCATGCGATCCCTGACTCGCAGGTTGTCAGAAAAGTTCATGTGGACGTCGGAACTGAGATCAGTCAACCCTTGGGTGCAATCCAAGGAAACGTAGTCGTATTTTAGCCCAGCTTTGGCCAGATCCTTCCAGGTCGATTCATAGAAGCAGGCCGTATCATGCGCATACAGCAGCCCGACTTGACCGTCTGTCAGTCCATAGAAGAGACAATCACCGAAATGATGGCCATGCTTTGCCTCAAAAGCATATACCGTGTAGGTCCTGCCATTCCCAGCCGTCACTGTGACACTGTCACCAGGATGAAGAGCATGATACGTTAACTTGTCATAATCGTAATGCTCCTCCAGGAAGAAAGCCCGCTCGTAAAAGCCTTGGACAGTTTCAGAGCCATAGACATCCATATGTGTTGGATTGTCATCGGCGTACGAATCCATGCGATAAGCCAGATCCTCACCGTAAAAATGATCAGAATGCCAATGAGTGATGAAGAGCTGGGTGATTGCCGGTAGATCAAAGTTCTTATTATTAATAAAATGGCAATAGGTATCACCAGGAAAATCAAGCAGGAGTGCATCGTCGACCAAAGCCTGGGACTGAGTACGAATCTCTCTGCCTCCGATGCGTCTGGCCTGCTTGCACAGATCACACATGCAGAAAATGCCGGGGATTCTTTCAGCTGCGGCTGTCCCTAGATGTTCAAATTTCATAATTGCTCATACTCCTTTGTGATGGATGTCAATATTCATACCTGGCAGGTACGTCATACGATAACGACGAGAAGAGAACGTATGGACGCAATGGATTACTAAGCCAGCAAACCCCTTGGTACGAAGAGGGTTTGGGTGCGCAGCCGGCGATCCACGCTCATGCCTTCCGGAGCCTGCCGCCCCGGCTCGATCATGGATAAAAGCATGTCAACGCCCTGCCGGCCCATGCGATCCACCTGCTGGGAGATGACCGAAACCTGGGGACTGATCAGCTGAAAGACCTCCAGGTCGTCGAAGGAGACCAAAGGCACACGCGAGCGCTGGTCGCTGTCCCACTCCATGGCAATGGCCTTGATGGCATCGGCCGAATAGCCGAAGATAACGGCGTCCACCCCTTGACCGAGCAGGTGGCGCATGGTCGTGGCTGCCCGGTGGCGATCCTCGAACCCCTGGCGGACCACCAATCCCGTCAGCCCCTTACGGGCATCCACGCCGTCCAGAAAAGCCTGCTCGCGCTCGCGGAAGGTATAGGAGCGGCTCTCGGGGCCCGGGACGAAGGCCACTCGTCTGCATCCCCTCGCCGCCAGAGCGCCCAGGGCCGCCTCCAGGCCGGGCACCGGATCGGAATCCACCAGGGGGACACCAGGCAGGGTCCGGTCGGGACGATCCACGAAGACAACAGGGAATTCCCTTGCCAGCATGGTGCGCAGCATGGGCGATGTGGGTCCGTCAGGCACGACCAGAACACCATCCATATGCCGAGACAGAAGGATGCGGTAATAGTCCTCCTCCCTGCTGGCCTGGCAAGAGGACACGCCGATCAGGGGCGCGTAGCCTGCCGAGTAGAGCTGGTCCTGGACGGCGTAGACCAACTCGGAGAAATAAGGGTTGCGAATATCGGGGACCAGCAGACCTACGGCATGCGAGCGCGAGGATCGCATGGAACGGGCTCTACTGTCGGGGATGTAGCCCAGCTCCATGGCCGCCCGGCGGACCCTGTCCTTGGTGGGTGGGGAGATGCGCCCCTTGTCATTGAGCGCCTGGGAGACCGTGGATACGGACATGCCCGCCTGCTTGGCCACATCACTGATGGTCACCGACATGGGAACCCTCCGTCGTACCCTACCGAAATCGGATGTCTTGCTCCGGACGAGACCGACAGTGGTCGGCCCGCACAGACCTCTCGTGAGTTTCCAGTATAGGGGCAAATGATGCAACCTTTCACCACGGCGAGGCATGACAGACTTGGTTGGACTAGAGTGGTCTTGTTCGCGCGGCTGGTGGCAGCAGCCGTAGCACACATCGCAGAATTCCATCGGTCAAGACCGTACCGGATCGTCGCGCGGGCTCCTCACCTTCCCGTAGCGGCCCCGATGCGGATAGGCACCAGGGGTGCCGGAGAGGCAAGGTGACAGTGATGAGCATGACGGAGAATAGCGGCTTCGGGAGAACTCCCGGCCACAGACTGATCGTACGGGCGCTCGCCCTGGCAGCGGCGATCTGCATGGCAGCTACGAGCGCGGCCTGCGGGGCCAAGGGGGCAGATGACAAGGCCGATGATGGCTCCAAGCTCTCCTTCATGCTGGATTGGACGCCCAACACCAATCATGTGGGCATCTACGTGGCCCGACATCTGGGCTACTTCGACAAGGCCGGCCTGAAGCTGACCATCCTGCCGACAGCCCAGGCGGGAGCCGAGACCTCCGTCCAGAACGGGGTCGCCGACGTAGGCTTCTCCAAGCTGAGCAACCTGGCCACCTTCAACTCCCAGGGATCCGACCTGCGGCAGGTCTTCAACATAGGTCAGCATTCCGTGGCACGTTGGTGCTCGCTAGCCTCGCGTACCGACATTAAGACCCCCAAGGATTTCGACGGCAAGACCTTCGTCAGCTTCGGATCGGCCGAACAGACGGCCGTGGTCAAGCAGATGATCCGCTATGCAGGCGGCAAGGGCGACTTCAAGCGTGTGACCAGCGGCACCAACACCTTCGCCACCTTGACCAGCGGCAAGGGCGACTTCGCCGGCTTCTACGCCAACTGGGAGGGCGTGGAGAGCGAGCTCAAGGGACCAGCCCTGCACTGTTTCACCCAGGCCGACTGGGGAGTGCCCGGCAACCCGGATCAGCTGGGCTTCGTGGTCAAGAATTCCTGGTTGCAGCAGCCCGGCCACCGTCGCGCCCTGACAGCATTCGTCAAGGCCTGCCTGAAGGGATACAACTACGCCCTGAGCCACCCCGACCAGGCGGCGGACATCCTGGTCAAGGAGACCAAGGGATCGGCCATCGACCCGACCCTGGCCAAGCGCTCCATGGAGAGCATCGTCAAGGAGGGCTACTGGGTTGACAGTCCGGATCAAAAGAGCATCACCGGACTAATCAATGTCAAGGATGCCCAGGACTACCTGGACTTCCAGTTCAAGGCAGGCACCTACCGGGATGCCAAGAAGGGCGACCCCAACAAGGCCCCTCAGGCCACGGATCTGTGGACCGATCGGTACGTTCGGGAAGCAGCCGGTAAATGAAGTCGCGGAAGCAGAGCAGAACCCGGGCGCTGCCTCCGACCATCACTCTGCTGGCACTCCTCATCATCTGGGAACTGGCTGCCCGCTTGGGCGGAGTCAGCGAACAGGTTCTGCCGGCGCCCAGCCGAATCCTGGCTGCCACAGTGCAGTCCCGGGAGGACCTGCTGCCCGCCACCACCATCACCGCTCTTGAGGGCCTTCTGGGCTTCCTCCTGGCCTCGGTCCTGGGAATAGTGATCGGCCTGGCCCTCTACAGCTGGCGCACCCTGCATGATGCCCTCTACCCCCTGATCGCCGGCGCTCAGATGATTCCGCTGATCACCATCGCACCCTTGTTCGTGATCTGGTTCGGATTCGAGCCTCTGGGCAAGGTGGTCATCGTGGCCGTCTTCGCCATCTTCCCCATCGTGGTCCAGACCTACCGGGGGCTCAAGTCCGTGCCACGCTTCTACCAGGATGTAGCGCTGAACTGCGGTGCAACCCGGACTTGGACCCTATGGCACGTCAAGCTGAGGGTGGCCGCGGGGCAGATCTTCGGCGGCCTGCGCATCAGCGCCGCCTATGTATTCGCCACCGCGGCCACCTCGGAGTATCTGGGCGCCAGGAACGGCCTGGGTATATGGCTGCAGTCGGCCTTCAACTCCTTTAGAACCCCGCTGATCTTCTCGGCCACCCTGGTCATCATCCTGCTGACCGCCCTCCTGCTGGGCCTGATCACCCTGACCGAGCGGCTAATGCTCGGCGATGCCGGCGATGATCACATGGTCAATCCGGACGACGAGTGAAGAGTCCCGCAGCAGCAATCACCTACAGAATCTGACAGACTGGCCCAAGTAAGCGTGACGAGTCCCCTATCCACTGCATTAGCCAGGACTAGCAGGCAGAAGAACCGGCCTGCCATAATAGGGATGTACGGAAAAGTCAGATTCAGGATTATCAAGAGAAGATGAGAGGGACGATATCCATGAGCCATCCAGATGATACGAACGACGGGAACCAGACTCCCAATGACCAGGGCTCCGCCAACGGCTGGTCCCAGAACAGTCACACAGATGGAACCGGTTCAGGGCCCGCAGCCTACCCGAATCAGCCGCAACCAGACCAACCCGGCTATGCACAAGCAGCTTCTGACCAGAGCGACGTCTACCATCCGATCAACGAAGCCCAAAAACCTGCTGTCGATTACCAGCGGGAACAGTCATACCAAGGGCAACCATACGGTCAACAGCCGCAGGGTCAACAGCCAGGCTACAACCAGCAACAGCCCTATGGTCAACAGTCCAATGAACAGCAGTACTACGGACAGCAGCAGACGCCCTACGGTCAAAATTCGAATCCCGGCCAGGCCAATGGCCAGCCCAATGGTACGACCCCGCCAGCTGGCTATGCATCGGACAACTCTTATCAATCGCCTGAAGGTTGGTCGCAGGCAGGCTACCAATCGGGATATCAGGCAGGGTACCAGCCCGGACCCCAGGTCCCACAGTATCCGGCCTACCCCTATGCGGATGCCGGATTCAACGGTGAGCCGCCACTGAACGCACCCTGGTACGGCATTGACTTCGTAAACGCCTGCAAGCGTTTCTTCGTCAAATATTCCGTCTTCTCCGGGAGGGCCTCCCGTGGGGAATTCTGGTGGGCTTTTCTCATGATTTTCCTCATCGACTTTGCGGTCTCGATCATCACCTCAGGATCCATCTTTGTGGGACGGATCCTGTCCTTCCTGGTCGCCCTTGGACTTTTCATACCCAATCTGGCCGTGAGCATACGGCGACTTCATGACACCAACATGTCCGGCTTCTGGATACTCCTGCCTTTCGTAGGCGAACTGGTGGGCTGCATCCCTCTTGTCTTCGCCCTCGCGGCTATCATCGACGGGAATCCAGGATCCTCGCTCTCCCTGCTTGGCTTGGGCGTCTTGATCATGATCGCCGGAGCCGTCGCCGGGATCGTCCTGTTGGCCCGCCCCAGCGATCCACGAGGAGCACGCTTCGACAGATGAATCCAGCCTGCCCTTCGCCTTGAACGATACCAAGGCGAAGGGCAGAAGGTCTCAGAGCTCCACAGGAGGCTTGTTGGGGTCCTCAGGCACATGGGCAAACTTGGCTTGCAGGGCCTCGCGGCTCTTACGCTCGTCGTCCTCCTTGGCCTTGCGCTTGGCCTCCTCGGGGTCCCAGAGCACCTCCTGACGATGGTGGTCCCACTCAGCGCCCACTAGAGGGGCGAGCAGGTCGGCGAAAGCCTCAGGATCATCCAGTAATCTCAAGGCACGGACGACATCCTCGTCAGACAGGAAAGCCCGGGGAATGCCCAGTCGCTCGTTGAGCTCATTGATATAGACCAGAATTGGTGCAGCGGTCGCAGCATGGTCAGGGTCAGCGCCTGCACGCTGAAGCAGATCACGGCAGATCTCCAGGCTCGTAGCCAGGTCCTGGGCCACCGTCTCCTTGCCCTGAGAGGATTCGGCAGATTCGTTCTGATCATCCACGGACTGCTCGGCCTTGGCCACGCCAGCAGCCACCTCCTGCTGCCGGGCCTGGTCCCAGCCGCTGCCCAAGGTTTCGGCCAAATCCGCAAGCATCTTGGACTGGTCGTCCTTCGCCTGTGCAGCCGCCTCGATGGCATCGTTGGCAGCCATGAGGGCATCCACCAGCTCCTGGGGACGGCCAGGAATGTCCTCAGCGCCCTCATAGACGTATTCTGCGTCGGGAATGGTCACATCCTCGCCCGTCATCAGCTGCGCCAGCACCATGCTGATACGTACCTGCAGGTCCTCCGCATACTTGGCATCGTTGGCCAGGTGCTCGGCATTCGTCAAGGGCCAAAGGTCTACCAGCCTGGCCCCCTGCTCAGCCGCCTGGGCCACGGCTGGCCGTCCGGCTATCGCCTCCGCGCTTGCCTGTACATCCACCATGATCATCACGCTCCTTCATCGGGTTCTCGGACAGTCATCCACGACAGTATCCCCAGCTATCCTAAGCCGCACAAGCGGTCTTTACACGCCTGCCGCCGGGTCCGCATAGGCGATTCCCAGAACTTTGCCGGTTTCACAGTCCAGGGTGATGGAGGTCACCGAAGCCAGGGCGGTGGCCCTGAGGAGCATATTATGCTCGGGGTGACCGGTCTCCAAGAGATGACGATACGACCAGATGGGCGACTCATGCGAGACAGCCAGAACCTGTGCGTCAGGATGGCTGCGAACCACCTGACGAACGAAATCCCCCACTCGTCGAGCGATCTGCCGATATGACTCCCCCCAGCTGGGACGGCGCAAGTCCAGGATCAGCCGCAGGTTGGAAGGCCGCCAGAGAGCCCCCTGCCCGTGGCCGACGCGCTTGCCGCGGAATTCATTGCCAGCCTCGATCAGGCGACGGTCATAAATGGGCTCCAACGGTTTCAAGCCGTGTTGGACACGAGCAGGGTTGATCTGCTCAAGCAGGATGGCCGTGGTCTCCCTGGTCCTGTCCAGCGGAGAAGAATAGACGGCCTCCAGATCGCGCATGCAAGGGGCTTCGGCCATAAAGCGGGCCGTCGCCTCGACCATGGCCCTGCCCCTGCCAGACAGATGGAATCCCGGCAATCGTTCATAAAGAATATGATCGGGATTATCAACCTGGCCATGACGGACGAAATGAATGGTCGTCGCAGGCACGACCCACCTCCCAAGCTCCCCGACGGGCCCCTTGAGAGACCATGGCGGGGGGTAGAATTATCACTATCCGAATGGCACCGATCAGGCGCCAATATGGTTACCACTGTAGCAGTCCCCCCAGCACCCCCACTTCCTTTCGTGCGTCTAGAAGGTCTTGTGGAAAACATGCTTCGGGACCGTGAAAACACCCAGGGAAAGCGAGACGAACAACCCATGCCACGGCAACTGAAGGCGGCTCTGGTCGAAGCCGGTCACAGAGTCTTCGGAGGATACTCAGCGCTTCTGCGACTGCCTCATACGGCGCGGTTCGCAGTAGGGTCGGTCATTGCCTCCATGCCCTTCCCCATGGTGGGCATGACCATCACCATCTCGGTGCAGCACTACTACAGCAGTTATTCCCTGGCCGGAGCCCTGACCGCCATCCAGGCCGTGGCCCTGGCCCTGGTCAGCCCCATGCTGGGCAAGTTGGTTGACAAGTTCGGCCAGCGACAGGTCTCCATCCCCACGGTTCTGGTCTGGGTTGTGGCCGCCACGGTCCTGATCACAGCCATCACCGCCCACGCTCCCACCTGGGTGCTCTATTTGGTCACCCCCTTTATGGCTGCCATTCCGCCCTGGGGAGCCATGAGCCGTAGCCGGTGGACGCACCTGCTACGCGGCGACCACCGTGCCACCAACCAGGCCCTGTCCCTATCTGGGGTCTTCGACGAGGCCATGTGGGTGATCGGCAACCCATTGGCTTCCATATTGGCGGTCATTTCAGGCGTGTTGGCTTTCTCTTTCACCGGGATCTGCGTGCTGGTCGGGGCCTTGATGTTCCTCTCCTGTCGAGAAACCGAGCCCCCTTCGCAGACAGACATGGCGCGCGCCCAGGGCATCACCCGCAAGGAGTATCGGGAGCGGCAGGCTCAGCAGGTGGCCCGTCTGCGTGCCCAGGAGGGAGGGAACGGCCGCAGTGGCGCCTTCTGGAGCGCCGGCATGATCGCCATCTGTGCTACCTGGTTCGGTCTGGGAGCCTTCCAGAGCGCTGCATCCATCTCCATCATCGCCTTCGCCACCGAGCAGGGGATGAAGCAGATGACCGGGTTCGTCTTCGCCTGCTTCTCCTTCAGCTCCTTGGTCGGCGCTCTGCTCTACGGGGCCAAAAACTGGACCATCCCCCTCTGGAAGCGTTTCTACTTCTGCCTGCTGGTGGTCAACCTGGGCATCGGAACTTTCATGTTCGCCAGGAATCTTTGGACCATCATGGTCATCTACCTGATCATCGGTGTCTGCCAGGCACCCACCTGGATCAATGGCAACCAGCTCATGCTCCACCTGGTGCCGCCCATCCGCTTCACCGAAGGCATGGCCTGGCTGAGCGCCATGAATTCGATCGGGTCCTCGGCCGGTTCGGCTGTGGCCGGGCAGTTCATCGACCGTTACGGATCCCAGGGCGGGTTCGGGGTGGTCACTACCCTGGCTCTGGCCTCGCTGGCCATCGCCTTTGTAGGCTTCCGTCAGATTCGCAACAGCACTGAGGAGCCCATTCTGACCGAGCTACCCGCCTAGGGCATAACGTAAGGCTTTTGCACACAAGCGGTTCCCGGCACTCCGTCAGCACAGGAGGAATGATTGAATGGGCTACCGTGCGTAGATTAATCGGACAGCTGCTCAAGTTCGGCATCGTGGGCATCATCGCCTTCCTGATCGACATCGGCATCATGAACCTGCTGATCATGGGGCCGCACCTGAACAATGTCCTGGCCGGGGCCATCTCCTTCCTGATCTCGCTGGTTTTCAACTACCTGGCCAGCATGCGCTATGTCTTCAAGCATCGGGAGGACATGGCCCGGTGGATGGAGATGACGGTCTTCCTGGTCTCCTCAGTCATAGGCCTGGGGATCAACGAGGTGATCCTATGGATGGGCACTGCCATGCTGCCGCCGGACGCCATCACCACCATGCACGCCCGCTACCTGCTCCATGCCAACATCGCCAAGATCACTGCCACCGTCGTGGTGGCCATCTGGAACTTCCTGATCCGCAAGTGGCTGCTGGACGCGCCTGCACCCGGCAAGCCGGTCAACCCACGTTCGGTGGCCCACCGTCTGGGAGCCTGGTCCCTGCGTCACCAGCCCTTCGGCTGGCACTGAGCCAACCAGTCCGGGCGAGGCTACTATGGGACAGGAATAGTCAGCCATCCGCCAGGCGGACCGAATCATCCTGAGTGGGTCATGCCGGACGGACCGGAAAGGAAGCACCATGCCTGTCATCCACACTCATGTAAGCACACCCATCACCGCCGAACAGCGCGAGCGGATCAAGACCGCCTATGGCAAGGCCATCACCGCCGTCCCCGGCAAGTCCGAAGGATGGCTCATGTGCCCATTCGAGTCGAACATGCCCATCTACTTCGCCGGTGATGACAGCAAGCCTGCCGCCTATGTGGAAGTCAACGTCTTCGGCAGCGACGTGCCCAAGTCCGCCTGGGAAAGCCTGACCAAGACCATCATGGACACATTGGAATCAGAGCTGTCCATCCCCAAGGACCGCACCTACATTCGTTACACGGCCACTACTGACTGGGGTTGGAACGGCGGCAATTTCTGAATTGGCCAATTCCCTGTAACGCATAAGGAGGCCTTCCCGCTCATAATCTGCTGCGGGAAGGCCTCCTGCTTAAGCCCAGATCCCTATTTCAAAGGATCGTTATGGGATAAATGGGGGTCAGATCTGCTACTCAGCGACGACCTTGACCGTGAAAGCGGCCGAGATCTCGGGGTGCAGAGCTACGGTTGCCGGGAACTCGCCTGTGGTCTTGATGGTCTCCACGGAGATTGTGCGGGGATCCACGTCGGCCAGGGGACGAAGAGCCTGGGCGATGGCATCGTTGGAGATGCCGCCGAAGAGCTTGCCCGAATCAGACACCTTAGCTGCGATCTCGACGGTCTGCCCATCGATGGCGGCCTTGGCGGCCACGGCATCCTCACGGGTGGCCATGGACTTGGCGCGACGGGCCCGCTGCAGGGACTCGATCTGCGCAGCAGCGCCCTTGGACCAAGCGAAAGCCAGTCCCTGAGGAATCAGGAAGTTGCGCGCATAGCCAGGCTTGACCCCGACAACGTCGCCCTTGTGGCCCAGATCGGTCACGGTATCGGTCAGAATAACCTTGGTTTCCTTTGCCATAATCCTGACCTCCTTCAGCGACCGTTGGTGGCGTAGGGCAGCAGGGCCATCTCGCGGGCGTTCTTGATGGCCTTGGAGATCTCGCGCTGCTCCTGGACGGTGACACCGGTGATGCGGCGGGAACGGATCTTGCCGCGGTCAGAGATGAACTTACGCAGCAGAGCCACGTCCTTGTAATCGATGGTATGAATCTTGGCGGCCCTTAGAGGATTCGGCTTCTTCTTGAAGGGCTTGACCGGCGGTTGCGGCCTTTTACGTGACATTGGTACTCCTTAAATGAATGATGACGCTATGAAACTTCAGAATTCGGGTTCGTCCCCGGAACCACCGAACTCGCCGGTGGAACCGAAGGATCCGAAGGAATCGCCGGACCCGGTCGATGACCAGGGATCCTGAACAGGGGCCTGCTGGCTCTGCGCTGGCTGCTGACGACCCATGGGGGCCGATGCCGCGCTGGCGCCGCCCTGGTAGGAAGCCCCGCCCTGGTAGCCGCCGTTGTTGGAGCCGGCGAAACCACCGCGGGATCCACCGCCACCAGTGTTGGCGTTCCTGGTGACCTGGGCGGTGTTCCGTGTCAAAGCGGGTCCAATCTCGTCCAGACGCAGCTCCACGACCGTGCGGTTATTGCCCTCACGATCCTGATAGGAGCGCTGCACCAGACGACCCTGAGCGATAACCCTCATGCCCTTGGTCAGGCTGGCCTGAATGTTGGAGGCCATGGGGCTGTAGGTGGAATCCCAGGCCGAGCAACGCATGAAGAGCGAGTCGCCGTCCTCCCACTGCCCCGAGTTCCTATTGAACTGCCTGGGCGTGGACGCGATGGTCAGATTGGCCACCGTGCCTCCGTTGGAGGTCGTACGCACCTCCGGATCCGCAGTGAGATTGCCCACCACGGTGATGTATGTATCTCCCGCCATGTCACGACCTTTCCTCGGAATGAGGATTTAGGAATGCGCCTGTTGGGGCGAATCCCGCACCCTTGGACCTTCGACGCTTCGACGTCCTTTGCTGTTTGCTTACTTGTCGTCCTTGCGAAGAATCTTGGTACGGATGACGGACTCGTTCAGGTTCAGCACACGATCAAGCTCAGCGCTGGCGGAGGGCTCGCAGGTGTACTCGACCACTACGTAGTTGCCTTCCTTGTGCTTGTCGATCTCGTAGGCTAGCTTGCGACGACCCCAGACATCGATATTGTCGACAGAGCCGCCTTCCTTGGTGACCACCTCGAGATACTGGTCGGTCAGCTTCTTCAGCGAGCGCTCATCCATGGCCGGATCGGCAATGAACATCAATTCATACTTATGCGCAGACATCACCCACCTCCTTTGGACTTACAGGTCACGGGCCTTCCGTGACAGGAGGGTGTAGCACATCAACCCGCTATGCAACTTATACATAGACAGATAAGCCATATACTATCTATCGTGCCAGACAACCTGGCGGGTTGACATCATCCGGTTCAGGTCCTTGGATCAGAGATTTCAGTGGCCTTCCTGCCGATACCGCAATTCCGTCGTTTGCTTTGCCGGCATCCACCACGATTCATGCCTTTTGTACCATTCGATAGTGGCCTCAAGGCTCTTGGCGAAGTCCGCCTGAAGAGGCTTCCACCCCAACTCGCGCCGTATTTTCGAGGCGTCGATGGCATATCTTCTGTCGGCTCCCGGCCTATCCCCCACAAACTCCACTTCATCAAGAGGCCGGTTCATCACTGCCAGAATCATCCGCACCACAGCGAGATTGCTGAGGCGATTATCCGCTCCAACCAGATAGGTCTGCCCCAAACGACCCCGACGGTAGACATTCCAGATGGCTCTGCAATCATCCTCCACGCTGAGCCAGTCACGAACATCCTTGCCCTGGCCATACAGTTTGGGCCTGCGACCCGTCAGAATATTGGTTATTTGCCGGGGAATGAACTTTTCCACGTGCTGGAACGGACCATAGTTATTTGAGCTGTTCGTTATGGTCACTCTGGTGCCGTAAGTCCTCCACCAGGCCCTGACCAGATGATCAGAGGCCGCCTTTGTCGCCGAATACGGACTCGACGGACGATAGGGACTGCTCTCGTCAAATTTCGTCACATCCCCAACGGATGTATCGCCAAAGACCTCATCCGTAGACACATGATGAAAGCGCAGGTCATGGCGTCTCGCGGCCTCCAAAAGAACGTAGGTCCCATAAATGTTGGTATGAATAAAGGGAGCAGCATCCCTAATGGAATTGTCATTGTGCGATTCTGCCGCAAAATGGATGATTCCATTAATATGATGCTGCTTGACGATTTGCTCAACCAAAGATGAATCGCAGATATCACCCCTGATCACTATGGGCTTGCGCGACAAACCATCCAGATTATGCGGATTGGCGGCGTAGGTCATCTTGTCCAGAACAACGACCTTCGCCTGCGGACTCACTCGGGCAAGATATCGAACGAAGTTGGAGCCAATAAAACCTGCACCTCCGGTGACAAGAAGGCTGGCAACTTCATCCTTATCCGTCAATCCATGTCCTCCATGCCAGTACGGACAATCTCCATGCTTCTGTCGTTGATCAGGCCTGCAAAATTGGTGGTGCCATGATTGCGCACCACAAAATCGCAGGCGTTCTCATCGCTGGTGAAAGCGAGCTGCTCATAGTTGGAAAGGTTGGTGACGTCAGGGATGATCCGCATAGAGGCGATGATGCGGAAGTTCCCATCATTGAAGAGCTTGAGCGGCATGGAAAAATGAACCAGATGATGCCCTGGGGCATTGACGTGGAATTGGGCTCCGCAATCATAGGGGACCCCTCCCCGACCGGTATCCATGACCGACATGGGTATGTAGAAGTCGCTGTCTCCCCGATAGTCGTACTCCACATCGAACTCAAAGGTGTCGTCACAGGTAAGCAGCTGAGGCGATACCGGCAAGACCCTAAAGATAGGCACCTGATCGCTCAGTCCCGGCTCATGGGTCTGCTTTTCCTTTTCCACCTTCTTTTCCGTTTTTTTCTGCCCAGCCTGGAGGTTCTCCAAGGTGTACTGGCTGGCAACATCATTCTTATCGCCAGAAACTACGATCTCGCCGTCACGGATCAGGATGGCTTTGTTGCAGTATTTCTTGACGGAATCCATGCTATGCGTAACAAGAATGACCGTTTTGGTCGGATCTTTCTTGATTTCAGTGAAGAAATTATCGCATTTGCGCTGGAAGGCCTCATCACCGACTGCCAAAACCTCATCAAGCACCAGAATGTCGCCTTGCGCCTTGATGGCCACGGAAAAGGCCAGCCTGACCTGCATGCCGCTCGAGTAGTTTTTCAGCTTCTGATCCATGAATTCGCCCAGCTCGGCGAAATCGACGATTTCATCGTACATGGCTGCTACCTGGTCATGAGAGAAGCCGAGAAGCGCGCCATTCAAAAAAACGTTCTCCCGACCGGTCAATTCAGGATTGAAGCCCACGCCAAGCTCGATGAACGGCACCAACTTGCCTTGAATATCCACACTGCCGTGTTCCGGCACGTAGATTCCCGAGATGATTTTCAGCAGTGTGGACTTGCCCGAGCCATTTCTTCCCACGATGCCGAAGAAATCGCCCTGGTGCACTTGGAAGTTGATGTCTTTAAGAACAACCTGCTCTCTGTACCCTTTGATTCCCTTGGTCCAGTTGATGAAAGCCTGCTTTAGGCCAGTGGCCTGCTCAGTCGGCAACCTGAAGGACTTGGCTACATGGTCAACAGAGAGCACGACTGGCCGATCATCAAACTGATCAACATCTTGCATTACAGAACCTCCGCGAATTTTCTGCTATGCGACCGAAAGACATACAGGCCGAACATGAAAATAAGAACTGTCAATAGCAAAGGAATGAAAGCGAATAGCTTATTGCCGTACAGGGTCCAAACAGTGGGGACGTTCTCAGGGGAAATGAGATTATGACGCACGTCCATGATTACCTGGGCCGCGGGATCCAACAGCATGAATTTTGCAATCAAAGGATAATTCTTTTGCACCATGGACAATGGGTAAATAATGGGAACAGCATAAAACATAGCCTGAAGAACCACTTCCCAGATATGGGCGATATCACGATAATAAACGAACATCGTGGATAGGATCATGGCAATGCCCAGGGCAAGGATATAGAGCTGAAAAACATTGAGGGGGACCAGGAGAATCCTCCATGTGAAATGAGCCGTGGTGAACAGCCCGAAAACGATGACCACACCCAGGTTGATGGCCAGGCTGATCATGGACCCCATCGTGACTGACGCTACGATGATGTATGTAGGAAAATGAACCTTACGCAGCAGGTCTCCACGGTTGACAATCGATTGCAGCCCCATGCTGGTGGCTTCCGAGAAGAAACTCCACAGGCAGGTGCCGCAAAGCAGAACAATGGGGAATGTGGGCGTTCCGTCCGTGAAGTGAAGGAATCTCACAAAGACCACATACATGACGCAGAACAGCATCAGTGGCTTGAGAACCGACCACAGTACACCCAGGAAGGACCCTTGGTACCGAAGTTGAAAATCTGTCTTGACCAACTCTTTGAAAACGATAAACGAGTAGCGATACCTTTGCTGTAGTCGCTTTAAAGAAGCTTTCACAAAACTCCTATTCTACTGAACTCGTCCAATAGCGCAAAGGCTCATTATCGCAGGGAACCTCTTGCAAGGCAGCGGTTATTACCTTATATAAACAGGAAGCCCACAATTGGGAAGTAACATAAGTACCAACCACCGAGCGAGGAGTCTTATTCGGCATGAATAACGAGGACAGGCAAAACGGGCAGCGTATAAAAATCTATGTAGCCACCCGTACACGCGTTGCAGTCCCGCAATGCGATGCGATCAGTCTCCTGCAAGTCGGAACAGCGCAGGCGCCGGAAAAGCTCCCGCATATGCTTCACGACGACAGCGGGGACTCGATTTCTTCGCTCAATGCTATGTATTGCGAGCTCACTGCGCAATATTGGGCTTGGAAAAACATCGATGCCGATTACTACGGATTCTGCCACTACCGTCGCTACTTCGATTTCAGCGGCGTACCCCACCAGGCCAACGACTACGGCGAAATCATGGACGACTTCATCGATGAGGCCGCTGCACGGCGATATGGCCTAGATGATGAATCCATCAAGCGCCAGGTGATCGGATGGGATGTCATCACCTCTCCCGTCAACAATGTTGAAGCCATGGGGGGGTATCATTCGCTGATCCAGCATTATGCAGGCAACGATCACCTGCGAGTCGGCGACCTCCGCCTCATGTATGAAATCCTTTGCAAGAATTACCCCGACTACAGGGAGGATGCGGATGCCGTATTGCACGGCGACAAGGGTTCTTTCTGCAACATGTTCATAATGAAGAAAGAAATCTTCCGCCAATATTGCCAGTGGCTGTTTCCGCTCCTGCAAAAGTTCACGGCCATATGGGATGCATCCACGGCCGACATTGAACGCCTGAGAACGCCGGGACACCTGGCCGAAAGGCTGCTTAACATCTTCCTTTGCCATCATCAGCGCACCAGCGGGAATTGGAAAATCAAGCAACTGGGATGCGTGCACTTCCGCTATCCCGATGCTCAGGAAACCGCTGAACCGGCAAACGCAACGGACAAGGCTGTACCCGTGGTACTGGCGGCCAACAACGCCTATGTGCCTATGCTGGCCACGACATTAACGTCCTTACTGCGCAATTCATCAGCGAATCGTCGATACCGCATCATTGTCCTGGAGCAGGATATATCAAAGGACAATAAAGAAATCCTTGCAGGGATATTCGCCAAATACCCCTGGTGTTCTTTGCATTTCCTTGATGTACGGCAGCGTATGGCCGGCAGGGCTCTGACGACCAACAACGGTTTTATCAGCAATGAAACCTATTACCGATTCCTGATCCAGGAGGTGCTGCCTCAATACGACAAGGTGGTGTATCTGGACTCCGACCTGGTTGTCAACCGAGACATAGCCGAGCTCTACGATACCGACGTCAGCCAGTACGCTGTGGCAGCAGTCAAGGATCTGGACTTTTTAGGCAACCTGGGGTATTCCGATGGCAAGCGTCTGCAATACGCCCGCAATGTGTTGCATCTGAAGCATCCGTATACATACTTCCAGGCCGGAGTGCTGGTGATGAACCTGAAGGCTCTCCGAAGAATACACACCACCAACGAATGGATGCGGCTGGCAGCAAACCCTCACTACATATACAACGATCAAGACATACTCAACATGGAATGCCAGGGAAAGGTCAGGTTCCTTGACGGTCGGTGGAACGTCCTGCACGATTGCAACGACCGTGTCGAGACGGTCTTTCGGTATGCGCCTGCACAGGCATTCAAGGACTATGTACAAGCCCGTGAGGAGCCCTATATTGTTCATTATGCCGGCTTCGACAAGCCATGGCTAGATCCTTGGTGTGACCTATCCACCTGGTATTGGCTGTACGTCCGGCACTCCCCGCTTTTCCACCAGATACTGGCCATCATGACCAAGACTGAATCTCTTTCAACCGGACATCATAAGCGTCTTATTACCGAAGACAGCCCCATAAGGCAGTATGCCGACAAGATACTTCCTGTTGGCTCCAAGAGGCGCTCCCGCGTCAAATCACTGCTGCGAGTCATACTGCATAAAGCGTAAACAGCATTGGCATGCGCAGTGCCAATTGACTGCTTCTACTCTCGATGCCACAAATCGCGGGTATAGACCTTGTCTGCCACATCGTTCAATTCCTCAGTCATCCGGTTGCACACAATCAGATCACATGAGGCCTTGAATTCATCGAGATCATGGGTCACCCTATGCCCGGCGAAACTATCGGCAGCCATGGGCTCGTAAATGATGAAATCCACACCCAGGCTATCCAGGTACTCCATGATGCCCTGGATGGAACTTGCACGGAAGTTATCCGAACCCTTCTTCATGACCAGCCGGTAGATTCCAGCCAGTTTGGGCTTGCGAGAGGCGATTTGCTCCGCTATGAACCGCTTGCGCGTATCGTTGGATTCAACCACGGCCTTGATCAGGGTCTGCGGCACATCCTTGTAGTTGGCCAGCAACTGCTTGGAATCCTTGGGCAGGCAATACCCGCCATAGCCGAATGAAGGGTTGTTGTAGTAATCGCCAATCCGGGGATCCAGGCACACGCCCTTGATGATCTGCGCCGTATCCAAGCCACGAACGTCGGCGTAGGTGTCCATTTCGTTGAAGTACGAAATCCTCAGTGCTAAATAGGTGTTTGAGAAGAGCTTGATGGCCTCTGCCTCAGTGGCACGGAGCAACAGGCAAGGAATTCCGTCATCCTCAGCACCCTGCTGGAGCAGCTGAGCGAACTGCTCACCATAATGCCTCCAGTCCTGCACGTGGTCGGCAGGAATGCCAACGACAATCCTCGATGGATGCAGGTTGTCGGCAAGCGCGTGGCCCTCGCGAAGAAACTCGGGTGAGAACACAATGCGCAATTGCGGATAACGCTTGCATATGGTCTCGGTGTACCCTACCGGAACCGTCGATTTGATGACGATGCAGGCCTGGGTGTGCCGTTTATCCAACCTCTGGAGCTCCTGCTCGATTGATGAGGTATCAAAGTAATTGCGCTCCTCGTCATAATCGGTCGGAGTGGCAAGAACGATGAAATCCGGCTCCTCGTAAGCCCAGTCAGAATCCAGCGTAGCTTGCAGGTCGCATTTTCCGGAAGCAAGAAAGGCGCTGATCTCAGAATCCTTGATGGGCGATTGCCCTTGGTTGATGGCATCGACCTTGCCTTTCAGAACATCCAGGGCTCGCACCTCATTGTGCTGTGACAACAGACAGGCCAGGGACAGACCGACATAGCCAGTACCTACGATCGTTATTTTCATACCTAACAGTCTACAGTTCATTCCATACTGGAAGTGCCAGGGAACCAGTTGTGTAATCCAGCTGAATATTCAATGGTTATGCTCCTGCCTATTGCGGCATCCAGGTAAGATACGTAAAGACTTCGTCGCCCTCGATTAGCTATACAAGGAGATGCCAGCTATATGCCAAAGATCTCAGTCGTAATTCCCGCCTACAACGTGGGCAGGTACCTTCCGGAATGCCTTGCCAGCATCAGCTCACAAGATTATAAGGACTTCGAAGCTCTGGTCATCAATGACGCAAGCACGGACAACACGGCGTCCGTTGCAGCGGAAGCAGCCGGCAAAGACGAGAGAATTCGATTGGTGGAGCACCCAAGCAACATGGGCACTCACTTGACCAGACGCACTGGCGTGCAGGAAGCCAAAGGCGAATATACCTTCTTCCTGGATGGCGATGATGCCCTGGCTCCTTCCATGCTCAGCGAGCTGTCAGAGGCCATAGACCTTCACCCTGCCGACATCATGCATTTCGGCATCACTGTGACGGCAGCGAACGGCACTCTGGACAGAGAACGGCAGGATTTCGAGAGCTTCAATAACAAGCCCACCAAGCCAAGCCAGGGTCTTGATATCGTTCGCGACATTTTTGATGAAGACCGCGGACAACAGGTGGACTGGCGGTTCACCCAGCGGCTCTATAAAACGGCCCTGCTCAAGAAAGCCTTTGCCGTCATGACCGACAATCGCCTAGGCCGCTCCCAGGATGGGTACGAGTGCTTTGTCACCTCAGCGCTTGCTCAGTCTTATCAACCGATCAAGGAATGCAGGGGATACCGCTATTACTATGGCCGTGGAATCAGTGGCACCGCGCAGATCACCCCCAAGCTGTATGCACGATATTGCCGGGAATTCCAATCGAACTTTGCAGCTGCTTATGATTTCGCCAACAGCCAGCACTCGGCCATATTGCAGAAGTGCGCCCTGGGATTCGAGCATAAGGGCACGGAAATACTGGCCAATGACTGGCTGCTGCGCATCGATGATGGGCATAAGGCAGAGGCCGCCCATGGTATGAGCGACGTTTTCGGCCCCGCCATCACCGGCAGGGAGATCTATCGCTTTATTCGAGACAGAGCATATGACTTTCTTCATCAGCAATCCGCCATTGATGACACGGACCCTCTGTGGGGTTGGAAAGCCATAGCAGACAGGATATTTGTGAACTCCGCTCCCCCTCTACAGCTTGAACGCTATCAAAGCATGCGCAGCAAGGCCAATGAACATCTGACCGATCTGAAGGCCCGACAGACGCTTGATGCCTATAATCGGCAGCGCATCAGGATTTTCGTAACAACGCACAAAAAAGTCGACATCCCCAAGTCCGAGATCCTGCAACCCGTGCAGGTAGGCCCTGGCCTTACAAAGGCAAGGATGAAGAATACCCTGCACGATGATGACGGCACTAACATCTCAGAGAAAAACCCCAGATACTGCGAACTCACCACACAGTACTGGGCATGGAAAAACGTCGACGCCGACTATTACGGCTTCTGCCATTACCGTCGATACTTCGATTTCTCCAAGGCCACCCACAGGGAGAATCCTTACGGGGAAATCATGGATGACTATATCGACGATGCCGCCATCAAGCGATATGGCCTGGACGACGCGACTATCTCCGCAACTGTCAAGGGCTATGACGTTATCACCACCGGCATCAAGGACCTTCGAACAACCATCGACAATTGGGGTAGCCCGCTGGCTCTGTACAGGGCCGCACCGGACCTGTACCTGAAGGACCTGCAAAAGGCATGCGCCATCGTCATGAAGTCGCACCCTGACTATAGCGATGACGTCAAGCAGTATCTGCATGGGCATTATTCATGCTTCTGCAATATGTTTATTATGCGCAAGGACCTCTTCTTTGCTTACTGCCAGTGGCTGTTCCCCATACTTGACGAATTCGAGCAGAGCACCGACATGTCTGCATACAGCCAGGAGGGTCTGCGCACGCCAGGCCATCTGGCCGAGCGGCTTTTCAACATCTGGCTTATTCACCAGCGTCGGGTCAGGCCCACATTGCGTACCAAAGAGCTGCAATGCGTTCATTTTACCCACCCAGAACAGCAGACGATCTGCAGGCCCCTTGAACTTGCCGACAATGCAAAAGAGATCATTCCGGTTGTTTTCGCGGCCAATGACGCCTATGTACCCATGCTGACTACAGCCATATACTCGCTGCTGTCAAACGCATCAGACAAGTATCACTACGATATTGTCGTTCTGGAAAGGGACATCAGCAAGCAGCATAAGGCGGTCATGAGGAAGTTCCTTGTGTCCTCCCCCAACATCACCTTGCGCTTCGTGAATGTGGAACGTGAAATTGCCGGCTGCAACCTGACAACCTCCAACCAACACATCAGCATCGAAACCTACTACCGATTTATCATCCAGACTGTTCTGCCTTTTTATGACAAGGTTTTGTATCTGGATTCAGATCTGGTAGTGAACGACGATATTGCAGAACTCTACAATACAGATCTGGGTACTGATCTTTTAGCCGCTATCCACGATATCGATTACCTGGGCAACCTGAACAACAAGGATGGCAAGCGGCTGCGCTACAGCAGGCAGGTATTAGGCATGCGGGATCCTTATTCCTACTTCCAGGCAGGCGTACTGTTGCTGAACACTGCTGAGATGCGAAAGCTGCACTCCCTGCCGGAATGGCTACGGCTGTCTTCAAATACCAGCTTTATTTACAACGACCAGGATGTTCTGAACGCCCAGTGCCAGGGCCGGGTGACTTATCTGGATTGGTCATGGAACGTGATACATGACTGCGACACCAGGCTGGAGCGTATATTCAGCCATGCACCAGCCAATGCCTACCGCGACTACCTTCAGTCCCGTAAGCAGCCAAGGATTATTCACTACGCTGGATTCATAAAACCTTGGAATGATGCCAGTTGTGATCTGGCTGACGTGTATTGGTCCTACGCCAGACAGACCCCCTTCTACGAGAGCCTGATACAACACCTGTCTGGATCCTCCCATAACCAGGTACAGGTGGCACAGCATGAACGCGTGATTGCCGAGGACAATGGACTCCGCAGGTTGGTAGACCCTATCGCCCCAATCGGCAGCGCCCGTCGCGAGATCTTGAAAACGGTAGCCAGGGCAGTGGAAGGTCGGCACTAGCCCCGTCCAGACGCTGCCGGTCCTCCTGCGAAGAAGGTCGGCAGCGTCTGATTTCTTTCAGCAGCAATGCAAGGCACACTGTTCGTATCTATCCCAAGCCGTTGACCGACAACTACCTCTCAAGCCCTAAATATAAGACGCATAGATTGCTCATCTGCATGCGAATCGATACAGATTCCATTGACTCCCCGGCTCATTGGGAGAATCAAGGGCGCTGATTTTTACCAGTGTTCCCCGTCGTTCATATTCATTGATCAAACGGTCGTCATGGAAGGGATAGTACTGCGCCTTGTAGGTGAACATACGCAGGCTTGGAGATTGTGGGCCCATAGTCAAAAAGTACTTGTTGCTTCTCTCTTCAGGTTGGCTCTTTGCCTTATAACTGGTCACGACAGGGCACACTGCATGCAGCAAGCGTTCGGAATCACCTGAGGCGAATGCACGCTCCACCCTTCCGAACACCTGGCCATTTTTCGTATCCATGGGGTTGTATACCGGATACAACATATCCATTCCGTAGAGAGCCATTCCATACATAGAGCCATTCAAGGGGTCAGACACCACTACAGCATTGTCTTCCACCAAGTCGTGTACCTTCTTCAAGGCATAGTATTTATCATGGCTCAATTGCTCCCCTGGAGTTTGCGTTTCGATATCCGTGCTACCAGCGACAATGGCCGACAATTGCCTTTTTGCCGGTTCAAAACACGAGCAGACCACCAAGACTACGACCAGAAGCAACACCGTGATCACACTGACAGGCGAGAGTTGAACCTGGGATGACACGGGCTGGAATAGAACATGGGTCTTCAGGCCCCTGCCAGGACGAGGCTCAAAAAGGCAACGCAGACCAAAGGCCAACAGGGGAACAACCGCCAAAGGTATCATCGTCAGGGGCCGAGTCTCGCCACGATACCAGGCAGCAGTGATCACGTTGGCCACTGGCCCAGTAAGTGCGGAACTCGAAACGAAAATCAGGGTAGTAAGAAGAAATGCTCCGTCCACAGCAAGTGCATCACGAAAACGCTCCCCGCAAAGCAACACAACTGCAATAAAACAAATAAAGACCAAAATTGCCATAAAGATGCCTGCAAGGCCAGGAATGGCATCAGTCAACACTGTTTTCACCGCATTACCAAGACTTCTGGTAGGCCGAAAGGTATGGAACCATGACCCAGGATGCAGGTAATCCTTGCCGTGATCACGGTGAGAGACATATGCAAAGAAGAGCCCCGCTGCGAGAAATATGCATAGAAGGAAGCAGAGAATGTCTTTTTTGGACATTTTCACCAGTATAAAAGGACCTATGAAAACCAAATAGGTAAAAGCCACTCGAGGGTGAGCCAATAACATCAGCAAGCCGAGAACAATCGTCAGCAGAGACCAACGGAGTACCTGAGCAACTGTGCGTTCGCTCTGTATAGTGACTGCATCCATTAACCTAAGACTGGAATACATCAGCAAAGGCAGAATCGATGTAGCAAGTCCATAAGCAATGAGCGGTCCGGCGTTCAACATCCAGTAGGGCTGCGCCACCGATACCACGGATAGCACTGGTACTGCGATATTAAGAATGATCCGACATCTCTTTGATGCATCTGAATAGAAATAAGAACACCACAGCAACATACCTATCGGGAAAAGAAGACCCGAAGTGACCAGCCATATCAAATTCAGTCCGGTAAATATATTGACTTGAATCCCTAACCAGCTTGAGACACTAAGCAATACATAGACTAAAACATGAAACAGGGGTGGATAAAAACTGTCATTAGGGTTAAGCTCCCACACGACTGACAAG
>NZ_NPOR01000020.1:0-40824 GCF_003688325.1 Bifidobacterium sp. wkB338
ATCATGAATGCCCCACCACTGATTCCTTCTCAATCAGCACACACTTGACCTGGGCGTGAATGCGATCAAGCGAGGGAATGGGCGCATTAGTGGGCAAGAGCTTGAGATCATCTAACCGGCGCCGCTCAATCAGTGAAATGAGTTTCAGGGTGGCCCAGTACCCCATCTCATAGTGCGGCAATTCGATAGTTGTGAGCGAGGGGGCCATCATTTCAGCAACAACCTGGTGATTATCCACTCCAACTACTGAGATGTCTTGGCCCACATTGAGCCCGCGCCGCATGGCTGCGCTATAGACGTACCAGGCTCGGGCATCGTTGAAACAGAAAAAGCCATCGGGCTGATATTGGTCTACCAAGCGGGCCACCTTTTCCATCCCATCCTGGCCCATTTCTACATTTACGATCAGATTATCGTCTACTGCTATGCCGTGCTCGGTGAGTTCCTTGCAGTAACCAGCCAGTCGACCGCGCTGAGCCTGCATGGGGCCAAATGAACCAATAAAGGCAATACGTTTGCACCCAACATCGATCAGGTGACGGGTGGCGGTTCTGCCTATATGTCGCTCATCAGGAATGATAGAGGGAACATGGCCGCTGGTATCAGTGGCGTCCACAATCACCACCCGCTCCCCGTTCAGACTCTGTGGCAAGTGGATCACCTGGTTATAGACACAGGCATAGAGGAAACCATCTACTCCGTAGCTTTTCAGGGCTGAAATTTCAGAGGCCTGCAGCTGGTCATCCCCATCCGTATTGACCGCGACGATGATGTAACCCAGCTGTCGCGCAGCCTCCTGGGCACCAAAAATTAGCCTGCCCGCATAGGGGGAAGTGGCAATGTGATCACTGATGAATCCCAGAATCCGCGTCTTTTTCTCACTGGAATAACTGGTTTTCTTGGGGGAGTACCCCATGACCTGGGCAGTCTGCCGGATGGCCTGAGCCGTTTCCCGGCGGATTCGGCCCTGGTCCTTACCATTGAGCACTAACGATACAGCTGCTTTGGAAACACCGAGGCTGTCCCCGATTTCCTGCATCGTGACCACGATCTTCCCCCTTTCTTCGATTCTTATGGGTGGATTTTAGCCCTTGATGGCCCCTATCATGACTCCCTTATTGAAGTATTTCTGCAAGAAGGGATAGAGGACCAACAGAGGCAGTGTCGACACAATAATGATGCCATATTTGATTTGCTCGGCAGCCTCCTGTGCCTGTTGGGCGCCAACGGAGGCAATATTCGACTGGGTCTGATTGGCAAGCAGGATCTGTTGGAGTACATTTTGCAGGGGCCACTTCTTCATATCCGTAATGTAGATCAGACCGGTAAAGTAGTCATTCCAGTGCCCTACGAAGTAGTAGAGGGCGATGACTGCGATAATGGCCGAACTCAGCGGAACCACAATACGTATGAAGTATCCGATGTAGCTCATGCCGTCAATCTGTGCAGCATCATGCAGCTCCTCAGGGATGGAGGTATCGAAGAAGGATCGCGTGATGATGACATTGTAGACGCTGACAGCCCCCGGCAGGATAAAGACCCAGGCCGTGTTGAGGATGCCCAGCTGCTTATAGAGCAGGTAACTGGGGATCAGTCCCCCACCGAAGAACATGGTAAAGGTAAAGAGGAACATGATCAGGCGACGGGCCTTAAACTCCCTCCTAGAGAGAGCAAAGGCCACAGGGATGGTAACCACCATATTCAGCAGGGTGCCGCCCACCGAGTAGAGGATGGTATTGGCGTAGCCATGCCAGATGCGGGCATCATGAAAAATAGTTTCATAACCCTTCAAAGTCGGCCCTTTGGGGAGTAGGCTCAGCTGCCCGCTGGCCACCAGCTTGGGGTCAGACACTGAGGCGATGACAACAAACCAGAGGGGGTAGAGGACGGCCAAAACCACCAGGATCAGGACGACCCAGATAGCGATATCAACCATCCAATCTGAAAAACTCCTCTGCTGGTGGACCTTCTTATTGAAGGGAACCTGCTCCCCACTGTTGCGGGCAGCGAGCAAGTTAGCATCACGAGGGTTCATAGGGGCTTGCACTGGTGTTGATGCTTTTTGTACCATGTGACTTCCTTAGAAGATACTGGTGTCAGAGACCCTCTTCGAGATGTAATTCGCCAGGATCAGGAAGAAGAAGTTGACAAGGGTGTTAAAGAGTCCGATGGCCGTGGAGTAGGAAAATTGACTGCCCAAAATACCTATCTTGTAGGTATAGGTTGAGATGACCTCTGAGGCCGAGGAATTGAGCGCGTTCTGCATGAGGAAGACCTTTTCGAAACCGACAGAGAGAACTGACCCCATGTTCATGATCAGCAGGACTCCACAGGTAGGCAAAATGGTGGGAATATCAACGTAGCGAATCAGCTGCATCCTGCCGGCGCCGTCGATTTTAGCTGCCTCATAAAGGGCAACATCCACTGAGCTGAGCGCGGCCAGGTAAATAATACAATTCCAACCGCAATGCTGCCAGACCTCGCTAATCCAGTAGATGGGGGTGAACCATTGTGGCTCTCCCAAAAGGCTGGTATCGCCCAGAAACTTTCCCAGGAGGCCAGTTTCTGGCGTCAGGAAAATATTGAGCATGGCCACAATTACCACGGTGGATATGAAATGAGGCATATAGGTGATGGTCTGCACAAGGCCCTTGATCTTGGTGCTGGCTATCTGATTGATCAGGAGGGCCAGGATAATAGGGGCTATAAAGCCCATAACCAGGGTCCACAGGCTGATGCTTATGGTGTTCCTCATAATGTTGCCAAACATGGGGGAGGCAAAGAACTGCTTAAAGTAGGACAGCCCCATCCACTTGCCGCCCGTAATACCCTTACTGGGCTCAAACTTCCTAAAGGCCAGCTGGATTCCCCACATGGGAACGTAGGCAAACAGGACGACGAAGAAGATCGCGGGAAGGGCCAACAGCCACAATTGCCAATACCGTTTGAAGGACCACACGATCCCTCGCATCCCGTGTGGTGTATTCTCGTGAACCACCACCTGCTTCGCTTTCATGAGCACTCCATTCACTCAAGATGTATTCAATGGCGACGGGGAAGGATCCCAACTAGGCCAGATCTCAGACCCTCGAGGGCTGCCCTCCGTCCGGGGCCAGAGGCAAACGCCTCGTGGCCCCAATCGATCAGTGAACTCTCCTAGTTGGCTTCACTGGTGTACTGGTCGTAATACTTCTGCCAAATTTGGATGTTCTGCTTCAGGCCCAGACTGGGGTCTTCAAGCTTTTTGATATAGGAGTCCCAGCCCTCATCGACCCCGCCCTTTTGGATCCACTTAGCGGTTTGTGCCAGTGCGTAGCTGAGAATAGCGGTGTTGTTGTTACCCAAGGCGGTTTGATCCTCCTCACTGTCAATACGGACGTAGGCAGGCATGACATCCTTGACTGGGTCGACGTTGGCCAGGGTATCCTTATAGGCCTTATCGGCCTCCTGGAGCGCCTCAGCAGTTTGGTCATTTTCGACGCTGATACTGTCGGGAATCCATCCTGCAAACCGGTCAGCAACGGCAGCACACTTTATCTTGCCGTCATAGCAGCCGTCCTTCATCCTGTAGACCTTGTCTCCCTTTTCCTCAACAAAGTCAGGAATGTCACCGTAGTACTGGGCGACTGAAATTTTAGGGCTATAGAGGGCGTTGATGGCCTTGTAGACAGCCTCCTTGTTCTTTGCATTCTTGGAAACGGCGATACCGTGATTGCTTAATTCGGTTAGGTCCTGGGTGTAATCCCAGGTAACTTCAGAGTCAGGCCTATCGGCGCTATCCTTAGGCACCGGCATGGGGACATATTCATCCTTGAGCTTTTCAAAATCTGTCTTTGCCCAGCCGACGATCAGTCCGGAGCGGGCAGTCTTCCCGTCTCCGGTGGTGGCCGCCGTGGTGGCTGCATCGTCACGGGTCATGGCATCCTTGGGCACCAGACCCTGCTCCATCAGTGAGTGCAGATAGGTAATAACTTTCTTGTACTCAGGTTGCGTTAAGAAACTGTCAACCTTGCCATTCTTGACATAGTAGCCCTGTAGGGAAGGCGAGGTGCCGGCAAAGCTCGTGGTAATGCCCGTGGAGTTGAGCAGGACAAAGGGGTTCCAGAGCTTGAAACCATCGGTGTCCAGACGGCGCATATTGAAGGGTATTTCGTCAGGTTTTCCATTCCCGTTGGGATCCTGGGTCTTAAAGGCGGTAAGTACCTGTGTCAGTTCGTCCCAGGTTTTAGGCATCTGAAGACCGAGCTTATCGAGCCACTTCTTGTTAATCATTAAATGGCTCGTTGAGACGCGGTAGCTCTTACCACGGTCTGTAGGGAGTACGTATACGTGCCCCTCCTTGTCTTTCACCATCTTTTCAGCGACGGTATTGTCCTTGAAGAACCGTTGTACATTGGGCATCTTGTCCATATTGGCGTTCAGATCATCAAAGTAGTCATACTTGACTGCATCCCCTGGGTCAAAGGCAAAAATCGAGGCATCCGCTATATCCCCAGAAGCTAATTTGGCGCTCTTCTGCTGACTCCAAGCAGAATCCGCGAGATCCTCCCACTGAATATGACAGTCACAGGCTGCCTCTACATCCTTAGCCCATTTCATTTTGGTCATAGGGGTATCGGTAGAATAGCGCGTGATCATCATTTTTATGACCGGTTTACCATCAGCCTCGGTACTGTTTTCAGCTTTGTCAGAACCACAGGCAGCCAGTGGAACCACCATGCCAAATAGGGCAGCGGCAGTCACAACCCTCTTCCATACACCTCTTTGTGCCATCACACTCTCCTTTACTGGTGATGCCAGAAGAGCGATGATCAGGCGACTGTGCAACCCATCCTTCTCCTGGCGAGGTCATAGTAAAAGAGTTAACTAGTTTATGTCAACTTTCAGCAGTAACTAGTTAACAAGAGATATAAAATACTGAGATATTAGGAATTTATCAGGTGTGTGAAAAAATAAAATTAGTTAACGCACAAGCAGTATCCCCCTCCTGGACCCTATGGTGGGCGGGAATCAGAAAATCATTACTCGCTACCACCAAGGTCACCAGACCAGGCAGGGGTTAACCCTGTTTGCGCCTCTTGGACTCCCTGGGCTCAAGGACGTGGACATCCATACCAGGAATCCGGCCCCAGGAATAGACCGCCATCATATCGGCGAAGATGGGGACAGCCAGCCCGAAGGCAACCATGAGACCGGGCCAGGTGTAGTAGGCCCAGACGGTAATAAGCAGGAGGAGGACCAGCATGAGGCTGCAGAGGGGGCGTGCAATCACCATGGATAGGGAGGTCTTCACAACCCAGATAGGACCCTGAGCAAAATTGGAGCGGACGACCCAGCTTAAGCAGACGAAGAGACCATACACAATGTTGAGGACCAGGAGCAGGCCGGATACCACCAGGCCAGTCGTACCCATATCGTTGCTCATGGTCAGCCAGTACTCCCAGATTAGGAGAACCCAGACCAGAAACTGTGGCCAGCCGAAGATATTGGCCGGACCCAATTCCTCCTTCCAGGCCTGGTGGAAGGCCTTCCAGGTCTGCTTGACCGTCCAAGAGCGGTCATGGAGGTCCAGGATCCAGGTTCTGTAGACCGAGCAGGAGGCAGCAATGGAGGGGAAGAATCCTGCAAGGACCAGGCCGAGCAGCATATGGGTCAGGAAGGCAAGATGAACCACCGCAACCATCATGATGATCCTGCATACGAACTCATAGCCCACTGCAAAACGATGCATCGTCACTCCCAGATTCTTGGTTTGTCCCCACTCTAGACGTGGGCCATGTCGTCCAGGCCCTACTAATCGCCCGCCTCCCCGGAGGCCTCATCATTGAGCAGGGCGTAAGGTTGTTCGAAGAAGCTAAAAATCCGGTCCAGATAGGGACCCAGGACCACGTTGGGCATCTCATATAACTCATGCATGCTGTTAGGCACCTTGACCAACTCGACCTCACAGCCACCGTCACGCACCTGGGCGGCAAACTTCTCCTGGGCCTTGGGTAGGACGAACCTGTCAGGCTCAGCCTGGAATAGGAGAATGGGAGCCTCCACCTGAGCACACTGGTCCGGTCGCATGAGCTCACGGCACATCTGAAGCGCTTCCTTGATCCACTGGTAGGTCACCTGGCTGGTCTGGTACCAGGTCTGCCCTACCCGCAATTGGTGGGCCCATTCAACCCTGGCCAGACTGCCATGCTTATATTTGGACATGTCCAAGTTGGCGTCAAAAGGGTGGAAGCCCGGAACTGGCTTCTCACCCATGCCTACTGCACAGGCTGCGTCCGCTGCTGCCAGTGCCGCCAGGGGCATATGCCCAGTCTTTGGCTCAATCATCGGTGAGGAGAGCACAGCCTTGCCAATGATGTCAGGGAAACGCTCCAGCATTCTCGCCCCGATGGCCGCCCCCATGGAGTGGGCATAAAGGTAGACCGGGTGCTCACCGGCATAGGTCTGGGCCACCTGGGTGCAAAAGCCAGCCAAGTCAGCCACGTAGCGCTCCCAGTTGTCCACCCAGACCAGGTTGGGGTCATCAACCCCGCGCCCTGACAGACCATGTCCCCAGTGGTCGAGGATGCAGACTGAGTACCCGGCCATAAGGAAGTACCAGGTGAGCTCCTCATACTTCCTGCCAAATTCGCTAAATCCGTGGGAGATGACGATGGCTCCCCGGTAGCGGGCCATCACATGGGTTGGGGTGGCATCCTGGAATTCCGAAGCAGAATAGCAGACGTAATGTAGCCGCTTGTGGGGATCACCCGTGTCCTCATTGGGTATGTCTGAACGAAAACTCTCCTTATCCCCGGGCTTGCAGGAGTCCATCCAACCCTCATGGCTGCACCTGGCCAGGCTGGGCAGGACCTTATTCTTCATGGTCTGCTCGTAGACGTGCTCATCAATTAAATCCACGCTCATAGTCCTAGCCTATAGGAGTCAGGCTTCCCCGATCAGCTTTACACGGCTTTTGCCTCACTTGTTACTTATCCGCAGAAGCCTTAAAACGGGGTTAGAGAACTCAAACCCTAGGGGACTTGGGGGTGTTTCCACTCACTCACAAGCTACATGAGCTTCGTGCTTTCCATATTCCTCATAAACCAACTGTTCAAGCGGATAACAGGGTTGCGCAGAACCAGACCCAGCAGGAGAGAGGGAACCAGGAAGAGGCAGATGGCACCAATCTCGCGCCAGAATTCCATCCCGTAGACGCCGGCAATGGCCGACTGCATGGCGGCTATCGCGTGAACGAAAGGCAGGAAGGGGTAGACCGCCTGGAAGAAGTCTGGCAGGACCTCCCTGGGGACCGTGCCACCTGAACCGGCCACCTGCATCACCAGCAGGATCACGGCCAGGGCCTTCCCCACGTCGCCGAAGGAGACCACCAGGGTGTAAATCAAGTTCATAAAGACAAAGGCAGCCAGGATACCTACCAGGAGGAAGAGGAGGGGGTGTTCACACTGGATCTTCAGATAGAAGAGGTCACCCAGGCAGACCATGCACCCCTGCAGGATGGCCATGACGGCGAAGACCAGGAACCGTCCGAAATACTCTTGGTAGAGTTTCATTCCGAACCGTCGGGCATTACCAGGTGATTCAGGTCGAAAAGGTCCCCAGGGTTGTTTGCCTTCTTCATCCAGCGCGTCAGCCCGCAGCCAGGATGCCTTCAAAGAGTCCAGGCCCAGGACGCGGGCCTTCTTCCTGTCGGAGATACTCACCGTCATCATGGCAGCCAGGATGGTGGCCCCCACCCAGATGGAAAGGGTGGAATAGAAGGGGGCCATAGACGAGCCATAGTTGGCAATAGGAAAGACGGCCTTGCGCTGGACGGCCACCGGCGAGGTAAGTAGGGAGGCCAGGGTCTCCGCATCCCCGCTGAGCAGCTTGCGCGCATCCGTTGCCTCCTGGCCCTTATCGCTCTGCATCGTATCTGCCAGGTGACCGCTCAGAGCCGTCAATTTACCTGAAGCCTGGCTGAGTTTGTCTGCGACATGATGCAGATGATCCTGAGCCCCTTTGAGGTCTGAAGAAACTGAACTGGACAGGGAGCTGATACCCTGGTTATTGTCATCTAAGTCGTCAAGCAGTCCGCCTGTTTGGCTGACAACGGTATCCACTGAATCAGCCAAAGCCTGCAATTGGGGCCGCAGAGTATCCTGATAATCCTTGGACACCTTATCCACTGACTTCCTGGCCTGAACGATACTTTTCTGCAGGTCCTGGTGACTGGACTGGAGGGAACCACTATTATCCTTGACACTTTGGGAAGCGGCACCCAGTCTGTCAGACAGGTCCTTTTGCGCATCTTGCGCTGAACGCACGTTGGCGATGGCATTGTCCAGCGAAGACAAGAGCTTCTGCTTAGCATCAGGAGTCAGAGCATTGTTAGACTCCACAGATTCTCTGACAGCCTGTAGGTTCTGAATGACCTTGTCATAGCCGGCAGTAGTGTTCGAGACCTGGTCGCTCAAGGTTTGCAACTGATTAGCCACCGCATCTGATTGAAGACCAACATTCCTAAAAGCGTCGTCAACCTGTTTGGCTATAGCGTCATAGGCTGAGCCAGTTTGGTCTAGAGCAGTATTCACTGAATCAGCAGCCCCTGACAGGGCCTTACCAACACTCTTCGTTCCCTTGACACCCTGCCCCAAGGCCTTGCGGGCCTGCGTGATGGATGATCCGGACTGACCAATAATCTTACCTGTCGAGTCCACTAACTGGGCTGAAGAGTCTAAAAGCCCACCGTAGGCGACTACTTGGGCTGAGGCCGTATCCAGGCGACTGGCCATCTCGTTGAGGTGACTTGTAGCTGTATCGAGATACTGCTGGGCCTGTGGACTCTGCGAGTATGCGAAAACCTGACTAGCCAGATCAATACCTACCTGACCGACAGTTTTTACAAAGGTGGTGTCAATAGTGCTTGCCACCGTATCCGCCCCCTTCTCGGTTACGGTGGGGGCGATAGCATTCTTCTTTTGATTCAGGTAATACCCCAGCTGGGCATGCTTAATATCGGACGAAAAGAGGGTCATCATGTCTGCGCTGAAATCCTTGGGGATAACGATAGCGGCATAATACTGCCCTGACCGAACCCCATCGAGCGCTGACTCCCGATTCACAAAGTTCCAATCCAGCTGATCGTTGGCCTTGAGGGTATTGGCTACTGTTTCCCCCACATTGATCTTGACCGGGATCAGATCTGACTTGTATCCGGTGTCCATATTGACCACAGCCACCTTGATTGACTTGGCATTACTGTAGGGATCCCAGCTGGCAGCGATGTTAAACCAGGCGTAAAGGGCTGGCACGATGATCAGGCCAATCAGCACGATGACAGCGATGACATTATTGGTGGCATCGAGCACGTCCCGGCGGAAGATCTTCCATATGTTTTTCATGAGTGATCAGCGCTATCAGCAGTCTCGAACTGAGCCCCACCAGGCCGCAGGAGGGAGCGTAGTCCCCCACCTGGTACCTGAGTCATTCCCAGTAAGCTCACGTACCTGTCACAGACGTATTCCACAATGATGAGGTATGCGTCAATCAGCACAATAGAGACGATGCAGAGGGTGAGCATAACAATTTTTGCCTCGACACTAAAGAGAAGGATGAGGAAGAGGAGGGGGAGCAGGGCCAGGGCCAACCCGGTGCGGATCAGACGGGGATAAATTGCCAGGAAACGATGTGCCCGCCGTCGAATAAGGAGCTTGTACTCATTCTCGAAGTCGCCTTCACCCCCTGTACCCAGGAATGCCTTGACCAAGCTGCTTAGGCCGACCGGCCGACCGGCCGACTGGTTCTTCTCCGTCAACATCAAATCGGTAGCACCCAGCCTCCGGTCGAAGAGGGCATTCAGACTGAGCATATATCTGCGAACAACTAAACCAATAAAGAGCGCTACAGGCAGGTACCAGAAGAGCGTGAGCATATCCAGCCAGTAGCGGGAACCATACATGCCTCCGATGGTCTCCCTCATGGCATCAATACTGTGTGTGAATGGGAGCCAGGGGCTCAAATTTCTGAAAAAGCTAGGCATCATTTCTATGGGATACATACCGGCTGAGCCTGGTATCTGCAAGATAACCATAACAACTGCCAGTGCCTTACCAATATGACGGAAGGTGGCAGCTAAGGCATAAATGATATTGATGTAGATAAAGGAAGCGAATACGCCGGTCAACATGAAGAGGGCAGGGTGTTCGCACTGAATGCCCAGTATCAAGTCACCGCCTGTGGCGATTACCGCCTGGAAGAAACCGATGAAGACCAGGAGTAGCCAGCGTCCTAGGTAGGCCTGGGTGGCGTTAAATTTACGCAGCCCCTCCTTGTCCACTTCGAGCTTGTAGATAGCGATGAGGATGAAACCCCCTACCCACAGAGCCAAATTGGTGTAGAAGGGGGAAAGGGAAGAGCCATAATTACGAATGGGATAGAGCGTGTGTGTGGTGAGCGCAACCGGCGATGCCAGAGTCCTGCCAAACGAGTCGGAGTCCAGGTTCAGGGTCTCTTCCAACTTATGCCAGGAGGAGGAGCTACCCAAGGCAGCCACATCTGTACGCACTTTGTCCAAATCAGTGTGTACCCCATCCAGGGAGGTACTTGTGGTGGCAAGTGTAGAGTCAGCCCGGTCCAGGGTGCTGTCAAGTTGGTCGAGGAGGCTCTTGGACTGGGAGACTGTGGTCGTCAGACCATTGAGGGTCCCCTGCAAGGTACCTGTCATCGTGGAAAGACCATCTATGCCGGTGATCAGGTTGGGCATGAGTGTGCCAGTCAGAGCGCTACTGGTCTGGTTTAGCCTGCCTAGTCCAGCCTGGGCAGAACCGGTAATAGCACCACTGAGATCCTTCGTTGCCTGCTTGCCTGCTTGTAGGATTTGCGTCGAATTCTTAGTAAAACCGTCCAAGGCCTTTTTTTGGTTGTCATGCGCGGATTTCAGCTTATTGAGCTGTTCCTGAATACTGTCATACGAGGGGTCTCCCGGCTGAAGACCAGACTGATTTAAGCCGTTTTGCAGGCGGTCAATAGCCTTCCCGCTGTCGTCTACAATCTGGCCCAGGCTGGAGGTAACCTGATCTACCTTATCCTGGGTCGTATTAAAGCCATCCTGCAAGGTTCCAGCAGCCTGACTTACATCACTGGCTGTACCCGCCAACTTCATGGACCCATCTGACAGGGCCTGATTGAGGGCAGTAGAAAATTCTAGGGATCCTGTACGCACAGTGCCCAAATTGGCATCTGTCTCAGACAGGGCCTTCTGAACCGAACTGATCTGCTTATTGAGGGAGTCCAGGGTCTTTTGGGACTCAGCCACCGTTTGCTTAGCCTGGCCTACTGTGTTCTGAATTCGTCCCAGGGAATCTGATATCTCTTGGACATCATCCATGGTCTTACCCAGGTCATCCACTACAGACTGCCGGGTTTGATCAGCTGAACCTTTGGCATCATGATATTTGGTCAGCACCTTATTTGCTAAGGTGTCACTGACCGTGGATATAAAGGTGGAATTGATCTGCTCATCAATCGTAGAAGCTCCAGTATCAGTGACCTTAGGTACCAGGGCATTTTTCTTCTCGTTGACGTAGTAATTCAGTTTTGGTTTGGTATGAGACCCGTTGATAACCCCGATCAGGTCCTGACTAAAGTGCTGGGGAATAATGATAGCTGCGTACGATTCACCTGCATGAACCTGATCAATGGCCACTTGCTGATCATCTATGAATTTCCAGCCTAAGCTGGTGTTCTTGCGCAACTCGTCAGTGACCTCCCTGCCAGCATTGATCCTACCGGTGAGATGAGAATCAGCCCCCCGGTCTAGGTTGACTATAGCCACGGGAATATTGCCTGTGTTGGCATAGGGGTCCCAGAGAGCAATGACATTGAACCAGGCATAGAGTGAGGGCAGAACAGCTACCCCAATAGTGACCACTAAGGCCACTGGGTTGCGCAGTAGGCGCAGGAGATCCCGTGAAAAGATCTGTAAGACAACTTTCACGACCTACTCCACCTCCTGGGTACCTGTATGACCCTGACAGATGAGGCCCTACCTTATTTGGCCCTACCAGTGACAGGACCTTTACTTCCTTACAGTATCGATTATCGTATGTCTACGACAGTGACTGAAGCTGGGACTGCCTAGAGACAGACCAAAAATAGCTGCCCGCCAATGCCTCGCCTGAGTATAGCCATCTTCTCTTACCAGCGAATCCAGTCAGCTGGTCGTGAAGTTGCCCCCTCCCAGAGGAACCGACCCGCACCTGCATCATCGGGAGGGCTCCTCCCCCTAGCTTAGACAAGAACATCCCCTACTCCTGGTACCTATGGCCTGTCAGCCTGTTCCCCCGACCGTATGGTTGCATGGTGCGGCCGCTAGCTCATGTCCGGCTTTCTGGCTCAGGCTCAACAGCACCTGTGAAACCAAAATGGAGAGAGCTACAGCAAAGCCCAGGGGCATGATGGCGGTAATGGGAAGGTGACTGACCTCCATCAGCATGGCCAAGGCCATCAGGGGGGCCTGCTGAGAGGCTGCCAGGAGGGCAGTAGCCCCGATCAGGGCACACTGCCAGACCGGCACTGCCGGTAGAAACCAGGCACCCACCAGGCCCACCCCGGCCCCGAGACTGGCCCCGATGGCTATCGAGGGAGTCAGGGTGCCGCCAGAGGCACCAGAACGGATGGTGGCCACGGTGAATACGGCCTTGACCAAGGCGAAGAGGCAGAGGGTCCCCAGGGCCATGACCAAGGCATGAGCGTCCGTTATGCCCTGCAAAGTCTGGTTCATGGCGGTTTGGGCCATGGAACGACCATTGCCCATGACCTGTGGCATCCAGATGGCAACCAGGCCGGTGAGGATACAGGCGACGGGCAGCTGGAAGAGAATAGGATTACCCGTGCTCTGGTGCTGTTCGGCCCAGCTGGTCAGCCTGCGGAAGCCGGTTCCCACTAGCCCCATCAGGGGACCTATGAGCAGGCAGAGGCCCATCATCCAGGGAGAAAAAGCCTGGTTAGGGAGGGCATAATAGGGGCCGAAGCCCTTAATGACCCCTCCTACTAGGGTAGCCAGGGCGGACATACCCAAGTTGACCATGACCACCGTGATGCTGACCTGGCCTAGGAGGACCTCGATACCGAAGAAGGCGCCGGTCAGGGGGGCAATGTAGATACCGGCAAACCCGGCGCCGGCGGCAGCTGCAACCAGCATGGTCCGGTCTGCCTTCCGCAGGCCTAGGCGGCCCAGAAGGCGTGTCCAGTAAGTGGCTAGCATGGCCCCGGCCTCCCGGGGGGCCACCTCACGACCGATAGAGCCGCCCGAAGCTACGAGAAAAATCTGTAAGAGCACATGGGTCGCAGTCTGCCAGGCAGGCATATCGGCTCCCCTCACAGCCCTTTTGACAGAGGGAACCGGACGGGTACGGTTGCGCAGCAGCCACCAGAGGATGGCGGTGACCAGACCGGCCAGACTGACCGATATGAACCGGCGCAAGGCAGGGGTCTGGAAGGCCCCGGCCTGATGGGGGCCTTCCACAAAGCCCAACATGAGCTTTTCTGATCCCGCAAAAAAGAGGGAGAGCAGACCTGAGGACAGCCCTACTCCCAGGCCCAGCACCAGAACTGAGATGGCCAGACCCAGCAGTCGTCTGACTGATCCTGTCAGCCGTACTGGAGCCGCACCCGGGCTGCCGACCTGCCCCAGGCCTTGTCGGTCTGCATGCTCCTCTGTATCCTGCTCACTCATCACAGTGCTTAATCTAGCGGATACCCGGACCCAGGGGCTGTAGGGCCGCTAGAGTTATGGAACCCATGGGCGATAAGCCAGGAGTGGAGAGGCTTTCGGCCAAGGTTTGGCACCTAGGCTCTGATGGACTTTTAGATCCGCCTCCTGCTGGCTGGCAACGCCACGCTCATAGCAGTAGGCATGACAGAAGACGGAGTCCACATTTTCATAGGCCTTGGTCAGAACCGTACTCTCCCACTTACCAAAGGTAGGCACGCAGGCACTGGATGAGCCGCGGATCACGAGTTCGAGACCAGGTTCGGCCAGTTTCATAGTTTGGGCTGTCCAGTCCGCTGCTGACGCATATTCTTCTGGACTCATACGGCACACCTGCCAAGGGCCATCCATCTCATAGCTGATACACCATATGGATACGCCCATAGGCTCTGCAATCCCATTGTCTACCTAGCGATAAACCAGGGCTGTACCTATCTTACCCGTTGAGATACTCCAGCTCCTCCAGGGCCTCCTTCATTCCCCTGGTCCTTATGCCGACACCCAGCATGATCTTCGCACTAGCCTTACGCGACTAGCAGCAGAAGTCATCAATATCCATCTGGTTGGTTTCCGTTGAATGTCAGCCCGGATCAAGCCTGGACTGGCTGCACCCCTAGGGCCCGGTAAAGGAAGTCCCGCTGGAGGGTCAACAGGTTGCTGGAGACTGTGGGGTCGTTGGTCATGTGGGTGATGCCAGTCAGCGGCAGAACCGTATGGGGGCGTCCAGCCGCCATCAGAGCGTTGGAGAGCCTCAGGGTGTTGGCCACGGAGACATTGTCGTCCGCGAACCCGTGGATCAGCATCAGCGGGCGACGCAGCGAGGGGGCGTCATCAATGATCCCGTTGCGGCGGTAGACGGCCGGGTCCAGACCTAGATAGCGCTCGGTGTAGTGGGTGTCATAAAGAGTCCAGTCTGTGGGCGGGGCACCCGCGCAGGCCGCATGGATCCGGTCGGGAGCCCGCAGAACCGATAGGGCCGACAGGAAGCCTCCATAGGACCAGCCGATCATGGCCACATGCCCCAAGTCGGCCTCAGGGGCGAAGTCCGGCAGGGCCTCCAGAGCCTCAAGCTGGTCATCCAGGGTCACCTGGGCCATGTCCTCGAAGATGGCCCGATCCCAGGCAGGACCACGACCAGGCGTGCCTCGGCCGTCGGCGGTCAGGACCAGGAAGCCCTGATCGGCCCACCACTGGGACTCCCAGTAGTAGGACTGGTTAAAGACCACCTGCTGGGCACCTGGCCCGCCGTAGGGCTTGAGCAGAACGGGCAGGCTGTCGGCGCTGGCGTAGGGGCTGGATTCAGAGGGCCTGACGATGGCTGCGAACAGCTCGTGCTGCCCCATGCGCACGAAGTCCACGTTGGGAGTGAACCCGGGATCGCTGCTGGTGTCGGCCAGGACAGCGCTCATAGCCCCCTGGCTATTGATATGACCTGTATCCACAGCCCGACGATCAGGACGATCCTGATGCTCCGGCCGTACAGGTTCGCCAGTCTGCCTAGCGCTGCTGTCGGGGCGAGCTTCGCCCACCAGGCCCAGCCCTTCAGCGCCCAGGCGGTCCAAATCCCCGTCAGCCCCCAGATAGCAGTGGCGCACCTGTCCCTGCGCCGAAGCCATGGTCCGGCCGCTGACCACGATGCCATGGCCAGCTCGCGAGGCAGTCCACACTCCAGGCAGACGGTTGAGCACATGGATGGAGCCGTCATAGCTCAGGCGCATCAGATCGAAACTGCGGGGGTCAGTGGAGACCACCGCCAGCACATCGTGGTCCTCCACAGACAGCACCTGCCGAATCTGGCAACCCGCTGGGGAGAAGACCTTTCCGTCAAGGCGCAGCCGCGTGGTGTCGGCTTCTGTGTCGATGAAGGCATCCACCAGCCCGCCCTGGGGCCGGTAGGCCGGCAGCCCGGGCACCAGGTCGATCCACTGGTCGTTGCTATGCTCCTGCAGCACCATGGTGGACACCTTGGGTGCCGCCTCGGGATCAAGCAGGGTCATATTCCGCCCCGGGTCCAAATCCTGACGGGCATCCGGCACCTGCACATCCAGGATCCTGTCCTCGGTCTGTCGGCGGTTCTGAACCAGCAGCAGGGGCCGATGCCCCTCCTGCCAGCGGACCACGGCCAAGTATTCGAAGGCCTGATGGTCCCAGTCCACCTCGCCCACCCAGGGGTCGGCGTCATCCTGGCCCAGGAGGACCAGGCTCAGCCCAACGCGGGCGTTGGTAGTCAGAGCCTGGGGATACCGCCTGGCGCGCGGCCCGACCTGGGGATTGGCCGGATCGCTGATGTACCAGATCGGCTCATCGGAGGAATCAGTGTGCTCGACCAGCAGAGCCCGGGAATCCGGCGACCACCAGAACCCCTGGTAGCGATCCATCTCCTCGCCGGCCACGAACTCGGCCAGCCCCAGCTGCATCCGATCATCAGTGCCGGGGCGCAGGGCCAGGACAGCCCGTTCATGGTCCTGCTCGGCACCCTGCCCGATGGTGACCACCATTAGACGGTCGCCAGTCGTATAGGCCACCATGGTGCCGTCCGGGCTGATGGCGGGATTAAGCACAGCCGAATCACTGTCTTCCAAGCTCAGAGCCCGTGTGGAGGCGGTGAGACCATCAGGGGCTATCAGCGAAAGCCAGAGCCGACCGCCCAGGGCAAAGACCACCCGATCCCCGGCAGCATCCACGCTGTAATCAACAATGCCCTCGCCGCCTTCTCGCGAGCGCTCCCTGCGGGCCAGCTCAGCGGCTGGCACCTGTTCCTGGTCCGCATCCTCCAGCAGGGCCCTGGGGTCGGCCAAGAGCACCTCATGGTGGCGGCCTTCCTGGTCAAAGACGGACAGCCAGAGCCCGGTCACCAGGTCCTCAGGCCCGTCGGAGCGCAGGAAGACGGCCCGTGAACCATCCCCCACCGCCAGGGCCGACCGCGGCGCACCCAACGTAAACCGCAGGGTCCGGGCCTTGGCCCGCGGATATGCCTCCATCGCCCGATCCACCTCTTCGGCCATGCTCGCTCCTCGAATATCTCTGACATGATCCCCATGACCATGCGTCTGCCACGATGATAAGCGCCCAAGCGCCAAAGGGGAATTCGATCAGCCTCAACCCCGATTTGTCATCCTGACGGTCGCGGGTCGTTCGAACCCGTTCATTGGAGAAATTGCAAGCATCCGACCGCTCATTACCCCCTTCCGGCAAGGTCACGTACTATGAAAGGGTTATATGGAAAGGGATGACTATGAGCGTTCTCGATCGTTTCGAGAAGAGCGTGGAAGGCGCCGTTAACGGTGTCTTCTCGAAGTTCGGCTCCAAGGACCTGCAGCCCGTCGACCTGTCGAGCGCCCTCGAGCGTGAGATAGACTCACAGGCCATGCCCGTTGGTCGCGACCGCACTGTGGCGCCCAACGAGTATCGATTCAGACTATCCACCCCGGACTTCGACCGCATCGAGCAGTGGGGTTCGGAGGCTCTGGCCAACGAGCTTGCAGATAACCTGACCAAGTACGCCGAAAGCCAGCATTATGCCTTCGTCGGCCCGGTTGTGGTCATATTCGAAGAGGACCTCAACCTGAACAAGGGTGACTTCCACCTGTCTGCCGAGTCGGTTCAGGGCAACGCGGCGCCCGTTACCACTCCCGAAGAGTCCAAGGACTGCCCGGTGCTGGAGATCAACGGCCGCCAGTACCTGCTGACCGCCCCCATCACCACCATCGGCCGTGGATCCTCCTGCGACATCGTCATCGACGATGCAGGCATCTCCCGCCGACATCTCCAGATCGAGATCACCGACAAGGGCGTGGTAGCCCGCGATCTGGGGTCCACCAACGGCACCTATGTAGAGGGACATCAGGTTCCCGCGGCCACCCTGCTGGACGGCAATACCATCACCATCGGCCGTACCCGCATCCTCTACTGGGCATCGTCGCAGGAACAGGATTCGTAAGTCGCCCAGACCTTGAAGTAAGGTCGAATCATTATGCTGACTGAACTGACATTCGCCATCCTCAAATACGGATTCCTGGCTCTGCTATGGGTATTCGTCTGGCTGGCCGTCCGTTCACTCCGCAAAGATATCGAGACCTTCAGCCCCAAGACTTCTCATACCCGCCGACGCAGTGAACGCGCAGCCCAGCGCAAGCTGCCGGCGGCCGCCAGATCCGTGCCTATCGCCCCAGTCAGCAAGACAGAGCATGCAAACAACGAGCCCTCCCTGCTGGTGGTCATCGACGGACCTCTGGCCGGCTCCTCCACGCCGCTGTCCGGACGTCCCATCACCCTGGGCCGCTCCTCCTCGAACACCTTGGTGCTGGACGACGAGTTCGTCTCCGGCCATCATGCACGGGTTTACCAGGATCCTGCATCGGGCCGATGGGCCATCGAGGATCTTGGGTCCACCAATGGCACCGTCGTCTCGGGGCAGAAAATCACAGCGCCGACAATCTTACCGGCGGAGGTTCCTGTACGCATCGGAGCCACCACCTTCGAGTTGAGGTAGCCGCCCATGACCAGGAACGATGCGAGCCAAAAGCTGTTCCTCTACTCCACGGCGGTTTCAGACGTGGGGTACGTGCGCAGCAACAACCAGGATTCGGCCTTCGCCGGCGAGCGCCTGGTGGCCATGTGCGACGGCATGGGCGGCCACGCAGGCGGGGATACGGCCTCGACCATAGCCATCCGATCCCTGGCCCACATCGAACGCGACGACCGGGAACAGGACGTGCAATCCCTGGCTCGGATGATGGAGACCTCGGTCATCGCGGCCCATGACGCCATCGTGGGCAAGGCCAAGCGCGAACACCGGCTGTCAGGCATGGGCACCACGGTCACGGCCCTGGCTCTGGCCAACGACTCCTGGGTGCTGGCCCATATCGGGGACTCCCGGGGTTACCTCCTGCGGGAGGGCAAGCTGATCCGGATGACCCAGGACCACTCCTACGTGCAGCACCTGATCGACACCGGCCGCATCTCCCCGGCCGAGGCCCGCAACCATCCTCAGCGCAACGTGGTCATGCGGGTCCTGGGGGACTTCGACATCGACCCCCGCCCGGACATCTCCATTTCCAAGGCCCTGCCAGCAGACCGCTGGATGATCTGCTCGGATGGTCTCTGCGGCGTTCTGGAGGACTCGACCATCGCCGAAGTGCTGTCCTCGGTCTCGGACCAGGCGGAGTGCGCCCAGCAGCTGGTCACCTTCGCCCTGAAGGCCGGAAGCACCGACAACGTGACCGTAGTCATCGCCGATGCCACGCTGGCCCTGGATGCCGATGCCTTCGACCTGCCCCATCAGACTCCTCTGGTCGGTGGCGCAGCCAGCTCCAACCTGGAGGCCCTGGCCGACATCCTGGATGAGCCCGTAGCGGCCGCACCGCGCCTGCGTGACGAGTCCCGGGAGTCCCCCGCCAAGCGGGCTGCCGACCTGGCCCAGGACCGGGACGCCGACAAGCAGGAGGACGAGGATGGCGACGGCCGCACCGCCCAGCCCTCGGCTGCCCGCGAGGAGAGCGGCGAACGGCATGTGCCCGACACCAGCGAGATCCCCATCGTCCACAAGAAGGACGGCTCAGACTCTGCCGATCCCTATGATCCAGACGTGGCCGACGCCATCCACAAGGAGCACCTGGAGCAGCGCAAACGCCAGCGCGCCCGGCATCGGCGGATTCGGCTGATCCTGGCCGGCATCATCACCCTGGTGATCCTTGCCCTGGCCGGAGGCACGGCGGCTGCCTATCGTTGGAGCCAGGAACAGTACTATCTGGGCACGGACCAGGGCCGTGTGGTCATCTACCAGGGCGTGCCCACCAAGGCCTTCGCCCTCTCTCTGTCCCACCCGGTGCAGACCACGGATATCGCCGTCAAGGGGCTTCCCCAGTCCTGGCGTGACCAACTGGAAGAGGGCATCACCGTCTCCAGCATGGATGACGCCAAGGAGCACGCGCGTCTGATCCGGAAGGAGGCCGGCGACCTCAAACGCCAGCAGGCCAAGGAAGCCAAGGACGAATCCAGCCAGGCGACGACTTCCCCCTCAGCCTCGCCCTCACCGTCGAAAACCGACCAGAGCGGGCGGCAGCAATCATGATCATCACCCGTCTGCGCCGCATAGGCCTTCTGCTCTTCTCCCTGCTGGTGGGGTTCATCGGATTCTTCCAGATGTTCGCCCGTGCGGCGGGCCGCTTCCCCGGTGACTACGCAGCCCTGCTGGCGGTCACCGCCGCCCTCTTCATCGCCCTCTGGGTCCTGCTGGAGATTTTTCAGCCTTACGGTAGCCAGTCCATCCTGCCCAGCATCGTCATCCTGAGCTCCCTGGGCATAACCCTGATCACCCGCATAGATCTGCGCAACGCCCGGATCGGCCAGCCTACACGAGTGGGCTTCACCCAGCTGATCTGGCTGTGTCTGGCCCTGGTCCTGTGCGGGCTGCTGGTGGTGCTGCTCAGGGACTATAGGCTGCTGCGCCGCTTCTCCTATGTGAGTATGGTGGTGGGCCTGGTCCTGCTCCTATCGCCCATGCTTCCCGGCATCGGCCGCGAGATCGGCGGCGCCCGCATCTGGATAGGCATAGGGTCTCACACCCTGCAGCCCGGCGAATTCGCCAAGCTCTTCCTGGCCTTCTTCTTCGCCGCCTACCTGTTCGACCACCGAGACCAGCTAGCCGTGGGCGGCAAGAAGTTCCTGGGCATGCGGCTGCCCCGAATCAAGGACTTTGGCCCCATTATCATCGTCTGGCTTATTTCGCTGGCCGTCCTGGTCATCCAGCATGATCTGGGCACCTCGCTGATGTACTTCGCCATGTTCGTTTCCATGCTCTATGTGGCTACCGGCCGCACCAGCTGGATTGCCATAGGCGCGGTCTTCTTCGTCATCGGGGCTGTGGCCGCCTCCATGATCTTCGCCCATGTGGGCGCCCGTGTGGACGCCTGGCTGCACCCCTTCAGCGATGCTGAATTCAGCAAGGCCTTCGGCGGGTCCGGCCAGCTGGTACGCGGCATCTTCGGCCTGGCCGCCGGCGGGCTGACAGGCACCGGCCTGGGCCAGGGACGCCCCTGGATCACCCCCCTGGCCAACTCCGACTTCATCTACACATCGGTGGGCGAGGAGCTGGGGCTGAGCGGCCTGCTGGTGGTCCTGGCCCTCTACCTGGTCATCGTGGCCTCGGGCATGATCACGGCCATGAAAATCAAGGATGGCTTCGGCAAGCTCCTGGCCTCCGGTCTGGTCTTCACCATGGCCTTCCAGGTCTTCACTGTGGTGGGCGGCATCACCCTGGTCATCCCCCTGACCGGACTGACCATGCCCTACATGGCGGCGGGCGGCTCCAGTCTGGTGGCCAACTGCATCCTGGCCGTCCTGTTGATCATCATCTCCAACGCGGCCAACAAGCCTGCGCCGGAGGTCAGCTCGGACACCTTCAAGTACGAGGCTCTGGCCGTCCTGCGCCAGCAGGAGACCAGCAAGCGCAACAGCCAGGACGACTCGGACCCCGACTCAGACTCTGACGACCAAGAGTCCCATGATCGTCATGCCGGGCCGATCGAGCAGACCGACCAGGACGAGGAGACCGACCTGCCAGCCACCGGCCGCATCCCCGTCCGTCAGGTCCGAGGAGGTGGACAGTGAACAAGGCCTTGCGTCAACTCTTCAACGCCGTCATCGTCCTCTTCGTCATCCTGGGGCTTTCCAGCTCCATCATCATGGTGATCCGGGCGGAGAGCCTTAACTCGGACCCTCGCAATCTGCGTGCCCTGTACCACGAGTATGCGGCACCCAGGGGAGCCATCCTGACCTCGGACGGCGCCGTCATGGCCCAGTCCGACCCCATCAACGACTCCTTCCAGTACCAGCGGCACTACCACAAGGGGCCCGTCTACTCGCCCATCACCGGCTACTACTCCATCACCAGCCCGGCAGACCGAGGAATCGAGGCCTCGCGCGACCGTCTGCTGAGCGGCCAGTCGGACAGCCTGTGGATGGACCGGGTCAAGTCCCTCTTCACCGGCACCCAGAACAAGGGCGCCTCCATCGAGACCTCCATCAATCCCAAGATGCAGGAGGCCGCCTACGCCATGCTGGGCAACTTGTCCGGTTCGGTGGTGGCCATCGAGCCCTCCACAGGCCGCATCCTGACCATGGTCAGCACACCGAGCTACAACCCCGAAGACCTGACCGCCCACGACAGCGGCGATGCCTCCCAGGCCTACCAGAAGCTGGCCTCCCGTTCCGACAACCCCATGCTCAACCGGGCCACCTCGCAGCTGTATCCGCCCGGGTCCACCTTCAAGGTGGTTGTGGCCGCCGCCGCCCTGGAGTCCGGCCAGTATCACCCCGATAGCCAACTGCCGGCCGGGGCCTCATACACATTGCCCGGCACCAACTACAATCTGACCAACACCACTACAGCGGCCGGCGGGGTCAACGGGAAGATCAGCCTGGAGAATGCCCTGGCCTACTCATCCAACACGGCCTTCTCCCAGCTAGGGGTCGCCCTGGGCGGCAAGACGCTGGCAGCGCAGGCCCGCAAGTTCGGCTACGGCTCCACCATCACCCTGGACGGGACCACCTCCACAGGACGGCCCATGAAGGCCGTGGCCTCCAAATTCCCCGAGGACCAGTCCCAGGACCGGATCGCCCTAGCTTCCATCGGCCAGGGAGACACCCTATCCACCCCACTCCAGGCTGCCATGACGGTCGCCGCCGTGGCCAACGGCGGCAAGCTCATGCAACCGACCCTGGTGGACCGGGTGCGCTCCAGCGACCTCAGCGTCATCAGTGAGACAACTCCCTCGGTCTACTCACAGGCCTTCTCATCGGACACCGCCAAGGCCCTGACCACCATGATGGAGGCAGTAACCACCAAGAGCTATCCGGAGCTTGAGATTCCAGGCGTACAGGTGGCCTCCAAGTCCGGCACAGCCCAGATCGGCACGGGCAATACGGCAAATGACGGGTGGATGGTAGGATTCGCTCCGGCCGACAAACCCAAGGTAGCCGTAGCCGTCGTGGTGCATGGAATCTCCTCCTATGGCATAGACATTGCCGGACCGATTATGAAACGCATCATGCAGGAGGCTGCCAAGTGAAACTGGTACAAGGACAGCTCATCCATCGACGGTACCGTCTGGACCGTCGCCTGGCCCAAGGGGGCATGGGCGAAGTCTGGAAGGGCTATGACATCGAACTGGGACGAGTTGTGGCCATCAAGGCCCTGCGCGAGGATCTGACCAACGAGGAGTCCAAGCTGCTGCGGCTGCGGGCCGAGGCGCACAATTCCGCCAACCTGGCCCACCCCAACATCGCCGCCCTCTTCGAGTACTACGAGCACGACGGCATCGGATTCCTGATCATGGAATACGTGCCCAGCCAATCCCTGGCAGACATCTATCGGGACCGGGGCGCCCTGGACCCCATCGAGCTGCTGCCCATCCTGATACAGACGGCCCGAGGGCTCTACGTGGCCCACTCCCACGGGGTCATCCACCGGGACGTCAAGCCGGCCAACATCATGGTCTCCGACACCGGCGAGGTCAAGATCACCGATTTCGGGGTCTCCTACTCCACCAACCAGGGGCAGATCACCCAGGACGGCATGGTGGTGGGCACAGCCCAGTACATCTCGCCCGAGCAGGCCCAGGGTCTCCAGGCCACCCCCCAGTCCGACATCTACTCCCTGGGTGTGGTGGCCTACGAGGGGCTCTGCGGACACCGGCCCTTCACCGGCGCCACCCCGGTGGACATCGCCGCAGCACACGTCAACGACCCTGTGCCGCCACTGCCCGACTCGGTGGACAATCAACTCATGAACTTCGTCATGTCCATGCTGGCCAAGGACCCGCGAGACCGCCCGGCAAATGCCCTGGTGGTCTCGCACACGCTGGCCAGGATCGAGCAGCGGCTGCTGGACCAGCAGCTGGGTGAGACGGAGGTCATCGACCCGCGCGCACCCATGCCTCGACGCATTGTGAGCAGGCCACACGCGGCAAAAGACATCTTCAGGCCCTTCTGGGGGCACTATGGAGAAGGAAGCGCACAGCGCGGCCTTGAAGCGACGAACGGAGGGGATACCCTATGAGCATCACACTGCCGCCGTCCCTAGCGGACGGACGTTACCGTCTGGGACAGCTGATCGGACGCGGTGGCATGGCCGAGGTCCACAAGGCTGTGGACACGCGTCTGGGAAGGACGGTCGCGGTCAAGATCATGCGGTCCGATCTGGCCAACGACGAGGTCTTCCTATCGCGGTTCCGGCGAGAAGCTCACTCGGTCGCCCTGCTCAACAACCCCAACATCGTCTCCATCTACGACTCGGGCGAGGAGATACTGACCGACGACCAGGGCAACCATGAGCGGGTGCCCTACCTGGTCATGGAGTACGTCAAGGGGCAGACCCTGAGGTCCATCCTCAAGGAGAACGGGGCCCTGAGCCAGCGCGACAGCGAGCAGGTCATGCTGGGCATGCTAAGCGCCCTGGACTACTCCCACCACATGGGGGTCATCCACCGGGACATCAAGCCCGGCAACATCATGATCTCGGAGCAGGGCATCGTCAAGGTCATGGACTTCGGCATCGCCCGGGCCATGGACGATTCGGCCGCCACGATGACCCAGTCCCAGGGCGTGGTGGGCACGGCCCAGTACCTGAGCCCCGAACAGGCCCGCGGCGAGAGCGTGGACATGCGTTCCGACCTCTACTCGGCCGGCTGCGTCCTCTACGAGATGCTGACCGGACGGCCGCCCTTCAACGGGGATTCGGCCGTGGCCATCGCCTACCAGCATGTCACCGAGGTGGCCACCCCGCCAAGCACCATCGTGCCTGGCCTGCCGAAGATGTGGGATTCCATCTGCGCCAAGGCCATGGCCAAGGATCGTCAGAACCGGTACGCCACGGCCGCCGCCTTCAAGAGCGACATCCTGGCCTTCATGAACGGCGGGACCCCGGTGGCTGCCGCCTTCAACCCGCTGACCGACCTGGCCAACGTCAAGGCCCGCAAGGATGCCGAGCAGGGCACCGAAACGGCCACCATGCCGCTGACCGAAGAGGAGACGGCCGCCACCCAGGCCTTCAACCCTGTTCAGGACCCACTCAATCCGGCCGCTGCCACCGATCTCGCCACAGCTGAGCGCACGGCCACCAAGGCGGCCCAGCAGAAGTCCAAACGGCGCAAGAAGATCATCATCGCCGCTATCGTGGCAGCCTTGCTTCTGGTGGCCGCCGGACTCGGCGTGACCTATATGAGCCGAAACCGCCATCAGATGGCCGAGGTACCCACCATCAATGCTCAGATGTCGCGAATTCTCGCCCGTGAGAAGGTCACCGCCGCAGGCTTCAATTACCAGGAGAAGGAGGACCATGACTCGGCCGAGCCCAAGGGGACCTTCACCAAGCAGAGCCCCAAGGGCGGAAGCATGGCTCCCAAAGGCTCCACAGTGACCGTCTGGTTCTCCTCCGGACCCAAGGATACGGCCATTCCCGACGTCAAGGGCATGAATCAGCAGGAGGCTCGCAGAACCCTGGAGAAGGCCGGATTCAAGGCCTCTCCCGCCGCCTCGGTAGAAGACAGCCAAGACGTGCCCAAGGACCATGTGACCCGCACGGATCCCGCCGCCGGCCAGAGCGTGGCCAAAGGAACCAGCATCCTGCTCTACATCTCCTCGGGCATGACCAAGGTGCCTGACCTGTCTGGCAAGAGCAAGGACGACGCGACCAAGACCCTGCAGAGTCTGCACTTCAACATCACCATCCACGAGCAGGCCTCCAACACCGTGGCCAAGGACGTGGTCATCAGCACCGACCCGGCTGCCGGATCCTCCATCCAGCAGGGAGCCATGATTACAGTCACCGTCAGCAGCGGCATGAAGCTGGGTTACTACATCGACATGACCCTGGGCGAAGCCAAGCGCAACCTGGGCCAGGGGGTCAACATCAAGGTCAACGGCCCCAACAACGACAACGCCGTGGTCACCGGCCAGGATCCCACCTCAGGCGCCTCCTTCGACAAGTCCAAGGACACCATCACCCTGACCACGGCTATCAGCGTCCCAGTCATCGCCCCGGGCGAGACCTTGGGCAGCTACCGGCAGAAGCTGACCAACAGCGGTGTCAGCGCCGACAGAATCACTTCTGTCGGCAAGGACACGGACAAGGTGACCGCTGTAAGTCCCGGAGCCGGCAGCAAGGTGGACGACAACACCCCCATAACTGTGACCACCGTCAGCTCCACCAACTGATCGTATGACCCGGCGGCCACAGCCTTGCCGCCGGGTCATATAGTTGGGTCATAAAGAGCCAGGCAGAGTGAATACGGGATGAATTAGAGCGATGGCTATTAGTCCGCGTCATTAGGCTGAGAACCGAGACTTTCGGTCACAAACATCAGTCATGACTTCTGCTGACAGACCAGAGCTCCAAGCGTTAAACGCCAGGACCCATCAACCAATCCATAATGGTTGACCCATAACTGCCGGACTGGCCGCTTGCCAAGTCGCGTCGCCAAATTGCAACAAACCCGCATCGGCTGCAACACTGCGTCATCAGGACCATGGCCGCTGGAGAGACGTAGACAAGACCTTTGCCTTTATCTTTGGCAATTACTTCTGACAGCCGGCAAGACATGACTATAAATAAGCGGCGGGGTCGCAGAATCACACTGGATCCTGCGGCCCCGCCGCTTTTCCATGCCGCCTAGATCAGAAGGCGGAGTAGTTGGATATCTGTCTGAGCCAGGGCACGTTGCTGGCCAGCCATGGGAAGCCCCATTCCATCAAGGCACAGGTCAGAGCCAGCAGGAGCAGAATCAGCAGAAGCCAGCGAATCGGAGCTATGCCGGACTGGTGCCGCAGCAGCCAGCCGTAGAGGCTGATCATGGGCTGTGGCTTCTCGCCCTTGCGAATCTGCCGCAGCAAGGGGTAACGCCATGCGACCAGGGCCGCCAGGTAGATAATCAGATAGGCTGCTACTAAAACCAGGAAGACCGGTTGCAGGGAACCCACCCTGGCTATGACCGAGCCCTTGTCGTCTGCAAAGGCCACCTTGCTGCCTCGGTCACCAAGCAGTTCCTTAGGCACCCCGTCGGATACCTTGGCCCAGTAGCCGAATTCGCCCCAGCTGATCCAGCGGTGGGTGGCCGTGGTGTACTTGGGCTCACAGGTGGTCAGTGTAATCATGCGCCGATCTGGAGCCTCGTTGGGCGAATAAGGGTTGGGGGCGATGACGCTGACCTCGTTGGCAGCCACGATCTTGTAGCGGGTGTAGTGGTAGACGTACCAGTAATCCTTGGTGCGCAGGACGATGGCATCGCCCACACGCAGCTGGTCCACATGGCCCAGCGGCTCACCATAGCCGGCGCGGTGTCCGGCAATAGCCATGTTGCCCAGCTCGCCCGGCATCTGCGTATTGGAGTAGTGTCCCAGTCCCGCGTAGGCCAGATCCCTGGGCGACGTGCCCTGAACCACGTTGCGTTCCCAATGCTGTCCAAAACGAGGAATGTAGATCTGGGCCATCAGATCGCCCTCTGAGGCGTGTTCGGGCTGTACCGGCGGCATTCCGCTCTGAGGCTTGGCCACCTTTCGGGTATCTCCCGATCCCGGGTCGCTCCAAGCGGTCGAGGCACGGGTCTCCAACTGCTGATGCTCGGACTGCACACCGGTCCACCAAAGCTGCCAAACCACGTAGAGGGCACAGATGACGGCCAGCGTCATCAGCAGCTCCCCCACGATTTCTGCTATCCCAACCGGCCACTTTCGTCGCTTGTCGGCAGGTTTATCAACCGACATCCAGTCATTCTCCGAGTCTTCTGTCGTCATTTACCGTGCCTTCTCATCTAGAGATGCATACTGGAGTGGCTGCAGGACAGCCGTCGTCTCAGGGAATCTCAGATTGCCCGAAGATTCGACATTCCATCCCAGACCTACCGTATTCACGTACTCCTTGTAAATCTGGATGGATGGCGAAGCATTCAGGGACTTGGTCATCCGATCGACTGGTCCTATGGCCGAAATTTTATATGGCGGCGAGTACTTTCGACCGTGCAGCAGCAGCACATTGCCCACGCATCGCACGGCCGTGGTGGGCAGGACACGCTGGTCCTGGATCCTCATGGACTCGGCTCCCCCGGCCCAGAGCGCGTTGACCACACTCTCCACATCCTGCTGGTGGATGACGTAATCATTGATGTTGGCCGTCGATCCGTCGGACCCCACCTTCTGCTTCCAGAGCGGGGAATCATCGAGGGTTACCGTCAGTCCCGGCCCTTGGACGGCCTTGAGCACCGTGCCCGAACCGGGGTCCTCACGGGCCTGGTCCGAGTTGCCCTTGTCGTCGTCGGTGATGGTCTTCAGAGCGTTGATCTGCGAGCTCATATCATTGATGTCCTTGCGCAGCTCCGCAGCCTTGTTCTCGCGCTCTTCCACCAGCCCGGCCGTATCCGAGGTGACCGTGACCGTCCTGTTGACACGGATGTTGGTGGTCAGCATGTACCCGACCAGGGCCAGCACCACAGCCACGGACAATGTGCCGACCAGGGACCTGCGCGCTCCGTGCCGTCCCGTCCGTCTGGTCATAGGCATACCCTCATCCTCATCTGCGATAGTATTACGTTCGAGTCTAACCGCTACTATGGCTTAGTAGATCTAATGAAGGAGAATAACCTCATGGCAGAGCATCAACTCCATGATGACGAGGACGAGGCGGTGGACGAGGCCAAGAAGACCCAGGCCGAGGCCGAGAACAAGACCGCTGGCGCTGGCGAGGATGCAGAAGACGAGGAGTACGGCCTGTCCATGGACAAGGTGGAGGCCGTGCTCAACGAGAGCGTTGACAAAAAGCACATGACTCCGCAGATGCGCCGCATCGTGCAGCGTCAGGAAGAGAACACCCGCCGCGTGGAAGACACCATCAAAAGCACCAAGGCCAATCCGCGCTGGTTTGTGCCTCTCTTCGTCACGCTGATGGTAGTGGGCCTGATTTGGATCGTGGTCTACTACATCGCTTCCACCAGGGGCAATGTCTTCCCAATCCCCGGCATCGGCAACTGGAACCTGGCCGTAGGCTTCGGCATCCTGCTGGTCGGCTTCCTCATGACCATGTGGTGGCACTGACCCAGCTGCTTTACTCTTCAGGAACCCTGCAACCGCCCAGGCGCGGATGTGGGGTTCTTGCATATCCATCCACCCCTGAGCGTCAGGCATGTGTGGATTCAATTTCCCGGCTCCACCTATTTCATCCACTGTTTCGAGACTCAAACCAAAGTTATCCACAATCGCCCGGCTTTATCGTGGACAGCCTAAGACACCTGTCCACAACCCTACTGCTGATTGGGTTCTGTGTTTACTTATCCACTTTTTGCCGATATATATGCACCAGTTCTGGTTACTTATTCCCAGGTTATCCACACGATTGTCAACAAATGTGGATAGGTGACATCCATGTCATTTATCTATCACGGAAGGTGTAAAGCAGCAGACAGCTGCTGATTGTCAGCGCATGGGGTTGAACACGTTGCAGCCCAGAGCCAGCAGGACCAGGACCACCAGGAAGATCAGCGTGGGCAGCAACCAGGAGAGCAGGCCATGCACCCGCGAGCCGGGCCGGCCCATGTGCAGCAGGGCCAGCATGAAGAGGCCGCCGACTATGAAACCGCCCACATGGTCCTGCCAGGCAATGCCGGGCACGAACAGGGGCATGCAGAAGTTGATGGCCATCCAGACCACCATGGAAACGATGTCAATCCCCAAACGACGATAGACCACCAGAATGGCGGCAAAAATTCCGAAAAGCGCGCCCGAGGCCCCGATGGCCGACGTGCCCCAGCCATTGGGCGACAGGACTGCATAGACCATCAGCCCCAGGTCTCCGCCCAGCCCGCTGATCATATAGAGCGCCAGGAAACGCCCATGCCCTATCAGATTTTCCAGCACCGGCCCCACAACCCAGAGGGTGATCATATTGAAGAGGATATGCGAGACATTGGTGGCGTGCAGAAATATGTTGGTCACAAACATCCAGGGCTCATGAATGGCTGTGATCGGCACGAAGGCCCAGTAGCCCAGCAAAAGCCGCTGGTAGCGAAGCGGAGCCAGCAGATACAGGACCATCTGGATGACCCAGGCCGCTATGCAGATCAGGGTGATGGCTATCGTCACCACCGGAGCCTGGTCGCCCCAGTGCCGCCGGACCCATCCCAGCGGCCCCCGACCGTTTCCTCCGCCTGTGAAACCGGTGCCCGTGCCATTGACCATGAACCATACCTTACCTGACCGTCCGGCCCGGGGTGTGCGGTTTCCGTGCCGCAATGGCACCGATGTGCCCCACAGTTCACCGCTTTCTACTAGGATGTTGACTAGGTCGGTCGAAGTGGGCAGGACCGACGAAAGTCGTCGAAAGGAGCCAAACATGGAGAATTCATCTTCAAACGGCTGGAAGTTCTTTGCACTGCTCTTCGGCACGCTGCTGGCCGGCGTTGTCGCTCTGTTCGTATACAAGCAGCAGAACCCGGATTATGATCCCTGGGAGGAGCCCTGGGAGAACAGCTCATCGCCAGTCGACCTGGGCCTGGCCAAGGATGAGGAGGACAAGGGGTCTGAGGATCCCGAAGCCCCTCTGCAAGCGGGCGCACAGGCCTGACCGTTCCGGTCGGGAAGGAATCCGACCCAGCGTCAAGAACGTGAGGGCAACGGGTTCCTTTTTTCATGCCTGATTTTGGCTTGATCGCAGCCTGCCGGACACACCTGTTGGGGCGGCGCGTCACAATGGAGCTATGAGTGCCATACGGGAAGCAGACATGGAGGAAGGCCGCCGGGATTTTCTGGCCTGGCGCGATGCGGCCAAGGAGGCTGCAGGCAATTTAGGCCCGGAGGGCAACCGCCTGACAGTGGCCCCGCAAACCGATAGGCGCAGCAAGGCCATGGCCGTCCGCTATTCCCTGCACATGCTGGAGATCAAGGCCCCCGGTCCCGGCGTAGAGGTCAGGGTAGCCCCCTGGGGAGCCATCAAGATTTTGGACGGGCCTGCGTCCGACCCGCATAACCTGACTCCGCCTGACGTAATCGAACTGGATCCGGATGTCTGGTTGCGGCTGGCCGCTGGCATCACCAGCTGGAGTGAAGAAGCCGCCGCCGGGCATATCAGCGCCGTGGGCGAGCGCGACGATCTGCACGAGCTACTGCCACTGGTATGACCAATAGTCGGCCACCTCTGCGGTCGGCTACTTGCTCGACGACCCCTTTGCTGCGGTCTTCTGATCTTTATGGTGTTTGAGCGCGCTGGGCACGGGGATGGGTATGCGCTTGTGCGGCTTGGGCGTAGCCGGCATCTCCCCAGAGGTGGCCTTGGCAGCAGCCTCGGCGGCCCACCGGGCGTAATCGCTCAGATCATCGTCCGGGGAATCCTCGGGGTCCTGGCCCCCCGATTTGCGCGAATCCGGTTTGGAGTACTCCTCTTCAACCATTTTGAAGGGATCTTTGCCCCTGGTTCCGGGTTCCTTGCTGCTGAGCTCTTTGGCCAGCTCGTCGTAATCCGTGTCCGTTGTCAGATATTTGAGCTTCCGGGCTATTTTCGTCTGCTTAGCCTTCTGACGTCCGCGGCCCATCCGACCCCCTTCGCCAGGTAACGTGCACTTAGGCAACTTGAATGTGAATTTGCATCATTTATGAGAGTACCACCTACGCATCTTGTCGGCTCGGACTTTTACCATAAAAGCAATTCCCAGAAGGACATTCGGCACGACGACGAGGGTGGGACCATGCAGGAAGAAGTCACAGCGGCAGGCAACGAGATCAGCGACAGCTTCAGAGCCGCCAAGCATCGGTCCGACCAGGTGCTGGCCGAGCTGGCCAAGAATCCGAGCCGCTACACCATGCTGACCGGCGACCGCCCGACCGGAAGGCTCCACCTGGGTCATTACTTTGGCTCCATCCGCGAACGTGTCCAGATGCAGAATCGCGGTGTGCACACCAACATCGTCATCGCCGACTACCAGGTCATCACCGACCGGGACACCACCGAGCATATCCGCGACAACGTGCTCAACCTGGTGCTTGACTATCTGGCTGCGGGCATCGACCCCAAGAAGACCATGATCTTCACCCATTCGTCCACCCCTGCAGAGAACCAGCTGCTGCTGCCCTTCCTCTCGCTGGTGACCGAAGCCGAACTTCACCGCAACCCCACCGTCAAGGCCGAGATGGAGGCCAGCGGCCATGCCCTGACCGGTCTGCTGCTGACCTATCCGGTCCACCAGGCCTGCGACATACTCTTCTGCAAGGCCAACGTGGTCCCCATCGGCAAGGACAACCTGCCGCATGTTGAGCTGACACGGACCATCGCCCGCCGCTTCGACGAGCGCTACCCTGGCCAAGCTCCGGTCTTCCCAGAACCTGATGCCATCCTGTCTGACACCTCTGAGATTCCTGGTCTGGATGGACGCAAGATGAGCAAGTCCTATGGCAACTCCATCATGCTGGGCGCCACCGCCGAGGAGACAGCCAAGCTGATCCGCAAGTCGCCCACCGACTCCGAACGCAGGATCACCTTCGACCCTGTGAACCGCCCGCAGGTCTCAGCCCTGCTGACCACGGCCGGCCTGGTGACCGACCGCAAGCCCGAGGATATCGCCGAAGAGATCGGCAATGCCGGCTCGGGCGCCCTCAAGGCCTACGTGACCAAGTCCGTCAACGAGTTCCTGGCACCCCACCGCGAGCGCCGTGCCGAGCTGGCCAAGGACATGGACACCGTGCGCGACATCCTGGTCGAGGGCAACAAGCGGGCCAACCAGATAGCCGAGGAGACCCTTGATCAGGTCCGCTCGGCCATGGGCATGCGCTACTAGACGTCGTACCGCCAGGAGCGATCGGTCAGCACCCGAGCCGTGACCAGGCCGATGGGCAGGCAGATGATGACCATGAAGGCCCGGAAGGCCCAGTCCAAGGCGTTGAGCGTATTGAACTGTCCCAGGTAGAACATGGCCCGGTACATATACAGGCCGGGCACCATGATGACGATGGATGGCACGGTCAGGCTGATTCTTGGATAGCCCAGGTGAGGCGGCAGCAGGCCGTGACGGACCGAGGAGCGCCAGACCGTAGCCAGCATGCCGGCCAGGAAGGCACCCAGAAAAGCGGCCATCTCCGGAGGGACATGAAGCAGGTCCTGCATCTCCAGGCGCATGGTGTCGGTCAGAGCGCCGATGACGGCGGCCACCAGGGCCATGCGCTGGGGTGAGTTGAAGAGGACCGAGAAGCCCCAGACCCCGCAGAATGCTGCAATCATGCGCAGTCCGGCCATCAGCATGGGACTCAGGTTCATCGGTTCAAAGCCCTGGGGGTTGAGCATGACCATCCGCGCCACGGCCCAGCCTCCCAGTGTGGCCACCAGGATGATCGAGAAGGCGTAGGTGATGCGCTGCACCCCCGAAGGGAAGTCCAGCTTGGCGATGTCCAGGCCGCCGGTGACCAGGGGAAAGCCGGGAATGACGAAGAGGATGGCGCCGATATAAGCCGTGTCGTGCTTGAGAGCCACCGGGTCGAAGATACCCACCAGTCTCAGCGTGCCGACGCAAGCCAGTGCGGCGATGATGACCGCCACCCCGGTAGCGAAGAACTGGTTGATCCGCCTGCCCAGCATCTGTCGACGCACCCACTGGCCTATGCCAGCGCCGACAAAAGCCCCGGCCATGTCGTAGGGACCGCCGCCCAGCAGGAAGACGAAGGCCGCGCAGGCCACGGCCGAAGCGAAGCCTGAGAAGAGGGGCGAGTAGAGGGGCTTGCGTCGCTCGATCAGGTCCAGACGTTCATGCGCCTGCCGGACCGTGATGCCACCCCTTGCCTGCGGCTTTGGGGACGCGGATTTGTCAGAGGAGGCAGGCTCATCGGAAAATGCAGCCTTTGCGGAGTCTGTTGCCTCTCTGAGCAATGCAGACCCGTCGGAAGACACCGGCTGTTCGGAGGGTGCCGCACCCTCGGAAGACTTGGCCTTTTCATGTGCTTGGCCTTGGGCTGACGCAGGCCGCCCAGGCCCAGGCTGCTCAGACGCGGAGTCGCGCCCTTGGCTGGTTGCAGATGATCCAATGGCTGCACAACCAGCGGCACTCGAATCTGAATTCTCAATCGCGTAGGCAGCAGAAACAGAAGCAGCTTTGGAATCTTCGGAATCCCCCGAGGCTGCGGCGGTCGGCGTGGCCTCCGGCCGAGGCGTGGAGCCTACGGTGCCCAGACCGGCGGCTGTCCTGGTGTCTATGGCCGCCGCATCGATCCGGCTCTGGCTGATCTCGTCCTCGTTGTGTACGGCAGTGGCCACCGCATCCTTGAACACCTTGGCCGCATCCTGGTCCTGGGCCAGCACCTCCTTGACCGCCTTGCGGGCCGCTGCGTAGACGTTCGGCTCGTCCAGGTTGTCCACCAGCTCCCTGGAGACCACCGACATGGCGTGGTAGGTCCCCGCCTGCCCGCACTTGACGCTGAGCCAGTCCGCGAAGTGCTCCAGGAGCCAGATCCGCTCGGTGTTGACCCCGGTGGTGGGCAGGTCCACCACCTCGGTGATCCGAGACACACCATCCGTGCAGGTGGCCTCGATGTCGGTCAGGTTCACGTCGGCCCGCACATGCACGCCCATGGGGTAGGCAATCCTGTGCATCATCTCGCGCACGCGGAAGCTTCCCGTTCCAGCCCCCAGCTCCAGCATGCCCACCCGCACAATCAGGCTGGTCTTGGCCGCGATGCAGGCCTCGACGATGGGCTTGTCGTAGTCGCGTTCAATATCCTCCATATCCAGTGGGATGGAATGGGTGTGGTACTTGCTTACCCGTCTGACCTCGGCTGCGGCCCTGCCGCGATAGCTGTCCTTGGAACTCCTGCTCTTGAATTTCACACCCACATTCATACTCCACCCGGGTCACGTGCCCTTGCACCGCCGCATGGGACCATGAAACGTATTCGACCCGGAAGCGTCCTAGAATGGGCCGCGAGCCATCGAACCGAAGGCTGTGGGCCTGCAACGCCGACCACCAATAACCGCGGAGGAGCCGTGGAATGGCCGAAGACCGGGCAACCTGCGATTCGACAAGGAGGACTGATGACAGATAGTAATCAGCAAATCACGGCTGCCGATGCGACCCTGGTCACATCCGGCACCGGGACCAAGGGGCCGGAGGAACGCAAGCTGCCTCAATCGTTGGATGAGGACATGGCCTTGTGCCTGCGGCTGCTCAGGGATGTGTTGGGGGAATTCGATCAACAGCTGCTCAAGCGCTTCGACTCCCTACGCGAGGACGTGATGACGGCCAGCGCCGAGCACTTCAACCGCCACCCCTCGGACCCCGTGCCTGACGAGGATGGCCTGTCCAAGGCCGTAGCCCTGATCGACGACACCTCAGTCAAGGATTCCCAGTTGCTGGCCCGCGCTTTGACCACCTACTTCCATCTGGCCAACCTCTGCGAGGAGAACTACCGGGTGAAGGTCCTGCATGAGCGCGAGGGCAAGGTGGACCTGAAGGTCAAGGGCACCGACCCCATCAACGAGATGACCAGCGCCTACAGCCAGCTCCTTCAGGAGATGGGCCCGGCCAAGGCCTCGGAGCTGCTGGAGAAGCTGGAGTTCCACCCCGTCTTCACCGCCCACCCCACCGAGGCGCGGCGCAAGGCCGTGGAGGGCAAGATCCGGCGCATCGCCAACCTGCTGGCCGTTCGCCGCGGCCTGGGCGGTTCCGAGCTGGAGGAGAATGAGCGTCTGCTGCACAACGAGATCGACGCCCTTTTCCGCACTTCGCCCATCGCAGCCAAGAAGCCGACGCCCGTCGAAGAGGCCAACACTATTTTGGACATCTTCGACGCCACGCTCTTCGAGACCATTCCCAAGGTCTACCGCCGCTTCGACGACTGGATGCTGGGCAAGAAGGCCGGCATGGTCAAGCCCGTCTGCCCTGCCTTCTTCCACCCGGGCAGCTGGATCGGTTCCGACCGCGACGGCAACCCCAACGTGACCGCCAAGGTCTCTCGCAAGGTGGCGCGCAAGTTCTCAGACCACATGCTTGAGGCACTGGTCAGGGCCACCACCACCGTGGGCCGCAATATGACCATGGAAGTGACCACCACCCCTCCCAGCTCCGAGCTGAGGAGCCTGTGGAGCCATCAGAAGGAGATGAGCGAGCGTCTGACCGATAGGGCCACCACCATCTCACATAACGAGCTGCACCGGGCCGTGGTCCTGGTCATCGCCGACCGTCTGCAGGCCACCATTCAGCGTGACGCCGACCTCATGTATGCCGACTGCGACGACTTCATCGCCGACCTGCGCGTGGTCCAGGACTCCCTGGCCAAGGCGGGCGCGGTCCGTCAGGCCTACGGCCCTCTGCAGGATCTGATCTGGCAGGCCCAGACCTTCGGCTTCCACATGGTGGAGATGGAGTTCCGCCAACACTCTCTGGTCCACGCCCGCGCCTTGGAGGACATCCGCGAGCACGGCCTGCATGGCGAGCGCGGCGAGCTGCAGCCCATGACCCACGAGGTGCTCGACACCTTCCGTGCCCTGGGAGCCATCCAGAAGCGCAACGGCCAGAAGGCCGCCCGCCGCTACATCATCTCCTTCACCAAGTCGGCCCAGAACGTCAAGGACGTCTACGAGCTCAACCGGCTGGCCTTCGAGCATGCCGAAGACGTGCCGGTCATCGACGTGATCCCCCTGTTCGAACAGCTGGAGGACCTGCAGAATTCGGTGGACGTGCTGGAGGAGATCATCAAGATCCCCGAGGTCCAGGCCCGACTCAAGGAGACCGGCAACAAGATGGAGGTCATGCTGGGCTACTCCGACTCCTCCAAGGATGCCGGTCCTGTCTCAGCGACCCTGGCCCTGCACTCCGCCCAGGAGCGCATCGCCAAGTGGGCCGAGAGCCATGACATCGACCTGACCCTCTTCCACGGACGCGGCGGCGCCGTAGGCCGTGGCGGCGGCCCTGCCAACCGTGCCGTGCTGGCCCAGCCTGTGGGCTCGGTCAACTGCCGGTTCAAGCTGACCGAACAGGGCGAGGTCATCTTCGCCCGCTACGGCAACCCGGTCTTGGCCATCCGCCATATCGAGTCCGTGGCTGCAGCCACCCTGCTCCAGTCCGCGCCCAGCGTGGAGGAGCGCAACACCACCATGACCGAGAAGTACGCGGACATGGCCGACAAGCTGGACCAGGCCGCCCACGAGCGCTTCCTGGACCTGCTGCACACGCCGGACTTCGCCCCCTGGTTCTCCATCGTGACGCCTCTGAACGAAATCGGCCTGCTGCCCATCGGCTCCCGGCCGGCCAAGCGCGGTCTGGGCGCCAAGTCCCTGGACGATCTGCGGACCATACCCTGGGTCTTCTCCTGGGCGCAGGCACGAATCAACCTGGCCGCCTGGTACGGCCTGGGCACCGCCTGCGAGAAGTTCGGCGACCTGGAGACCCTGCGTCAGGCCTACGAGGAATGGCCGCTCTTCAGCACCTTCATCGACAACATCGAAATGAGCCTGGCCAAGACCGACGAGCGCATCGCCAAGATGTACCTCTCCCTGGGAGACCGGGACGACCTGAGCCAGAAGGTCCTCTCGGAGATGGAGCTGACCCGCAAGTGGGTTCTGCAGATCGTAGGCGACGAGTGGCCCCTGCAGCATCGTCACGTACTGGGCCAGGCCATCCGGATCCGCTCTCCCTATGTGGACGCCCTGTCGGTGACCCAGGTGCGCGCCCTGCGGGCCCTGCGTCGTCGCAACGACAAGGAGGAGCTCAGCAAGAGCCAGCAGGCCGACTTCATCTACCTGATTCTCTGCACTGTTTCGGGAGTCGCCGCCGGCCTGCAGAACACCGGCTGATCTCTTCTTGACGGATTAAGGATGGGGCCCCGTTCTCTTGCAAACAGCAGGAGGCGGGGCTTCGCCGTGTTCAAGTGCCCCGATACTGTCGTGTGTTGTTGGTGGGCTGGGTGGTAGAGTGAGAGGCAGGGGTGTCGGGAAGACGGCTGGCTTTTGCTATTGGTTCCTGCGATCGGGGATGCAGGACTGGCGTAGGCAAGCGGTAGGGCTTTCCGACAGGAATGACGTTAAGATGTTGCAAGGCAGGCGGCATTGCCACCGCTTGGTGTTTGGTGAAGGGGTTTTGATTTCATGCATCTGGTTTCCCGTCTGCGTCGCACGTTGGCAATGACGATCGTCCTGATCAGCCTGCTGACAGGCCTGGGCGTCGCATCCGCCCAGGCGGGATGCTCCAATTTTCCGGGGGGGGGGGGGGTCGTCAGACCCCTCGCGTAGCTGAACAAAATCCCGCCTCTCTCCCCAGCAACGCAACCAATACTCCCCTGCCTTCACCCTCGCCTCTGGAAACCGCCTCGCCGCTGAACCACACGCCGAGCGCTACAACATCGTCATCGCCGACGGGCACACCAGAAAACACAGACTCCGCTTCAGACAAGCCATCCGATCAGACGGATGATCAAGCCTCGCATATGGTGCGTTTCGACCCGGTCGACGGGAGCAAGCCAACCCAGGCGAGCATAAAGACCGGGACTCTTGTCTCTGCTCCGGAACACAATCCCCGGCGTGATGGTTTCCGGTTCGACGGGTGGATGCTTGACGGCCAGCCCTATGACCTGCAGACCCCGGTTTTCCGGAATATGACCCTGAAAGCCCAGTGGACCAGGATCACGGACTGGACACTGAGCCCGAACCATGGGTCCGCCTCCGGCGCCCACCTGACCATCAGCCCGCCCGACAAGCAGGAGCCCAGCTACACCAGTATCCAGAACGCAGGCGAGCAGACCGTCGGCCTGACCGGCGACGGCAGCATCTACACATGGACGCAGGAGGACACTCCCAAACAGGCGCCCTTCCCCGCCCATGCCCCCACAGGGTTCCACTACCTGCAAGCCGCAGCCGGCAGCCGATTGCAGGCCGCCCTCGGATCCGACCAGCAGGTCTACACCTGGACCAGCCAACAGGCCACGCCCACCATCCTCAACACTGATCAGAACACCGGGTTCACCAGCATCAGCATGCACGATGACCTTCTCCTGGCGGTGGACCGGCAAGGCCAGGTCCACGCCTATCAGTCCGGCCATGCCGCCAGCCAGAGCTTGAACCCGGAATTCACCCAGAAGGCCACGGCCAGCCTGCCCGGGCAGGCGCAGGCCGTCACCGCCGTCGCCTCCGACAAGCGGATCCTCATCGTGGACGCAGACGGGCAGGCCTGGACATGGGACGCAGGCAAGATTGGAAACGCCGAACCCTCACGCGTCAAGCAGGAAGCGGGCATGCGCATCATCCAAGCCCAAGCACTCAGCCAAGGGCTCCTCCTCCTTAACGCAGACGGGCAGGCCCGGTACCTGGCCGACAGCACGACCGCCATGACCCAGGTCAACATGCCGGACGGCGTGCAGGCCAGCAGGATCGCCGGCAACGACAGCCAGGCCATCATCACCGGCACGGACGGCCGCCTCTGGGCCTGGAAGCCCGGCAGCAAACCCGTCCGGGCGGACGACGGCAGCCAAGCCTACACGCAGGCCGCCGAAGCCGGCGGCAGGATCACTGCCACCAACAGGAAGGGCGCCATATTCACGTGGAACATGGACGCTCAAGGCAAGCCCGGCAAGCCATCCAGGCTCGACACCACCCAGGCGCCCACACTGGAATCAGCCAGCCTGGACAGCCAGCCGCTCACACTCACCAAGACCGGCGACACCTGGCAGACGGACATACCCGCACACAAGCCCGGACCAGCCGCCATCACCATCACCGGCAAACAAGACAGCCAGCCCTTCACCAGGAACCTCAACTACACCGTCGACCAGACCCTGACCAGGAACGCCGAACGAAGCTCTGCATTTACGGTTCACTTCGACGCAGGAGAGGGAAGCCCCAAACCCGCAGACCAGCAGGTCCCCTACCCATACGGCAGGGCCAAGCGCCCCTCCCCCGACCCGGCTCGCCAAGGCTACCAGTTCGACGGCTGGTTCACCGGACAGGTCGCCTACGATTTCAGCAAACCTGTCACCCAGAACCTCACCCTCACCGCCCACTGGACACCCGAAAGCCGAAACAACACGTGGAGCATCAACCCCGACAAGGGCAGCCAGCTGGGCAACGAAGCCACCACCATCACCCCGGCAGACAGCACCAACGGCATCAGATTCAACCAGGTCAGCGGAGGAAAAGAACCTGCCTACGGTTTTTCCTTGGCTGTGGGCAGCGACGGGAACGCCTACGCCTGGGGAGCCAACAGGTATGGCCAGCTCGGCGACGGGACGACCACCGACCGACATACGCCGGTCATGGTGAGGAAGCCTGCAGGCGTGTCGTCGGATTTCACCTATGTACAAGTCAGCGCTGGAGGCCAGCATTCACTCGCCCTAGGCAGCGACGGATACGTATACACCTGGGGATGGAACTACCATGGCCAGCTCGGCAACAACACCAGAAGCGACTTCTTCGATCCGAATCCTGTCCCTGTCCGGGTGCGCGACCCCGCCAGCCCCGAGAACGCAAGCAAAGGACTGAAAGCCATACAGGTCAGCGGCGGAGAAGATCATTCGCTGGCCCTGGGCAGCGACGGATACGTATACACCTGGGGATGGAACTACTATGGCCAGCTCGGCAACAACACCAGCGGCGCCTCTTCGAATTCGTCTGTTCCCGTACGCGTACGCGACCCGGACAGCCCAACCGACGCAAGCAAAGGACTGAAAGCCATACAGGTCAACAGCGGAGAAGATCATTCGCTGGCCCTGGGCAGCGACGGATACGTGTACGCCTGGGGAAACAACAGCACTGGCCAGCTCGGCAACAACACCAGCGGCGCCTCTTCGAATTCGTCTGTTCCCGTACGCGTACGCGACCCGGACAGCCCAACCGACGCAAGCAAAGGACTGAAAGCCATACAGGTCAGCGGCGGAGGATATCATTCGCTGGCCGTGGGCAGCGATGGATACGTGTACGCCTGGGGAAACAACGGCAGTGGCCGACTCGGCAACAACACCAGAACGGATTCGTCTGTTCCCGTACGCGTACGCGACCCGGACAGCCCAACCGACGCAAGCAAAGGACTGAAAGCCATACAGGTCAGCGGCGGAGAAGATCATTC
>NZ_NPOR01000004.1:0-15513 GCF_003688325.1 Bifidobacterium sp. wkB338
TAAAGAGGACTCGTTCGTAGCTATATGCTGGTGGGTAGTCAGCTACCCTTTTTGGCTCGGTGCAGCAACTAGCACTATTTTAGTCGGCATCTCCTTTTGCTTCTTGATCCTCGCCCCACAGGTTGTCGTATTCCTGGTCATCGATATCATCGGAATAGCTGGAACGGGCATCATCTTTGTCATAGAGCTCGTGATGATGAAACTGCGCAGGGTTTCACTTGTTTGTGACACCTGTCACACGCGGTTCGCATACCCGGTTTACATCTGCCCCTCCTGCGGGGCCAAGCATCAAGAGCTATCACCAAATGTATTTGGCGCCCTGCATCACAGATGCACATGCGGAGCCAAACTGCCTTCAAGTCTCCTCGTTCTGAAGAACCCCCGCAGGTCGCTTGATGCCATCTGCCCCAACTGCTGGAAGTCGGGACGAGAAGTAACCGTGCAAGGTGCCGGAAGTCATACCGTGTGTATTCCCATCGTGGGAGGCGAGTCGGCTGGTAAAAGCGCCTTCATTACTGCCTATGTCAAGGATCTTATCGACCATCAGGCATCAGCCCACGGATTGACGACACATTTCTACGATGACAGCAAGAAGAGCATGTACAGCGCTATGACCATGGACTATCAGAACGGTACCGTAAAAAAGACGGCTACCGTTACACGCACCGATATCTCCAGCACAATCTCCTTCAGCTTTTATCTTGAAGGGGAGAAGCTGAAGCCCCGTCGACTGATGCAAATCTACGACATCGCTGGAGAGACCTTCGTCGGCAACAGCGAAAACGAGCAACAACGTCAGTACGAGCACTGTGATGGCATTGTTCTGGTGATCGATCCCATGTCACTGCCCAAGGCTCAGGCGCTTTTCGGGAATCAAATGGATGCCGGTGATCAGAGCGCTGTCAGCTCAGCAAGTCTGGAAGACGTGATGAACGCTCTCAACAATGACCTGCGGGAGAACACGAAAATCGATAAGAGCGGAAAACTCTCCATGCCACTTGCCGTTGTCCTCAATAAGGTCGATGAGGCGGAAGGGTTGGATGATCGCTTCGGCAACAAGGGCGTGATGAAAATCAGAGCAGCGAACACGGAGAGATTCACTGATGATTTCGACCTCATGGACTTGCTATGCCGACAGTTCCTGGTGGACATGGACATGCCCGAAATCGTTGATCTCATTGAGCAGAATTTCAAGAGTTCACGTTTCTTCGCAGTCAGTGCAATAGGCCATACGGCTGGGAATGGCAATGCCTTTAAACCCTTGAATGTCAACGCGGTCATGAGCTGGATCCTTCAAAACTGCGATCCGAATTTGGCTAAGAACCTCAGCATGCAGACCTTCTCCAAAGCCAGCCTGCCGCTGGAAAAACCAGTCGCTGGCCTGTACGAAGCGCTGCTGGCCGGACAGGGGGGAAGCAAGCAAAGCAGTCAATGACATGAAGCAGGCGACCGCAATTGAGCGGCCAACCGTCATATAGATCTAATGCGGAAGGCGATAAAGGAGCAGAAACAATGGAGAACCGAGAAGCAGAGGAAGATATGCCTTTGCCTAGTTTCCCACCGGAGCCCAGGCAAAAGGCAGCATACAGCACGGATGCTCCTGTCTCCGGGCCTAGGGTAGCCGAGACGGCTGTAGAACCTGACCATGCAGAAGCAGTTCAGGAGTCCAATCAAGTCAATGGCAATCCGAATGCCGTGGCCATGGACATACAAAAGTCAATCGATTCCTTGGGTAAGGCAATGGATCAGCTTCAAGCTCTGTTCAGCCAGCGGCTGCAATATGACCAGACCAAAGAGACGGTCATAGATCGACAGCACCAGGAGTTGAAAGCGCTCCGTGAGGGGATCAAAAACGACCTGCTAAGGCCGATTCTTTATGATATCGCTGCGGAGTTGGACGACATTCGTCAGATGAAGATGGGGCTGGGAGACCAGCCAGGTTCCCAGCTGGCTGCGGAGCAATTGACCAATGTCGAAGATGTCCTGAAGGACATACTCAATAAAAACGATGTAGAGCAGGTGTCCAGCCAGCCAGGAGAGTCCTTCCAAGGCAAGTGGCAACGAATGGTCAAACCGGTGGACACCGATGATCCCAGCAAGCACAAGACCATTGCTCAGTCGCTGGCGCCCGGGTATAGGCGAGCCCAGGAGAGTGTATTCAAGGAGAGGGTAACCGTGTACCGACTGCTGCCGTCCAGCCACCGGCAGCATCAGCCAGGCGACCTTGGTTCCAACTCCAGCATTGGGACCGGCAGCGCTGTTCCACCTGAAACGCAGACATCAGAACCCAGGGCTTAGACAAACCAGCCAGTCAACATTTCAACCAGAAAGAAGCAGACAGCATGTCAAAATACGTATACGGCATCGACTTGGGAACCACCTATTCCTGCATTGCCTATCAAGACGAGGATGGTCGGCCCACGGTAGTCAAGAATCTTGACACCAATGCCGACACCACTCCATCAGTGGTCCAGTGGGACACGGATGGAACCCCGGTCGTCGGGCAGGAAGCCAAGGATTCGGCAGTTTTGGAGCCTGACAGAACCATAGCTTTCGTCAAACAGCTCATGGGCAAGAGCAAGATCGCCATCAACATCGACGGCAAGGACATATCCCCAATCGAAGTCTCCTCTTACATACTGAAGGAATTGGCCAACCAAGCCAGCAATCAGCTTGATGACGATGTGAAAGATGTCATCATCACCTGCCCCGCTTACTTTGGAGAGGCAGAGCGTACAGCCACCAAGCAGGCAGGGGAAATCGCCGGCCTCAATGTGCTCGCCATCATCGAAGAGCCTACGGCTGCAGCCATCTGCTACGGGGTAACGACTTCAACTGAAGACAAGAATGTCATGATCTACGATCTTGGTGGCGGCACCTTCGATATCACCATTATGAAGATCTCAGGGGGCACCATCAGAGTGGTCACCACCGAGGGCGATCACGAGTTGGGCGGGAAAAAGTGGGACGAGGCTATGAGTCAGCTCTTGGTGGACAAATACATGGAATCCACCGGCAGCGACGAGAGCCCAATGGATGCTGACGACAACGAAGCCTTCCTTCAGGATCTTGCTATCACCGCTGAAAAGACCAAACAGACGCTGAGCAACAAGAAGAGCGCCAAGGCCGTGCTCAATTTCAACGGCAAAAGGGCACAGATCGAAATCACCCGCGAAGAGTTCGACGATGCTACAGCAGCCCTGCTGGATACCTCCCTGGACTTATCGGAAAAGGCCATCAGCACTGCCAAGGCCGAGGGTGTAAACGTCGATGAGATTCTTTTGGTAGGTGGCTCCACCAAGATGCCTCAAGTTCAAGAGGGAGTCAAGGCACGCCTGGGAATAGAACCCAAGGTGTATGAGCCGGACGAGGCTGTCGCCAAGGGCGCCGCCATCTACGCCATGCTCCAGGCTGACGAACAGTCCAAGCTCAGCGACAACGAAACCAAGTCAACCGATGCAGAAGGCAACGAGGTCGCCGTCAACAAGGAAACCGGTGAATCGCGAATCCTGCCCACACTTTCCGGCGGCGGTTCCGCCATGCCGACGCTTTCCAGCGGAAGCCTCAGGGTTGTGTCCGTCTCCACCAAGAGTTTTGGTGTCAAAGCCACTGATGCCAAAGACGGACAGGAGAAGATTTTCAACCTGATCAAGAAGGATGACGAAATACCAGCCGAGGTGACTCAGCAGTTCGGCACAGCTGAGGACAACCAGATCAAGGTGGAAATCCGCGTCTATCAGACTCCTGACAAGGTAGACACCTACCCGGTTGACGAGGATCGCTTCCTGGGAACCGCGGAGCTTAACCTCAAGCCCAACACGCCAGCCCAGTCGGTCATCTCCATCACCCTGAAGCTCACCGCTGACGGCATGGTCAAGCTGCATGGGAAGGATGAAACGTCCGGAAGCGATATCGATGCCGAATGGAAGGCAGAGAACGCGCTTGACGATCAGGAGCTCCAGGAGGCCAAGGAGCGTGTGAGCACATCCACCAGTCTGTCGATGGAATAAGTGCATCTATAAGTCGGTCAGCTTTCCGGGAGGCTGACCGACCATCCACCATCTGCCGGTTCAAGGACAAGCCCTTTTCAATTCGGCAGGGAAAACGAGCAGGCAGCGAAGAAAGGCTTGAAGACGATGGGTATTGCAGTCGGAATCGATCTGGGAACTACATATTCGGCAGTGGGGCGCATCGATCCCACCACGGGTCATGCCGTCATCATCAGAAACCCGGAAGGGGAGGCCGTGACTCCATCCGTGGTCGCCGTCATGCCTGGAGGTAAAACCCTTATCGGTGCAGAAGCCAAGGAACAGCAGGAGTTGGGCTATACCGAGACCGCTGCCTTCTTCAAACGCTCAATGGGGCAAAAGGACTTTTCACTGACACTCTGCGGAAGTCAGTATTCTGCCAGTGACCTGGCTGGAATCCTGTTGCGCGGGTTGGTTCAACAAGCTCAGGAAGTATCCGGCGAGACCGTAGACGCGGCAGTGGTGACTGTGCCTGCCTATTTCAAGAACTCCGAGCGAGAAGCCACTTTGGAAGCTGCCTCCAAAGCTGGCCTGAAAGTCCTCGGACTGCTCAATGAGCCGACGGCAGCAGTTTTTGCATACGGCCTCAACGCGGACGGAGCTTCCCGTAAGGTCCTGGTTTACGACCTTGGCGGCGGTACCTTCGATGTGACCATGGCACAGGTGGACGGTGAAGAGATCAGAGTCCTAGGCTCGGATGGCAGCCACATGCTGGGCGGCAAAGACTGGGACGATGCCTTGGTTCGTTGGATCACCGACCAATTCTCGGACGAGTTCGACGTTGATTTGAGCGACGACTCAGAGCAGATGGGTCAACTAGCAGTAGTGGCGGAAAAGGCGAAGAAACGCCTTTCCAGGGCCAACTCTGCGCCCATCCGCGTCTCCTACCAAGGGCATACCGGCAAATATGAGCTGACCCGGGATGAGTTTGACGATATTACTTCTTTCATGCTCCAGGAAACCTCGGATATCGTCGATAGGCTATTTGCCAGCATGGATCCACCCGTCAGCTGGCAGGATGTTGACGGAGCAATCCTGGTGGGAGGATCCACCAGAATGAAACAGGTCCACGACTACATCGAACGCATGTCCGGCAAGCCTCCTCTGGGCGGCGTGAATGTTGACGAGGCCGTAGCCCTAGGCGCAGCAATCCGTGCCAATCAAAATGCTTCAGGAGCTCCAACTATGCTGCTGGGTTCCGGATCCTCACCCAGTCCATCTGATGGGCCAAGCATGCTCCTAGGCGGACGCAAGGTGACTGACGTAACCTCGCACAGCCTGGGAATGATTGCCGAGTCCTCGGACCGATCCCGATATGTCAACGACATCCTGATTCCCAAGAATTCTCCCATCCCCGCCCGGCAGACCCAACGACGTGAGCTGCGGGTGCCCACTTCCGGAGGAGAGCTGGAAGTATACCTCCTCCAAGGGCAGGAACCCGCACCTCTGGATAACGAGGTGGCCGGCAAGTATGTCTTCACCGATATTCCCTATGTAGGCGACGGGCGCACACTCATCGACGTGACCTACAGCTACGACGAAAACGGGGTCATCGCAATCAGCGCGGTTCAGACCGAGACCGATACCTCATTGCCCATGCACCGTGAGCCGGTGCCTGAGGACATGAGCTGGGCCACCCGCTCTCCCCTGGAGAATGATCTTATTGAAAAGAAGGCCAACAATGGAGTTGCTAACAGGGGAGAAGTTTACATTTTCATTGATATGTCGCTAAGTATGTTTTCGGGAATTTACAGTGCTATAGCGGCAGCTCAGCAATTTGTGTATCAATTGAATCTTGAATATATGCATGTCGGAATTATCGGATTTGCAAAGCAAACTAAGATATTCCAGGTAGCTTCATCTAATAATTCTGAAATAGATGATTGCATCAGCAAACTTCATGATCTGTTTGAAAATAAAGCATGCGGCCTAGGAAGCTATAATCCATTAGGACTCTTGCGGACACTCTACTCGGACTATGGAACCAATAAAATTGCTCTCATCCTTACTGATGGTGAGTGGGTAGGTAGCCATCATGCGATACTTGATGCACACTCTGCGTGGCGACGAGGCATAGACACCATCGGCATAGGCATGGGCGACGCAAATGAATCATTCCTAAAGCGGATCTCCTCTGTCCAGGACCTGTCAGAACTGACAGACGCAAGCCACCTGGTCGAAAGTTTCTCCAAGATCGCCCGAGTTATCAGCAGTGGCGATGGGCTGGTCAGATAGGAAACCGGCACCATGCAGAATGAAACAAATTACTACCTGCTACTTGGCCTCTTTGACTTTGCCAATGACTTGGTGGGCTCCAGCGACGATGATCCTGCCTTCGAAGCCGCTTTCAATGCCGCCAAAACACAAAAGGAACGGCAGTGGTCCTCAGACAAAGTGAAAAACTCCGCCAAGGCCAGCCGAGCAGGGCACAGCCTTGACCTCCTGCCCAAAGCCAAAGAGCACTTGGACACTATGGAAAAGCGCAAGACTCAGTGGGAGGATGCCAAAAACCAGGTAGAGAAAAAGATCCGACAGCAAATCAATGTCTTCGCCTTAGCCCATTCCGGTGCTTACCTGCTCCAGGGCGAAGTGGATCTGGTCATCAAAAAGGTGCAGAAGGATCTGGACTTGACCATAGACCAGGCTACTGTACAACGCTTGGCACCCTCTGGCATCGAGATCAAACAGGGTGAGCAGGCGCCCGCTGGCAAGGATCTGTCGAGACCCAAGGGTTACACGACCTTCCATAACACCCAAAGCACACTGGCTGCATACGGTTATTCAGATTTCTACGACCTTCTAGGCAAGGATCGTGGCGTTACCAAGATCAGGAGCACCCCAGCAGGGCAATGGGCCAAGTGGGCCCAGGAGGATAAACAAGCACTACCCAACAAGGCCACCACTGAAGTGGCGGATCGGCGTAAACTCTATGGGGAATGCGCCCGCATCTTCGCCAGCGAAGACAAGCGCAGCGAATATGACAACTACATGTCCTACTGCAGCCTTGACGAGGTTCTCACCGAGATGGCCGAGGGCTGCTCGGTATCCAAGCATTTGGATGCATCCACGGCCGAGTCATACGCGAACAGGCTGGTTGCAAGCGCCGCCAAGCATGGCATCCCTTTGGACGAAAACGAAGCCATGGACTACATACTGGGTCGTTGCGTAAAGCATGGCATTGCCTTTGCTCCTCCCGAGAAAGAGGGAGCGGATACACCTGCCAAGAAAGAGGTCTGCTTCTGGTGCGGTACGCTTATCGACCAGGGGCTGGCAGTCTGCCCAAGCTGCGGCGGGAAGACCCATATCGACTGTCCCAAATGCGGGACGAGCAACCCAGCCTCGGCAAAATTCTGCACCAAGTGCTCCATGGACTTCGGCGATCTCGGACGCGCATCCTCCTTATGCGACGAGGCATCATCCGCCATAGACCACTTGAATTTCGACCAGGCCCAGCAGCTACTGGCTGACGCAGAGCAACTTTGGAAGAATCTGCCTGACATCGCCAAATGCAAGGTACGTCTTGAGCAGGGTATGAAGCAATTTGGCTCGCAAGTCCAAAGCCTGCAGGAAGCCATAAACGCCAACCATCTGGTCGAGGCGAAGAAGCTCTATCAGGACATCCAGAAGCGAGCACCCCAGTTTGACAGACAGGACCTGGTCGAGCGGATCGACACTGGAATCAGCACAGCCCAGTCGATCATGGATGGAGAAGATCTCAAGCATCCTGATACCCAAGCCGTCGTAAGGGCTTACGAAGCTTGCGCTGATTACCCTGGTCTGGCTGTTGCTCTGGCCTCCACACCGCCACAGGCTACGGAAAAAGTGAGCGTCAGGGTTCAGCAGAACAGCCAGTGCAATGTCATTACCTGGTCACCCTCCAAAACGAAGCATGCCTCTTACCTGCTCGTACGCAAGGAGGGGTCACGCCCGCTCGATGTTGACGACGGCGAAACGTTGGTCCGTACTGCTGGCACAAGCTATACGGATCACGGCCTGAAAGCGAATACCGACTACTGCTACGCGGTTGCGACAGTACTGGGCCCGCTTACCTCAGATCTGACCTGTTCCCAACCGGTCAGGAACCTCTTCGACGTGCATGCAGTCGAGGTCAGCGCCTCCGAAGGATCCATCCAAATCCGTTGGGCTGGACCTCCCAAGCCGTCAGAGGTCGAGGTTTGGCGGGATGAACACTCCGCACCAGACAAACCCGGAAAGGGCAAGCGGGTTACCAATGTTGCCGAAGGAGGTCTTCTGGATCAGGGTCTGAGCAACGGCGTGACCTATTACTACACCATCTTCGTCAAGTACCGCACCAAGGACGGTGGCACCGCTTACTCGAGCGGTCAGACCTGCTCAGGCGTACCCAGCGCGCCGCCGGATCCAATTGATTTTATGCTTCCTCAGCTCAAGGAGGACGGTTCCTTTGATCTGGAATGGGACAACCCTGATAAGGGTGAGGCACGCTTCTACTACAGCCCAGAGAAAGTAGAGCTGACTGCTGGCGACATTATGCCGGTTTCAGAACTGGAGACCAAAGTCCTTCCCCTCTCCTTAACAGTCAAGAGCGCAGGCAAGGGCACATTTACCCTTCCAGACGACCAGGTCTACCAGCTGATTGCGGCCACGGTTCGTAATGATACGGCTCTAGTGGGCTGTTCAACCATGGTGACCAGCAAACAGGCCGTTTCAATAACCAAGGTGGTGGCAAGCGGAGCCAACGTCGACATCATCTTTGAATGGCCCGAAGACAGCGAGAATGTGCTCATAGCCTGGAGGACCGACCGTTTTGCCAGTGCAGCGGGGGAGAGCGGCGCGGCCAGCAAGCTGATCAACAGAAAAACCTATGATCTCCACAAAGCCATCGAGCTGGAGGGCCTGGAACTCGGCGTAACCTACTACTTCAGTCTCTTTGCCCAACTGGGCACGGGAGACTCCGCATCCTATTCCGCACCCAGCTTCAAGACTTTCTCCTTCGGCGGAGGAGGCAAAGCGCATTACAGGGTTGAGGCCAAATCCTTCTTCGGCAAGGTCAAGTCCGCCAGGCTGGTCCTGTCCAGCGAGGTGGCTCTGCCGGCCTGCACCCTTCGCGTCCAGAAGGAAAGCATCCCCGTTTTCTCAGGTCAGGGAATCGAGCTGTTCCACGTACCTGCCCAGGCCGAAGCCGGTAACTGGACCTTTGACCTGCCCGCACAGCTGCTCAACAAGGGGCTCTATTACAAACTGTTTTTCGATGACCCTTCAGCATACGACCGCATCGACCTGCAGCTTAACCCGGGAACACACCCACAGATAGGAAAATAAGCATGAAATTGCACTATGTATGCCCCTTCTGCTTTAGCGAACACAAAATCTACGATGTTGAATTCGCCTGTGACATGCGCAAGATCTGCGGCAAAAAGGATGCCGATGGCAATGTGCTGGTGCCTGCCGGCGCCGGCGAGGACGATCCTAAAATGGCTGCCTACAAGGGCGTGCCTCGAATTCAGGGGCCTCACCACTTTCGCGCTCCCAGTTCGGCATTCACCAAGTTCTCCATGCCTGATAAGGCTGTCTGCGACTGGTGCAACCAGGTGAGTCACACTCGGGTGTGTCCCGACTGCCATAACCCCCTCCCCGTCACCATCGACACCGATCAAGAGGCCATCGTCGCCCTGATCGGCACTCGAGGCTCAGGCAAGTCCACATATGTGGGTGTGCTCATCCATGAGATGATGAAGCGTCTTTTCCGCCCATTCAATGGAACCTTCCAACTGTATGGCCCCGAAGACCAGCAACAGTACAAGGAGCGTTTTGAAGAGGATCTGTATCGACTGCATCATCTGATTCCGCAGACCCAAAGCCACATCGCTGGTCAAACGGTCACTGAGAACCGACCGATTCTCGGCACGCTCAAGCTCCAGTCCACCGGACTGTTCAAGAAGATCCAAGCGATGACTCTGGTCTTCTTCGACTCGGCTGGCGAGGATTGGGAGAGCGAAGAGGCGATCAGAATCCTGGCTAAGTATGTCTCGCATTCCTCTGGCATCATTTTCCTCATCGATCCTTTGGCCAACAGTGCCGTTCGCTCGGCCATCGATGACGAGGAGGCGGTGAGGACCTCCACTACTGTTGACGAGGGCGAGGTATCCGAACCAGCAGAGGTGCTCAATCGGGTCGCTGATCTGATCCGGCGTGATCGGAACATGAAGCAGACTGACAAAATCGACATTCCGGTGGCTGCAGCTTTTTCAAAGCTTGATGTCTTGGAGGATGCCGGCATTCTGCCCCCAGGCTCTGCTTTAGCCCAGCCATCACCTCACGTTCAGCTTGGAAAATTCGATGATGCCGATCGCCAAGCAGTCGACCAGGAGATGCGCGGGCTGCTGTCAACCTGGAACCAGGGAGATTTCCTTTCCGCTTTGGACATGAACTATACGACCAATTCCTGCATGGCCTTCTCCGCCATCGGCAGGGCGCCCGAACAGAACAACGAAATAGCCCCGCCAGTGCCTAAACGCATCGAAGATGCCATGTTCTGGATTCTGCACATTCGGGGCTTGATATGAGCGAGCAGGATCAGCGCCTCTTGTCATCGAACTCGGCTGCATCGGAAAGGACTCACTATGAAGGCTGAACAGATCATCTATACTTCCTGCCGGCGCGGCATTTCCGGGACCTCTTCAGGCTTTCAGAATTACTCCTATTCCCCTGAGATGGGCAAGTGGATCAACAGCGGCGATGCCATCGGACTGCTGCAGTCCTATCAACCGCCCCGTCAAGCGGACCTGCCGGCCCTGCCCTCGAAGGAGGAAGCGCAAAGTCTCTTCCCCAGGCGAGAGTTCTTCGGACCATTAGAGGGTCCAGATCATCTCTACGGCATGGCCTTGTGTTCCTATATAGGACGGGACTACCCCGAAGGATCCGTCCGAGGGGGCAATTTCATCAGCCACGTTCTCGCCCTGCCGATCGAACAGGTAAAGGGTTATCCTTGTGAATACATCGATTCTGCTTCCTTCCAGACGTGGATGGACGCGGATCTGGCCCGTTCACAGACAACCCCCGACCCTCTGCCTTCGCTGTCGATAGAGAGCAATCCGAACATCAGTCTTCAGGCTGTCCAAGACTTTCTCGAGGACGATCGGTCTGATGTCTTTGAGCTGATGCTGCGATGCCTGTTGACACGCAACGAAGGCGGCTATCCCCATAAACTCGTCATCGTTGACGACAAGGACAATTTTGCACTCTGGGTAGCTGCGCTGGAATACGCTCTTCCAGTCAGACAGGCACGCAGCTACGCCTTCTCCTCCTACGAGTATGATCTGCAAATCACGCCTGCTGTGGTTGTTCGGGCCGTAAAAGGCTGTCTTCATGGCATTGGCGATGCCTCTATGGCCTACAATTTCGTTTTCAATTTTGAAACAGGGGAGTTGCCCGCTCCACCGGATGCCAACGAGGATGTCGATGCCTTCTGTGAGTTTGCAGCATCGGCACTCTGCTACGCGCCAAATAGCCTGTCGGTAAACAACAGCTATCTGGATGCGACAGAATATGCGGATGTCGATGCCCGTGTCGGCACCGGCTATATCCTATGCCAATTGGCTGCTGGGACCATGGCTGCTGTTGATTGCACCAGTGATCAGATAAGCAGGGGATGCAGCTTTCTTGTTGATTTTGGCTCACCCGAACAGTGCAGGTCCATGGTTGACAGCCTGCTTGAATCCTCTGGTGCCCAAGTCATGCCGAAAGAATGGACGGACGCTGTGGAAGGCGGCATCCAAGCCATAGGTAAAGCGCAGCCGAACGTAGCCGCCCACGCCGCCACAGAGCTGGTGAATCGTCTGAAAACCATGTTTACCGCCAGCAATGTCAGCGAAGACCTGTATCAGCAGAACCGCAGCCTGGCTCAAATTCTCAGCCAGGTAGCAGGACGGGATTTGAATGTGGAACTCTTCCGCCTGCTGACAGAGGATGGCAGTGCCGCCCTCGACCTGGGGCAGAGCAACGGGCAGGTTCCATGGACTGTGAGAGCCTATGCGTCCATTCTTTCATCGTCCTTGTTGTCTTCCTTCACCCAGATTGGCGGTTTGCCACAAGGGGTTTCTGGGCAAGAGATGCTGGCAAGCTTGGGTCGTGAGAATGCGGCAGCGGTGAACAAGCTCGTCACCAGCCTGGCAACCAGCTCGGCCAGCACCGGCAGCGCCATCTTTGAGTCTCTGGTGTCGCAGTGGGGACAGGATCCTGCTCTGGTCTCGATGCTTGGCTTCTTGGTCGTAGAGGCCCGGCCTACCGCAAAGGACGTGGAGAATCTGGCAGTGGCCAGGCTCTGGCAGATATTTCTCCAGGAGCCCGAACCGAACCGCATCAACCATATTGCTTCCCTCTTGAAATCTGGACGCACGGACGTCGCCTTGGATCACCTGCTGGCTCTGGGCGATCAGAGCCAATCGGATCCTGTGCCCTATTACCGTTTTCTTGCTCAGCTTTTGCATTCGCCCATTGGCAATTTCATCATCACCCAAGCTGACGCCCTCCTGGACAAGTCCTGGTCCCTGCATGGACAGTCAGTCGCTTGGGGGGTTGCATGCCTGTCGCTGATGAGCCAGCTTCCGGGGATGACAAAGTCAGAAGTCTGGCAGAAAGTGCAAGAACTTGATCAGCAGGTCAACTTCATACCGAACACTCAGTCGCAGGCCCAGGATGCTCAGACGCTGGAGAAGTTCTGCTCGGAAACCGGACTGGCAATACCCGATCATATCAATCTGTGCATGCAGGCCCTCCGATTGAGCCAATTGGCACAGGCCGCTTCCAACCGTCGTCAGGATCAGATTCTGATTGATGCCCTCTGCAAGAGCATCCGTCAAGCAGGACCAAAACTAGCTGTCAACAAGGCCGGTAATCAGCTGAATGCCTATATTGAGCACTTGGCTATCAGTATTGCACCAGTCGCTACCGAAAGCGGGCAGATTGAGACTGCATGGATGCAGTCGATGCCGATGCAAACGATAGCCACTATGCTCTGCCAGGTGCTCAGGCAGGTCGCGGCATTGCACAATGAAACTGAGATCATGCTGCTCTTGGCGACCTACCTGCCTTATGTGTTGAACAAGTCACGGCACGTCCTCATTCAGGAAGGGCCATTCATCAACTTTGCAGCCCAACAGATGGGTGATGCAGGATTCAAATCATCTTCGATCAATAAGTTGCTGGAAGACGATCGTCAACTCAATAAATTGAACGACCGATATCAAAAGCGATTCGGTTCCTCTTTCAACAGCGGCGACTTCAGATCGTTGCTTTCGAAGATCCATCAAAAGATGCAGGCAAACGAGAAGCAAGACGGCAGAGGGGGCTTCTTCTCAATGTTCAGACGGTCGTAAACCAGGGAGCTTTAGCAGAAGAGGCATAGAGAGGCAACACTATGAGCACATACAATACATCAGGGTCAAGCACGGGGGGAGCGCCTTCAGGGTCGCCATACGGCACTTCAGGATCGCCGTATGGGTCATCATCATCCCCTTACGGGTCAAGCCGTGCCGCAGCTCCTGGCACACCTTCCTCCAGTGCTGGCCCCTCTGGGTCTGGCTCATCAGCAGACCCGGGTCCATCCGGGAACTCGCCTTATGCGTCTGCGCCCACATCCCCGTCTGCTATCCAGGTTAATAACGAAACGTATCTATCCTTTACTTCAATCGCCATTGCTGTCATTTTCATGGCGCTGAACGTATATATCACACCGGTTTTATTATTTTCCACAGGCGACAATCCGAATGTTTCAAAAAGCGTTATTAAAACCATTCATACTTTTTTGAACATGCCTTTTTATGTGCCGCAAACTATATTCACATCACTGTGTCTGTTCATGGCTTTTTTAGTCTGTTTTCTTTCATGCAGATACATTCCCGAATTCTCATCAAGCCAGGGCCGCGGTGTTGTTTCATACATCATGATGATGCTCATAGCAGGATTTTTTGTGTTTTTCGCTGACTCAAACCGGTTCGCGCATCCGCACATCGGCTACTCTTTGTTATGCACGCTGGCCATAGCCGCTTCAGCTCATGTCTCGCAAGGCATCAAAGCGTACACCGGTGTAATAGGGCGACTGTTGATTTGGCTCCTTGAACTCATCCTTCTGACCGCTGCGCTGTTTGTACACCAGTACAACATCTGATCGCGAACGGGAGGATTATACGAATGAGTGAATGGTATAAGAAAGTCGGAGTGCTTGTTGCCCTGATTCTCGGATTGGGTTTGGGATTCGTGGCTGTTCGCGGCTCAATGGACTTGGAAACAGCAAATGAAATCGCCTCAGGGCTCTCTGTCCTTCCTTTCAGCGATTGGCTCCTGCGACTGCTGAGAGGTATGGTTCACATCGATCCCGCATATGTAATACAAGTTCAAAAACCATGGTTTACCTCTCTACTGATCCTGTTTGTGCAGACCTTGATACAGTCGCCGATTCTGCTGCTGCTGAATAATGCCATGGGGCCCGTATTGTTTCGCACCAACGCCAATGAATATTCCGTGGTGGGGGATTGGAGCGCGAGTCGTACCAAGGACAAGATCCTGCGTCGTTTAGGCAAACTCGTATTGGTCATCATCCTGGTTCCACTTATTGCCTTTCTGGCAGGCTGGTTGATCTCCACTGCTCAAGAATGGGTAGGCAAGCGACCCACATGGTTACAGGTCATTATTTACATCCTGGTTTTCCTGCTTGTCGTAGCACTTGCCTGTTTGCCTATTTGGATGCATCCAAGAGGATTCTCCTATGGGGTCTTTCTGGCGAGCGCCGCACAGCGAATCATCTATGTGCTGATCACGAATTTCCTGATTATTGCGGTGGTTTCCATCCTGGTTGCAGGATCTTCGGGCTGGCATTTCATGCTTGCTCTGCTCATATTGCTGGCGTGGATGACCATCTACTCGGACACCGATGGTTTTCTGGCCCACAAGCTGGTGTCCGCTCGATGAACTTGCGCCGTCATACCTGGCAGCGCAACTGCAGTAGCCCAAATAGGCCGCTGCAGCAATACAAAGAAAAGAGGGTGCAGTTATGTTAAAGGAAAAAGACATGGAGGACTTTCACGACACCGTGTACTTCGACGACAAATCGAGATCAACTACCTTGGACGATGTACAAAGCCGCGTTGAAGAGACAGCCGGGAAGGTAGGCATCCCTATTGCTTTTTCACGAGATCAAGTAAAGGGTGGAGGCTTGTTCAGCAAGACCGTTGATGATTGCATAGTCATGTGCCACCCTGATCACAAAAAGGACTACTACAATTTTTGCATATATCTTTCGCGCCAGGGCAACAGGGTCTTCATCCATATCAAGGTGTTTGGCCACAGTAAGCAGATTAAGAAAGAGGCCCGCTCCGAGGCGGCGAAGGCTGACAGACAGGGCAAGGAGCTCGCTTATCAACTAGGATCCGCGCTGGGATCCGGCTTGCGTAATATCGGCAAGAGCAAGAAAAAACTCGAAGAGGAGCAAGAGTATTACGCTACTCTT
>NZ_NPOR01000028.1:0-3167 GCF_003688325.1 Bifidobacterium sp. wkB338
CAAGACCTCCTTGCTGCCTTTGCCGTTATAGTTAACTTTTACTTTGTCTGGAGTGGCTACAGAATACGAGTAAATTTTTTGATTCTTCTGAGCAAAGAGCGCAGGAGTCATTCCAGTATTATTCGGCGGCCAGTCACTAAGAAAACCATCATAGCCGGCAGCTTTTAGATCACGTCCGGCTTGAGCAAACTCATCCCAAGTGGTAGGAACCTTTACCTTGTACTTGTCAAAGATGTCTTGACGGACGAACATCACAAATGGCCCTAAATCTACGGGAACGCCGTAGACGGTCTTTCCCCCACCCATGCTCACGCTCTTCCAAGCACCTTCCGTATACTCATTTTTATGCTTGTTCATGCCATATTGCCCCAAGTCCACTAGGTGCTTTTGCGCTCCTGCAACAAACTGAGGCATGGCCTCGTATTCTAACTGAACGATGTCAGCTGCACCTGACTTGGCTTTGATAGCATTATTAAATTTCGTGTATTCTCCTCCACCTTGACCAGCGTTAGTCCAGCAAACTTGTAGATCGTCATGAGTGTTGTTGTAATCGTCGACTATTTTTTCAATGGCTGGATACCAGGCCCATAAGGTAACCTTCTCGGCACCTGGCTTTTTGATCTTATTCTGACATTGTGCAGAATTGTTAGCGCTTTTGTCCTCCTTCCCGACTGCAGTAGAACTGTCTCCTTTCCCACCACATGCAGTTATGCTTAGCAAAACCGCTCCTGCAGCGAGAACAGACATCAATTTGGTTATATTCTTCATCTTCTTCTCCTTTGAATCCGGTGAATAACAATTCTGAAATATCTAAGCAGATTGGCCGTAGTCTGCCAGCCCGGGGCATAAGTCTGAAAACTGATGGTTCAACTGGAATGCTTTGTACCCTTAAATTAAGCGGATCACATTCCACGAGACCGACGGCAACATTAAATTGTATTTACGCCCATTACGAATCAAACTTGTATTGGCTCGGGGAATAACATGCTCTGTATCTTCCAGGGTGTTACGGGCATTTATGTCATCGTCGTGAAGAGTCCAAGCCTGCGCTGAGGAAACCTGCTCCTGTTCAGGAAGAACTACCTCAAAGCGGACTGGATGCTGCAGTGAACGGTTAACGGCAAAGACTGTTATGCTGCCCTCGATTCCACGCACGGCAACAGCATTGACCTCCGGGACATTTCCATATTTTGCTGTCCAGTACGTACTGCCTGCAAGTTTCGGCTTCAGCACCGAGCCACCACGGGCAAGTTTCGCTACTTGAGAGAACGGGTAAAATGTGGTCTGTCTCCAAGCAGGTCCACCAGGTTCAGTCATTATAGGAGCTATAACGTTAACTAGCTGAGCCAAACTTGCCGCCTTCACCCGGTCAGTATTCTGCAGTAATGTTATTAACAGGTCGCCGAAAACTACAGCATCAGCCAAGGAATATGAATCCTCTAAGAGTCTAGGAGCTAGAGGCCAGTTGCCAATACCTTCGGGTAATTTGCTTGGTTCAGCCTCCTGATACCAAACATTCCACTCATCGAAGGAAATATTGACCTCATGCTTGCTCTTAAGACGCGCTTTTGTGGCATCGATCACAGCAACCACGTCCTTAATAAAAGCGTTCATATCAACACCGGATGCCATAAAGCTGGCCATATCGCCGTCGGAGGGCGAGTAATAGGCATGGCAAGAGACATAATCAACTAAGTCATAGGTCTTTTGCAAAACTGCTTCCTCCCAACTACCGAAGGACTCCATACTGTGAGAGGATGAACCGCAGACCGCCAGCTCCAAATCAGGATCAATCATCCGCATACTGGCAGCTGTCTCGGCCGCCAACGTTCCGTAGTCCTCTGCATTTTTGTGGCCGATCTGCCAAGGGCCGTCCATTTCATTGCCTAAGCACCAGAACTTAATATTAAAAGGTTTTTCTCTGCCATTAGTGCGCCGCATATCGGAAAGCTTGGTGCCAGCTGGAATATTCACATATTCCAGTAAGTCCAGTGCCTCTTGCAGACCACGAGTGCCTAGGTTGACGGCCTCCATGAATTCGTGAGACCCGGCCTTTTCCATCCATTTGGCCATTTCGTGTAGACCAAACTGATTGGTTTCTATGGAATGCCAGGCCAAGTCTAATCGCTTAGGACGTTTCTCAAGCGGCCCGATACCGTCCTCCCAGCGGTAACCCGAGACGAAGTTGCCACCTGGATAACGAATTGTGGTAACTCCGAGCTCCTTGACCAAATTGATGACATCTTGTCGAAAACCGTCCTGATCGGCCGTCGGATGCCCAGGCTCATAGATTCCCGTGTACACACAACGCCCCAAATGTTCTACAAAGGAGCCGAAGAGCCTGTCATTTATTGAACCTATACGAAAGTTGTCATCTATTTCAAGTTCTGCTCGAGCCTGATGCCCCGACGGATATTTCCTCATTTACATCTACCTCCTATGTGCCTAGATGCTCGCACTGCCATTGCAACTGACTGGCTCAACTACTTAATTAGAAGTCACTTCCATTAATGTCGGCCGAAGCTGTATGTGAGCAAGCAATGCAAAGAAACTTCTTAGTTTTAGACAAAACAAAGATACAACGTTGTTCTTAGTTACAATACTTCTTCTCATACACATACATAAGATCCTTCCGATTCAGTGCAACGTTGCATCTGCTAGTAAATATACACCAGGAAAGAACTTCGGCAAACAGGTTAGTACAACGTTGGCTCTGATGCCTTGGAATTAAACGAGACACGCCGACTCTCAACAAGAGAGAGGAAAGAGCTTTTCATTTAATAGGCGGAAAATTTCAATCGCGGATATGAAGGAAAATGAGATGAAAAAAATCCAACATCTACAGTGTTGACCTCTGCAGTTACGAAGTCCGGATTATAGTCTCGCTTAATCGTCACGTATCTTACGTGATTGATTTCTTATGCTCGCCGACACTCTGGAGTTTGAGCCATAATCAACAAACAAGAGTTGACAAACCAATTGCTGTATGACTAGCCCAGAACATCCCCACAACTTTGTCCAAGAGCATAGACCGCTCTATTGTGATTACGGATCAACGACGATGGCTGAGACACAAATTTATAAGTGACGCCTCGTAAAGATTTTACGAATGAAGATAGAATATTATTGATTTTAACTCGATACACCTAAATTGGCGCAGTTGCATT
>NZ_NPOR01000044.1:0-8413 GCF_003688325.1 Bifidobacterium sp. wkB338
TGGCCGCCGCGCCGGCCATGCCAGTAGGCACCGGGGGGGGGGGGTCGTCAGACCCCTCGCGTAGCTAAGCAAAACCCCGGCACTTCCACCAGTAACGCAACACCTGCAACCACACCACCAACATTCCAGTCACCCCTGGCCACCCCATCACCCCTAAACACAACATCCCCCCTCGCACCAGCACAAAACAAACCAACCACTCCCCCTACGCCAAACAATCCAGACAAGACCGCCGACAGCCAGCCCCAAACACGCGCAGCATCCTACACCGTCACCTTTAAAAGCGACGACAACACAATCTTCAGCCAACAGACCATCCCCAGCGGCGGACAGGCCGCCAGGCCCGACAAGGACCCAAGCAGGGACGGCTACCTGTTCGACGGATGGTTCACCGGCAAAATCGCCTACGACTTCACCCAGCCCGTCACCGGCAACATCACCCTGACCGCCAAATGGACCAAGGCGACCAGCTCCTGGAGCCTGTCCCCCATTTCCGGGCCAGCAGAAGGAGACACCAGGATCACCCTCACCCCGCCCTCTACACGTGGTTTGCGATTCAGTCGAGCCACTACGGGATTGAGCTTTGCCTTGGCATTCGGCTCGGACGGCAACCTATACAGCTGGGGTTACAACGACAGCGGCCAGTTGGGACGCAGCACCAGTTCCAGCTCTCCAGCAGACCGGCCAGGCATCGTCACCCCGCCGACAGGCATCCACTTCACCCAAGCCATTGCAGGAGACTACCACTCTTTGGCCATGGGCTCGGACGGCAACCTTTACAGCTGGGGGTTTAATTATTATGGACAGTTGGGACGCAACTCTAGTTCTAGCTCTCCAGCAGACCGGCCGGGCATCGTCACCCCGCCGACAACAGGCGTCCACTTCACTCAATTCTGTGCAGGAACACACCATTCCATGGCCATGGGCTCGGACGGCAACCTCTACAGCTGGGGGTTGAACGATTATGGCCAGCTAGGCAACGGCAATGCCGACACTAAACCTCATGCCACTCCAAGCAAAGTAACCCCACCGGACGGGGTAACGAAATTCACCAAAGTCAGCGCTGGAGGCAACTACTCCTTCGCGTTCGACGCAGACGGCAACCTATACAGCTGGGGAAGGGACGACCACGGCCAGCTAGGACTCGGCATTGGAGGCTTACAAGAAAATAGACCCGGCAAAGTGACTCTTCCGGACGGGGTCAATTACTTCTCCATGGTAAGTGCAGGAAGCTACCACTGCCTTGCGCTGGGTTCGGACGGCAACCTTTACAGCTGGGGATGGAATGACTACGGCCAGTTGGGCCGCGACACCAGCACCACGCCAGAGAACAAGCCAGGCAAAGTGCGCATGCCGACAGGCGTCAAGCAGTTCACCCAAATCAGCGCAGGAAATGGCTTTTCACTGGCAATAGGATCAAATAACATCCTATACAGCTGGGGATGGAACAATAACGGCCAGCTCGGCAACGGCAATAACGACGACAACGACCGGCACGTCACACCAGGCACAGTGATTATGCCGACAGGCATTGGGGGCTTCGCACAGATTATCGCAGGAGGCTACTTTTCCCTGGCTCTAGGCTTGGATGGCAACCTTTACAGCTGGGGATGGAATGACAACGGCCAACTGGGACGCAACATCTACAGAACACCTAACGCTAAGCCCGGCATGGTCGACTTCCCCAAAAAGCCGATTCCCACCAGTGTTAAGTTCGACGGCACGGCGGGAACCAACTTGGTCGCCAACGCGGACGGCACATGGAGCGTGACAACGCCCGCGCACCCGGATGGCCAAGTAGACGTAATCGTCTCTTGGAGCCTGAACGGCCGGCAACCTGACGCACACCTGACTTACGCATACAAAGGTATCCGATATACGGTCATATACGACCCTAGCGATAGCTCGTCCACAACCACAAAGCAGGAGATCATCAAAGGCGACCAAGCCAAGCGCCCTGTGACCGATCCTGTTAGGGCCGGATGGTTGTTCGATGGTTGGTTCCTCAAGGACGCCAAGGGCAAATCCGATGTGGCTTATGACTTCAGCCAGCCGGTCACCGCGGACACCACCCTGGTCGCGCATTGGAGCCCCGCCAACACCGGCGGCTGGTCGATCAGCCCGGACAAGGGCAACGTGCTGGGCGGCCAGCAGGCGACCATCACCCCGCCCAAGCTGAGCCGCGGCATCCGCTTCAGCCAGGTCAGCGCCGGTGGCTATGAAATCGGAATGGCCAGTGGCTTTTCGGTGGGCGTGGCCAGCGACGGGAACGCCTACGCCTGGGGCAGCAACCAGTACGGGCAGCTGGGCCAGGGCAGCACCAGCAGCAGGCGGCAGAAAACGCCGGTCAGGGTCCCTCTGCCGGCTGGCGTGGATTCCAATTTCACCTACACGCAGGCCGTGGCGGGCGGCTACCATGTGCTGGCCGTCGGCAGCGACGGCATCGTCTACAGCTGGGGGGCCAACGACCGCGGTCAGCTGGGCGACGGCACCACCACCGGCCATTTCAAGCCGCTGCCCATCAAGGGCGCGGAAGGCCAGCCCTTCAAAGCCGTCCAGGTAAGCGCCGGCGCCTACGACTCGGCAGCCATCGACCCGCAGGGGCGCGTCTACACCTGGGGCAGTGAGTGCAACAGCGGCGGCTCATACAGCCTGTCTAGATCAACCCCAACCCTGGTTCAGGATCCGAGTGGTTCGAACGAGGGGCTGCAAGCAGTCCAGGTCGCCGTCAAATGGAGCTTCATCATGGCCCTGGACAAGAACGGCACCGTTTATGCATGGGGGTACAACGACTACGGGCAGCTCGGCAACGGCACTAGCGACTCCTCCTATACGAACCAACCCACGCCAGTACAATACCCAGGCAAAACAGGTCAGCCCCTCCAAGCCAAACAAATCAGCGCAGGAAGCTGGAGCGCTCTGGCCATTGATACGACCGATACAGTCTGGGCATGGGGATGGAATGATCGGGGTCAGCTCGGCAACGGCTCCACTACCGATCGTCAGTACAGCCCCGTTCGGGTACAAGATCCCACAGGCACCAATCAAGGATTCCAAGCCAGCCAAATCTGTACTGGGACGAATCACACCCTGGCCATTGATAAGGAAGGCACAGCCTGGGCCTGGGGGGACAACGGCTACGGTCGGCTCGGCAACGGAACCGTCAAAAACGCTCGGACACCGACACAAATAAAGGGCTTTCTGCAACAGAACAATGCCGACGCGGGATTCAACGCTGCACGCATTAGCGCCGGAAGCCAGCATTCCCTTGCGATCGGCCAGGACGGCAACGCCTACAGCTGGGGCGACAACAAGTACGGCCAGCTCGGCACCGGAAACGACACGGCACAGAGCAGCAACCCGACCCCAGTGCCATTCAATTCGCTACTGATCACCGGCGTCAGCTTCGACAAGACAGCCGTGAACCCCCTGCAGCAGAATTCTGACGGGTCCGTCTCTTTCGCTACGCCTGTCCATAATCCTGGGCTGGCTGATGTGATCGTGGACTGGACCCTGGGCGGCGTCAGCCAGACCCAGGCACACCTGGCCTACACCTACGAAGGCGTCCTGCCCCTGACGGGCGGCAACGGCAGCATGATCCTCCTGCTCGCCGCCGGGCTGCTCGCCGCAGCCGGCGCCGTCGCAGCCGGACGCCACCGGCGGGAAACCCGCGCCCTGCAGGCCTAGAATCTTCAACCGAGTAAGCGGCTGGACTAAACCCCAAGTTAGCCCAGCCGAAGGGTGGCCCCGCCAATCCCCCAACAGAACGGAGCCACCCACCTCTTTGCATTCACCCTTTATACCCCTCTCTGGAATGAGTCAATAAGGTGTGAAGCGGTCTTCATATAGTGTTCAGCCAAGCAGCCCGGCAGGCTGGCTGACGGGCGCTTGGAGCATGCGAACGAACCGTGGTAGCATTTGTTATAGGTTGGGATTGTGTCTGCCATCTATCGGGGGAGCCAGACCGGGGGAGTTCCAAGTACGCGGCAACAGTTCCTGGGAAGGGGATCATGCCGATCATGCGTCAGCATACGAACACGCACAGCCGCAGGGCCATCCTCGTCAGCATGTTGCTCGCCATTATCCTGCCAGCCAGCCTGATTGCCGGAGGACTCGCCACAGCCGACACAGCCGACAGCAGGTCCGCTACGGGCGTCGGCGCGCCCGCCATACCGGAAAGCACAGGCCAGGAGGGCCGTCACACCCCCGGTATGGACCAGCAAAACCCCGGCGCCACCCCCGCAATGCCCACACCAACCCTGCCGGCCGGCCCCAAGTCGCCGCTGCCCTCACCCTCGCCCCTGGACACCGCATCCCCCCTCACCAGCGCCCAGGCCACGCCCGACAAGCCCGACAAGCCCGGCGACACCGGCATCAAAAGCAAGGCCACCGACAGCCAGCCCCAGACACGCGCAGCCTACACCGTCACCTTCAACGACCCCGACGGCAAAACCCGCACACCCTCCCAGAGCGTCCCCAGCGGCGGACAGGCCTCCAGGCCCAAGGACCCGAGCAGGGACAGCTACCTGTTCAACGGATGGTTCACCGGCAACACCGCCGTCGCTTATGACTTCAGCCAGCCCGTCACCGGCAACATCACCCTGACCGCCAAATGGACCAGGATAACCAGCTCATGGAGCCTCAAACCCACCTCCGGCCCAGCAGAAGGAGGCACCCGGATCACCCTGACCACGCCCACCACATCCGACATACGCTTCAGCCACATCGAAACAGGAAAAGACTTTGCCCTGGCCATGGGCTCCGACGGCAACCTCTATAGCTGGGGAAACAGTGAATATGGCAAACTGGGACGCGACACCAGCACAACGCCAGCCGACCGGCCAGGCATCGTCACCCCGCCGACAGGCGTCAGCTTCACCCAGACCAGCGCAGGACTAGGCTTCGCCCTGGCCCTGGGATCGGACGGCAACCTCTACAGCTGGGGAGGCAACACCAACGGCCAGCTGGGACGCACCCCCACCAGCACCACGCCAGCCAACCAGCCAGGCAAAGTGACCATGCCGGCAGGCGTCAGGCAATTCACCCAGATCAGCGCGGGATACGCCCACTCCCTGGCCCTGGGATCGGACGGCAACCTCTACAGCTGGGGAGGCAACACCTACGGCCAGCTGGGACGCACTATCAGCGACACCACACCAGCAGCAAGTCTACCAGGCATCGTCACCCCGCCGACAGGCGTCCGCTTCACCCAGTTCAGCGCAGGAAACGGTTATTCCCTGGCCCTGGGATCGGACGGCAACCTCTACAGCTGGGGAAGCAACAGTACCGGGCAACTGGGCATAGGAGTCGATGATTATAATTCACATAACGCGCCGAAGAAAGGGTCCATGCCGACAGACGGCACGAAATTCACCCAGATCAGCGCAGGATACTATCATTCCCTGGCCATAGGATCGGACGGCAACGTCTACAGCTGGGGCGACGGCTCCCTAGGTCAGCTGGGACGCACCATCACCAACACCAACACCAACACCAGCACGTTGTACGACGGTACGCCGCTCAAAGTGAATTCGCCTGTAGGCGTCACACGATTCACCCAGGTCATCGCAGGTGGCGATAATTCCCTGGGCTTGGGATCGGACGGCAACTTCTACAGCTGGGGAGACAACACCTACGGCCAGCTGGGACGCACCCCCACCAGCGCCACGCCAGCCAACCGGCCAGGCAAAGTGACGATGCCGGCAGGCATTACAATCACCCAAGTCAGAACGGAAGGCGGCTATTTAGGCGGCTTTACCCTGAGCTTGGGATCGGACGGCAACCTCTACAGCTGGGGAAGCAACAGTACCGGGCAACTGGCACGCACCCCCACCAGCGCCACGCCAGCCAACCGGCCAGGCATGGTCGCCTTCCCCGAGTCTCCCAGGCCGACCGGCGTCAGCTTCGGCGGGACAGCGGGCACGAATCTGACGGACAACAAGGACGGCACCTGGAGCGTGACCACGCCCCCGCATGCAGGAGGCAAGACCGACGTGACCGTCTCCTGGAGCAGGAACGGCCAGCAGCCCGACGCGCACCTGGACTACACCTACATCAACCCCCACACGGTCACCTTCGACAGCGACGGCGGCAATCCGGTCCCAGACCCGCAGCGGATCACCATAGGCAAGCAGGCCACACGCCCAATCACAGACCCGGCCAAGGACGGCTTCCTGTTTGACGGCTGGTTCATCAAAGACACCAAGGGCGGTTCCAAGGTGGCGTATGATTTCAGCCAGCCGGTCACCGCTGACATCACCCTGGTCGCGCATTGGAGCCCCGCTAACACCGGCGGCTGGTCGATCAGCCCAGACAAGGGCAACGTGCTGGGCGGCCAGCAGGCGACCATCACCCCGCCCAAACTCAGCCGCGGCATCCGCTTCAGCCAGATAAGCGCCGGCGGCTACCAGTCCGGGGGTTCGCCCGGCTTTTCGGTGGGCGTGGCCAGCGATGGGAACGCCTACGCCTGGGGCAGCAACCAGTACGGGCAGCTGGGCCAGGGCAGTACCAGCAGCACTCCGCAGAAGACACCGGCCAGGGTCCCCCTGCCCGACGGCGTGGCCTCCGGGTTCACCTACAAGCAGATCGCGGCAGGCGGGGCTCACGTGCTGGCCATCGGCTCCGACCAGACCGTCTACGCCTGGGGCGCCAACGACCACGGGCAGCTGGGTGACAACACCACCACCGGCCATTCCAAGCCGCAGCCAGTCAGGGGTACGGACGGCCAGCCCTTCAAAGCCACGCAGATTAGCGCCGGCGCCTACGACTCGGCAGCCATCGACCCCCAGGGGCGCGTCTACACCTGGGGCAGCGAAGGAAACAATCGCTACACCTACAGCACGTCCAAACCGACCCCGACCCTGGCCAGGGATCCCAACGGCTCCAGCCAGGGGCTGCACGCGGCCCAGGTCAGCGTCAACTGGGGCTTCATCATGGCCTTGGGTACGGACGGCAGCGTATACACGTGGGGATACAACAATTACGGGCAACTCGGCAACGGCCAAAGCACAGGAGATGGCAGCACCACGTACGCCGCCGACCCGGCACGCGTGCCCGATCCCAAGGATGCCAGCAAGACCTTCAAAGCCGCGCAGATCAGCGCCGGAGGCTTCCACGCCCTGGCCATCAGCCAGGACGGTACCGCCTGGGCATGGGGGTACAACGACTACGGGCAGCTCGGCGACGGCACGGAAATTAGCAGGCCCACGCCCACGCAGGTAGGAAACCCCACAGACTCCAGCCAGCCATTCCAAGTCGCGCAGATCAGCGCCGGCGTAATCCACTCTCTGGCCATCGACAAGAGCGGTGCAGCCTGGGCATGGGGAAGGAACACCAACGGCCAGCTCGGCGACAACACCACCAGCACCCAGCCCACCCCCAGGCGCGTATCGCCGCCCGCAGGCCAGGGCAGCGCCGGCACCGGGCTCGCAGCCGCACGAATCAGCGCAGGACGAGGCCAATCTCTGGCCATCGGCCAGGATGGCAACACGTACGCCTGGGGCGACAACCAGTACGGCCAGCTCGGCAACACCAGCATCCCCACAGGAGAATACGTAGACGCTGCTAAAAGCCTCGTACCAGTACCAGTAGCACTCGATCCACAACTGCTGATCACCGGCGTCAAGTTCGACAAGACGGCCGTGGACCACCTGCAGCAGAATGCCGACGGATCCGTCTCTTTTGCCACGCCTGTCCATAATCCTGGACTGGCCGATGTGGTCGTGGACTGGACGCTGGGCGATGTCAGCCAGACCCCGGCGCACCTGGCCTACACCTACGAAGGCGTCCTGCCCCTGACGGGCGGCAACGGCAGCATGATCCTCCTGCTTGCCGCCGGGCTGCTCGCCGCAGCCGGCGCCGTCGCAGCCGGACGCCACCGGCGCGAATCACACGCCCTGCACGTCTAGAATCTTCACCCGAGTAAGCAGCCGGGCCGCATCCCAAGACGGCCCGGCCAACCAGGGTGGCCCCGCCAATCCCCCAACACAACGGAGCCACCCATTCTTTCCGTCCACCCGCCTGTCTATGAGGTCCAGCAAGCACAACAGAACCGGCACCCCTCCTGCTGCGCAAGGCCGACCTTCCTGGGCTCGTCTCCCATAGGCTGCGGCTGAGCCGTGCGTGGGCATGGCTGGTGTCGTGATAGAGTTGTTGCAGATCAGGGCCGGGATTGCACCCGGCCACCGGCGGGGAGCCGGTCTGGGGAGTTCAGGAAGCGCAGTTGCGTTTCCTATGGAAGGGGTTCATGCCTATCATGCGTCAGCATCCGTACACGCACAGCCGTCCGGCTATGGCCGTCAGCCTGCTGCTGGCCGTCATCCTGCCTGCCAGCCTGATCGCCGGGGGCCTTGCCGCAGCCGACACGGCCGACAGCGAACCTGGCATGGCCGCCGCGCCGGCCATGCCAGTAGGC
>NZ_NPOR01000024.1:0-155108 GCF_003688325.1 Bifidobacterium sp. wkB338
CGGAATTAACCCCAACGCATTGGCAAATATAAAATCGAACTATGCAGCCTTGTATCGATCCAAAAGCGCTCTGCAAAAATTCCGAGGCTCTGCAGGATCGGAATCGTTGCTATTTGGTCGGGCCGGCGGGATTTGAACCCGCGACCCCTTGACCCCCAGTCAAGTGCGCTACCAAACTGCGCTACGGCCCGACAGTGCATCAGCACCGAGTAGAGATAGTAGCACAGCGTCGCAGGACCGACAATGGTTCGGCGAGTCCCAGCAGACCAGTCCGGACAGACGGGGCCACCTGATCAACTTGCTATCATTATTCTGAACGGTCGGCGCAACCCGCGTCGGCCGCAAGTCGTCCCAGCCCGGAAGGGGTTTCATGAGCACAGACGTTTTCGACCTTTCGGCCGCAAAGATGCGCGACAAGGGCATGAGCGAAGTCTCCATCAACCAGTTCAGGCACCTCTACGAAACCTGGGAACGGGGAGATGCCAAAGCCTGCGTGCGCGAAAAGGACATCACGCCGCTTAAGGACGTGCCCCGCACCAAGGACATCCACGATTCCATGGATATGGACATGGCCCTGGACGCATTCTCCCGCACCGCCTTCATCAAGCTCAACGGTGGGTTGGGCACCTCTATGGGCCTGGAAAAGGCCAAGTCCCTGCTGCCCATTCGTCGCCACAAGGCCCGTCGGATGCGCTTTCTGGACATCATCATGGGCCAGGTGCTGACGGCACGCAAACGCCTGGGGGTACCCCTGCCGCTGATCTTCATGAACTCCTTCCGCACCTCACGAGACACCATGCGCGTGGTCAAGCAGGACCGCCGCTTCGTTCAGAATGATGTGCCCATGGAGATCATTCAGCACATCGAACCCAAGATTGACGCCGATACCGGCCGTCCTGTCGACTTCCCAGCCAAGCCCGAGCTTGAATGGTGCCCTCCCGGCCACGGCGACATCTTTTCGACCATCTGGGAGACGGGCTTGCTGGACACACTCAAGGAGCAGGGGATCGACTACCTGTTCATCTCCAACTCCGACAACCTGGGCGCCAGGCCTTCAAGGACCCTGGCCGGTTATTTCGCACAGTCCGGAGCGCCCTTCATGATCGAGGTGGCCGAGCGAACCGAGGCTGACCGCAAGGGCGGCCACATCGTCATCGACAAGGCCACCGGACGCCTCATCCTGCGGGAGATGTCCCAGGTGGATCCGCACGACCGCAGTTCGGCCATGTCCATCCGCAAGCATCCCTACTTCAACACCAACAGCATCTGGGTCAGGGTCGATGCCCTGCGCGACAAGCTGGCCCAATACGACGGGGTGCTGCCCCTTCCCATCATCGAAAACCGCAAGACCGTCGATCCCACCGACCCTTCCACCAGACCCGTGGTGCAACTGGAGACCGCCATGGGTTCCGCCGCCACGCTCTTCGAGGGAGCCATCTGCGTGCAGGTGGACCGCATGCGCTTCCTGCCCGTCAAGACCACCGACGACCTGTTCATCATGCGCTCCGACCGTTTCCACCTGACCGACTCCTACGAGATGGAGGATGGCAACTACGATTTCCCCAACGTCCAGCTGGACGAACGCTACTACAAGTACATCGCCGACTTCGATGAGCGCTTCCCCTACGGGGTTCCCAGCCTGGCAGCCGCCAACTCGGTCACCATCGAGGGAGACTGGACCTTCGGCAGGGATGTGACCTTGTATGCGGATGCCCATTTGAGCGACCAGGGGCGTTCCTCATACGTGCCCAATGGCCAGTATGTGGGACCCCAGGGTATCGAACCGGACGAGTGGGTCTAAAGCCAGGCGCAAGAGGGTTCAGCCTGTCAAGAAAAGGGACCGTATTTGAGCGTTTGGCTCCCACGTTCCTGAAAATGAATCTATGATAGACAGATGTGCGTTAGGCGCACTAACAGTCAAAATTTTAACGATACGCGAGGACTGATGGCAGAAGGTACGAACGGAAGACGGCGTTTCTCTGATAAGTGGGGCAAACACGAACTTGATGTCCTGGCCGTCTTATCGTCCGCTTTCCCTCAATGGTTGACTTCTCGGCAGATAGCGCAGCGGGTCAAGGCCTATGCCGACTCTTACGGTGAGCTGGCCGATCAGGCTGCCAAGGCCGCCTTCGCCAAGCAGTTCCAGCGTGACCGGGCCAAGCTGGCAGCCATGGGGATCGCCATCGAATCCCGTCAGCCCGAATACTCCTCCAAGTCCGAAGGGCAGGATTTCGCCTCCTACCGCCTGCAACTGGGGGACGAGCCCCGCATCCGTATGCACTTCAACCAGGAGGACATGCCGGTGCTGGCCGCAGCCAACTACCTGGCCCGATCCATCGCCATGTCCCAGGAGGCATGCGAAGAGCCTGTACGCCCGGCCTCGCGCACCACTCCTCGGGTGCCGCAGGTGCCCATCCCCGGACTGGGCCTGGATTCCATAGCTCCTGGACTGGGCACCCAGCGCATTCCCGACAATCTGGTCAAGGTCATCGACTCCCGCCGCTTCGCCGCCACCGTGGACGTGGACGGAGAGAATCTGAACGTGGCCTATGCCGATTCGGACGATCTGGCCATGTTCGTCCTAGAACACCCCGATGCCTCCATCGTCAGCCCGCAGGAGGCCGCAGACGCCTTCCGACGGCGCCTGGATGCTGCCGCCCGCTTCAAGCTGGCCGACGAGTCGATAAGCCCCGGCGCGGCAACGGTCATTTCCCCGGAAATCGCTCGCACCAGCGTCGAGCACTTTGCCACCGACCTCAGCGACGACGATACCGACCTCAGGCACGCCCGCCGAGCCAGCGCATCCTCCTTCCAGACCGGATCCGAGGTGGACCGCCGCCTCCGGCTCATGCTTTTCCTGTCCGCACACCTGGGCGAGGAGTTCTCCCTGGCCGAGCTGGCCGAGCGCTTCATCGGCCACCCCAACAGCAAGGAAGAGCTGCGCAAGTACGTCAACACCATCCACAAGGACATCAACACCCTGACCACGGTCTCGGACGACGGGGAGATGGCCGGCAGCCAGTTCTTCGACATCGACTGGTCCCTGCTGGACGACAGTGGTATCGTCTCGGCCACCAACTCGCTGGGGCTGGAACGGCTGGCCGGCATCTCACCCCAATACCTGAGCATGCTGACCGCCTCGCTCAACTACCTAGCCCACTCGCCCCTGCTGCCCGAGCAGTCCCGGACCCAAGCCGAGTCGCTCTACCAGCGCCTGCGCACACACGTAGGGCCAGGCGAGACACCCTGGCTCTCCCTTACCGGGTATGAGACCGAGCCCAAGAGCTTCTCGGTGGTTCGCCGGGCCATCAAGACCGAGTCCTTGCTGGACATGGAGTACACGGATGCTGCCGGCCGGACCCGCCGCAAGGTGGTGGCACCTGCCAAGATCTTCGTGGACGAGGGCGTCTACTATGTCGCCGCCTGGACCGATATCGGCGACGCAGCAGAGGGCACTGAGGCTGCGGACGCTCCCTCGGATTCCAGCCGCCACCTCAAGCAGGGCACCGGACGAAACCGGCAGTGGCAGGTTCTGCGAATCGCCAGAATCGAGCATGCGACCATCGTCAAGCCCAGCCATAAGGTGGAGTTCCCGGATGTGCCAGTCAGCGAGCTGCGCAAGTGGTCCTTCGACAACGGCACGGCTGCGGTCTTCATCACCGACCGTCCTGACCTGCCCTACATCAAGTCCCTGCCGGGCGCCTCGGTTGAGCCCTGCGGATCCGGGCAGAAGGTCCACCTTACCGTCTCCTCGGACTCCTGGTTCGTGGCCTTCTGCATCGCCCACGCCAAGCACATCACCGCAGTGGCGCCCAAGACCCTGCGCACTATGATTCTGGCCCGCGCCCAGCGCGAGATCACCATCAGCGACGCTCACGACAAGGAGCAGGACCGGCACTAGTCCCGGTCGGAGAGGAGTTCCATGCCTGGATGGATCTGGATCCTTCTGGTGATCTTCATGCTGGCCATGCTGATCGGCGGAGCCGTCTACGCCATCCGACATGCCATGGCAGCCAGCCGCTCCATAGGGCGGGTCTCAGAGGATCTGAACCGCCACATGCCCCAACCTCCGGCGGCAGGGCAGTCCCAGGCAACGGATATGACTGAGGGACCGGCCTTCGCCCTGCCCCTGTCGCAGTCAACCGAGCGATACAGCCAGGCACATGCCCTGGTGCTGGAGCGCAAGGAGCAGCACAGGAGGAACCACGGCCTCATCTGGCGGCGGTGGAAGCATTTCAATAGGTAGTTCTTGGAGGAACATGTCAGGTCATCGTCACCACGGACAGGATTCATCAGCATCCGAACCGGGGCCGGCGGAACGCTATGCCCGTTTCAATCGTCACCGCAAACGCATGACCGGAGCGCCTGCACGCTTTCAGTCCAAGCTGCCCTTCCCCTTGGACGACTTCCAGCTGGAGGCCATCACCGCCCTGGAGGATGGCGACAACGTCCTGGTGGCCGCTCCGACCGGCGCTGGGAAGACCATCGTGGCCGACTTCGCAGTATTCCTGGCCCAGGAACAGAACGTCAAGACCTTCTACACCACTCCTATCAAGGCCCTGAGCAACCAGAAATACCATGACCTGGTCGACCGCTACGGCGAGGACCGGGTGGGGCTGCTGACCGGCGACACCTCCATCAACTCCGAGGCGGACATCGTGGTCATGACCACCGAGGTCCTGCGCAACATGCTCTATGAGCAGTCCTCCACCCTGACGGCACTGAAGTACGTGATCCTGGACGAGGTCCACTATCTGGCGGACCGCTTCCGTGGGCCCGTCTGGGAGGAAGTCATCATCCATCTGCCGGCCTCCACCCGCATTGTGGGGCTGTCGGCCACCGTGTCCAACGTGGAGGAATTCTCCGACTGGATCTCCTCGGTGCGCGGACGCACCCATCTGGTGGTCTCAGAGCGCAGGCCCGTGCCATTGGAGCAGCATGTCCTGGTCCAGGCCGACAGGCACACCGAGCCAGAGATCCTGGACCTGTATCGGCACGACGGCTCAGGACGGCAGACCCCAAAGATCAACCCGCGTCTGGTCTCCCGGCTGGCCCAGCTGGACAAGGCCGGACAGGAGCGCATCCAGGCCCGCGACCAGGGGCATCACCATCGCCATGGCCGCGGCGGCAGGCCGGAGCGACGGATGGGGGAGCGGTATCGTCCAAGCCGGGCCGACGTGGTCGATGAGCTGGACTTCATGGACATGCTGCCCGGCATCTACTTCATCTTCTCCCGCACCGGCTGCGACCAGGCTGTTCAGCAGTGCATCCGGGCAGGGCTGCAGCTGACCACCGATGAGGAGGCCCGCCGCATACGGCACATCGTGGACTCCATGGCAGCCGGCCAGCTCAGCAAGGAGGATCTCAAGGCGCTGGGATTCGCCCAGTTCCGCTTCGCTCTGGAGCAGGGGTTCGCCGCCCATCACGCAGGCGTTGTCACTCTCTTCCGGCAAATAGTCGAACATCTGTTCGAGCTGGGACTGCTCAAGGTGGTCTTCGCCACCGAGACCCTGGCCCTGGGCATCAACATGCCCGCCCGCTGCGTCGTGGTCGAGAAGCTGGAGAAGTTCGACGGCACCGGCCATGTGGCCCTGACGCCCGGCGAGTTCACCCAGCTGACCGGCCGGGCCGGCCGGCGCGGCATCGACGACATCGGCCATGTAGTAGTGGTCGATCACCGGGACTTCAGTCCCAAGACCATGGCCGCCCTGTCCAGCAGGAGGGTCTACCCGCTGCACTCCAGCTTCCGACCCACCTTCAACATGGCCGTCAACCTGCTCAATTCCTCCAGCTACAGCCGGGCCCGGGACACTCTGGACCACTCTTTCGCCCAGTGGGAGGCCAACCGATCAGCCTCGGAACTGGAGGAACGCATCGAGACCCTGACCAACGGCCTGGAGGACTACCGGAAGGCTGCCCAGTGCAGCCGTGGCGATCTGATCGAGTTCATGCGCATCCGTACGGCCCTCTCTTCGGCCCAGAAGAACGATCGCCGCCGTCTGAAGCGCCAACGATTCACCAGCGAGAAGGCCCGCGACCGGGCGTTCCGTGATCTTGACCGGCACATCGACCAGCTGCGCGAGCAGGAGCGCAACCATCCCTGCCGCCAGTGCCCGGATCTGCCCAAACACCTGCGCTGGGGGAACCGGTGGATCCGGATGGACAAGGAGCTGCAGCGCACCCGGGAACAGTACGAGTCCAAAACAGGGTCGGTCTCGCGCCAGTTCGACAGGATCTGCCGGATTCTGGCCGACCTGCACTACACCCGTCCCGTCGACCCTGATGACTGCCGATTGACGCGCAAAGGGCAGCTGCTTCGGCGCATCTACAGTGAGCAGGATCTGAGCCTTGCCGAGATCCTGGATCGGGGCCTCCTCAACGATCTGGAGCCCGCAGAACTGGCGGCCGCCGTTTCCGGACTGGTCTACGAATCCCGACGTGGGGTAGGGGAGCAGCCGGGGGAGAGGGCCGGATATAGAGCTCCCAGGCTGGTCGAGGCCATGGATGATATGAAGCGTCAGTGGTCCCAGGTGCAGGAACGTTGCGATCAGGCCGGGTTGGAACTGCCCCCGGAACTTGATTTTGACTTAGGGCCGACCATCTACGACTGGGCCTGCGGCGACTCTCTGACCACCATCCTGCGTGACAGTGATCTGACGGCGGGGGACTTCGTGCGCAACGCCAAGCGCCTGTCCGATGTGCTCACCCAGATCGTCCAAGTGGAACCCTACCTGGGCAGGGGAGGGCATCACCTGGCCAGGGCAGCCAGCATCGCCGCCGACCAGGTCAATCGTGGCATTGTGGCATATACAGGCGTGGAGTGAACACGGCCGCAGACAGGGAATAAGTTTCAGGTCAACACTGTTCTGTAGCTTGGAGGCAGTGACGGACACGAGTAAGGAGGAATCATGGCAGAGCGTAGTCTTCGCGGTATGAGTATTGGGGCGAAGTCCCTGGAATCTGATCAGAATGTGGACTTCGCGGCACGCAGCGAGGTCGCTTACATCTGCCCCAAGGGCCATCGGACCATCCTGCCCTTGGCCGAGGGCGCTGAGGTGCCGCAGGAGTGGGAGTGCCGCTGTGGGCAGATCGCTCACCTTGAGGGGCACGACGAGCAGGAGTCCGGCAAGACTGGCAAACCGACCAGGACCCACTGGGACATGCTGCTGGAGCGTCGGTCCGAGGATGAGCTCAAGGCTGTGCTTGACAAGCGTCTGAAAATGCACCGCGAAGGATGGTTCCCCGACTATGAGTAAATCACCGCGCCGCCTGGTTCTGCTGGATCTGGACGGTACCCTGACTGCTTCTCATCCGGGCATTATCGCCTCTGTGGTGCAGACTTTCAAAGAGCTTGGTCATCCTGTGCCCGACGAGAGCGAGCTTCGACGATTCATCGGACCAGCTATCGAAGTATCCTTGCGCAACAACGGCATTAAAGATGAGGACGTAGATAGGGGCGTTCAAATCTACCGGCGCTATTACAGTGAGACAGCATCATTCGAAGATCCAAGGCATCCGGGACCACGTATCCCTGGACGCCTGCTCGCCACGGTCTTCGATGGCATTCCCGAGCAGCTCAACCGTATGCGCGAGCATGGTCTGACATTGGCTGTGGCAACCTGCAAGCCTGAGTATCAGGCCCTGCCCGTATGTGACCATTTCGGATTGAGGCCACTGGTGGATGGAGTCTATGGCGCCAGCAAGGACTCCACAAGGGTCACCAAGGGCCAAGTCATCACTTACGCGCTGCAGCGGCTTGGTTTCGATGCCAAACACGGCGACCGGGCCCTTATGGTCGGCGACCGTTGGACTGATGCCGATGGCGCGCTGGAAACCGGTCTGGACTGCCTGGGATGCGGCTGGGGCTATGCCGAGCCCGGAGAACTTGAGTCTCATGGGTGCTACCGAGTCATAGACCAAGTCGGCCAATTGTGCCAAGCTGCCGAGGATTACTTCCAGGAATAACACCTTGTTCAGGATCTGTCTTGCGCAAACAATCGCAAAGCTCCAAGCCAGGACAGTAACAACCCTGAAATCACAGTCAACAAAGCAAATTGCTATGAAATACCAGTAAGCCGATAATGTACGTTATGTCAAATTACTTATTATTTTTCTCCCCCATTTAGGCCGCCACATGGCCTTCGCACAATGTTGTCCTCGTCGATCATGCAGCCCGTTGACGCTGCTCGTGCTGGTGCTCCAAACGCTGGCGCAGACGCATAGCCGTCAGCTCGTCGATGGGCCGCTCAGGCAAGCCTGGTGTCAGCTGTCCGGTAGTCAAATCCACATGGTCGCAGGTCTGCAGTTCCAGATCCATCCGATGCCAGATAGCACCCACAGAGATAGCAAAGACGGCACGCCCGGACTGCATCAAAGCGAAGACCTGATCCGGGCCTGAACAATCGCTAACCTCGTCCCCGTCACAAACCACAGTCACATGCTCAAGCTGACCGACCGTCCGACGCTCAAGATAAGCCACAGTGCTCGTTGCATTGACCAGGTTGACCCCGGCATCCAGGAGTCGCTTGAGGACCGCCAGAATGACCACATCTTTGAAAGAATATAGCCTGCGGGAGCCTGATCCGTGTGAGGCCTTGATTGAGGGCTCTACAATCCGTTTGCGGGCCCAGTAATCCAGCTGTCGATAGGTGATGCCGGCCACCTTGGCCGCGACAGTTCCCCGGTAGCCTCGGGTCGTGCCCTCGGCCTGCTCAGCCGAGAAGAGTTCCCCCTGCACCAGCTTCGGCACCTCTTCGGCCATGCCATGCCCCCTATCAGCTCTTGGCGATGACTGCCCGATTGTCGAAGTAGACCAGCCTGAACTTGCCGATCATGATCTCGTCGCCGTTGTGCAGGTCGGCCTGGTCCACGCGTTCACGGTTGACGTAGGTGCCGTTGAGGCTGCCCGTGTCCTCGACCCTGAAGCCTTGGTCAGTCCGTACAAATATGGCGTGCGCCCTGGAGACTGTCGAGTCGTCCAACAGAATATCCGCTTTGGGATCACGGCCCACGCTGACCTGGTCCTCATCCAGCAGATAACGCGATCCCGACACCGCTCCCCTGGTAGAGATCAGCAGGGCTGTACCCTCAGGCAATCGGGCCATAGTCTCCAGATCGTCCTTGGTCAGTGGACGGTCACCGTTGGAGGTGACTGGAATGTTCAGGGCCGGCATGCCAATGATGGTCGTCTCGCCCGCAGTGGGAATAGGTTCTGTCATAACTATCTATTCTACAGGCTTTGCATACTGGTAGTCCTGCACGCGTCGAACCTGGTCGATTCTGACACTATCGGACTGCTCCACTGATACAGATGCATGGAATTGCACCTTGATCCGCGAGCCCACTCCCCCGGCGATCTGAATGGCGTTCTGCAGGCTGTCCGGGTCCCCAATGGCCTTGACGACATAGGGGCTTTGCAGCTTGGAGTGGTCGCACTGCAGGCCGGTGCGCGTATCCAGCAGATAGGTGTTGGTAACCACCCGGACATCGTTGAAGGATATGACCTCAGCCCCTGCATTGCGTAGCTCCTCGATCAGGTTGAACATAGTCGAGGCATCCACACGGTCGCTGTCCTCGGTGACAGTCACCACTACTCCCCTGCCCTGGGCTGGCAACCGTCCGGACAGGATGCCGCTGCTCTGCTCGTTCTGCTGGGCGATGCGGGCGGCCTCCTTTTGCTTGTCGGCGGCGGACTTTATAGAGGTCAGCTGCTGGTTGAGTTGGCTCTTGCGCTCCTCCAACTTATCGACCTGATTGCTGGTTTCGTCCAACACCCGCACCAGCTCTTCCTCCGATAGGCTTTGGTAAGAGGACTGGTTGTTGCGCACTTGGACGGCGTACCCGAAGCCCAGCAAGGCGCACATAAGGGCCACCAAGACGCTGGTGACCAGCCTGACCCTGGTGGCGTTGGAATTGAGCGTGCGCAGAGGCCGCCGCCGAACCACCGGGAAAGCACCGGTCTGCGTATCGTCGGATGGAGCCCTGACCCGCCCAGGCCGCCTGGGTGGAATACTCTCGGGCATCCGTTCATCGCGCTTCTTCCTGAGGGTGTGTCTCATATACTCACCCCTTGAAAATGAACCGTCGAATGGCGGAGACGTTAGAGAAGATGCGGATACCCAAGACCACGATGACAGCTGTGGACAGCTGAGAGCCCACACCCAGCTGATTGCCCAGGAAGACCAGAAGTGTGGCGGTAATCACATTGGAGATGAAGGAGACCACGAAGACCCGATCCGAGAAGCTGCGCTCGAAGTAGGAACGGACTGCGCCCATCAATGCATCCAAGGCCGCCACCACCATAATGGGCAGGTAGGGCTGCAGGACGATGGGAATGTCGGGCTTGAGGAAGATGCCCGCCACCACGCCTAGGATCAGGCCGAGAATTGCCGACATGTCAATGACTCCTTCCGGCATAGGACAGATTGGGCAGACCGACTGCATTCAGGTTCAGGCGCCGCTGCTTGTTCACGTTGACGGTAATGTTCGCATTCTTCAGGTCACGCAGGCGGCTCTTCAGATCACTGCGAGACATCAGATCAGACAGTGCACCCTGGTCGCCTATGGCCTCAATCTTGTAGGGGGCCTCAACGGAAGCGGTCCCCACCAGGATGGTTTGACCGGCCGTGCGCACTGATGTCTGTGTCCCTATTCTATTGCCGTTGATGGCAATGGCCTCGGCTCCCGCGGACCAGAGCTTGGTCAGGAACCACTGCAGATCCTGGTCGGTGACCAATTTGATCTGATCCGCATTGTCTCGGACATCCTTGGAGGCAATAGGGTTAGCCAGGGTAATAACGATGCCTTGGCCCTGCACCTTGCTGGTACCGTTGGTCAGATCGTCGGCGGTCTGGGTGCCGTTCTGCCCCTGGCCGCCAACTTGACCCGAAAGCGTGTCGATCTTTCCGTTGAGGTCTGAAATCTGGCTGTTGAGGTCATTGGCACGTTTGCTGACCACCTCCACCTGGGAGATCAGCTTTTCACGTACCTTCTGACGCGGGTCCCGGTGCAGCACCTGCACTATGCCCGTGCCAGCCAAACCAACCAGCACACAGATGACGAAGACCAGGATCCTGTTGACCCAGACGCTCAGCGGTGATCTGCGTTCAGCAGGCAGCAGGCGGGCATCCTCGAACATAGGATCCATGGGGCGGTTGGTCAGATCGTCGATCAGCCTCAAGGACTCATCGGCCATGCGCCGACGAATGGACTCCTGAGAGGGCTCAGAGCTCTCTTCATCAACATAGTGGCGTTCCAGACCAGAAGTGGAATGCGAAAAAGCCGCCCGGCGGTGAATCAGGGCACGGTCGGGCGGCACGGGGAAGGATTCAGGCATCCTCTGCGGTTCAGTCATGATGGCGGTCCTGACGAATCAGTCCGATGCCTTGACGTGCGTATATCAGCCCTGCCAGCCAATAGAGGCCCACCCCCCAAATGACGGCTGCCAGGGCCACCAGATGAAAGAAGCGGAAGAAGGGTGAAGTACCAACATCCGCAAAGATCAGGGCCGGTATGGCCAGCATAAGTACGGCTGTGCCAGTCTTGCCCGCGAAGTGAACAGGCAGAGGACCATAGTTGTGCTGAGCCAGCACCAGAACCAGCAGACCCATGAGCACGTCCCGGGCCCCGACCAGGGCCAGAAGCCACCAGGGCAGGATCGAGGCAATGCTCAGGGCAAGGACGGAGCAGAGAATGAGTAGACGATCGGCAACCGGATCCAGGATCTGCCCCAGCTTGCTGACCTGGTTGAACCTGCGGGCAATGATTCCGTCCACCCCATCTGACAGGGCCGAAATCAGCATGACCACTAGAGAGATGATCAGGTGCCGATTGGCCACCAAGTAGGCAATAAGGGGTATGGATAGGATACGAAGCAGGCTGATGACGTTCGGTACAGTGAGAATCACAGACCGCGGCTCAGGGCTGTACCTGCTGCGTGAAATTCGATCGATCAGTGCCATCCGACTACATTCTAGAAGCTTGAAGGGCTGTTACAAGGATGGCACGCGCACCGATCTCATAGAGGCGGTCCATGAGGTTGTTCACCTGGTCCCTGGGTACCATGGCCCTGACCGCCGCCCACTGCTTGTCGTGCAGGGAGGAGACTGTCGGAGACTCATACCCGGGCGTGATGCCCACAGCCATGGCTACACGCTCAACCGGGATGTCGTAATCCATCAGCACATAGCGGCGGGCTGTCAGCACACCCTCCAGCCTTCGGGACATGACCGCCAACCGGTCATCATCCGGATCCAGGCGGGGCGACCTGATGAGAATCCCCTCCGATTTCAAAATGGGATCGCCGAAGACCCGAAGCCCGGCGTTGCGCAGGGTGGTGCCGGTGGAGACCACATCGGCGATCAGGTCGGCTACTCCCAGCTGGACCGACGACTCCACTGCCCCGTCCAAATGGATCAGTTCAGCCTTGAGCCCTTTGCTGGTCAGGTAGTCCTCAAGAAGCCGGTCGAAAGTGGTGCCGATCCGTTTGCCATCCACGTCCTGCAAGGCGCTGATGGAGCTGTCCTCTGGAGCAGCGAACCTGAAAGTGGAAGCGCCGAATCCCAGCTGCGTGACCTCGACGGCCCCTGTACCCGAGTTCAGCAGAAGATCACGACCGGTGATGCCCAGATCAATGGTTCCTAGGCCGACATAGACCGCTATGTCGTTGGGCCTTAAGTAAAAGAGCTGGATGTCGTTGTCGGCATCATCGACTACCAGCTGCCGGTCGTTGGAACGCAGACGGTAGCCGGACTCTGACAGCAGCCTCCATGCGGGCTGGGACAACATGCCTTTATTGGGCACCGCGACCTTCAACACGGCAACCTCCTAATTGCGGAAGCGAATCTACAGCGGGACGGGATTGGGGTCACAGGTACCTGTAGACATCCTCCAAGGTAATGCCCCGATCAATCATCATGACCTGAATGTGATACAGCAGCTGGCTCATCTCCTCGGCTGTCCGCTCCTTGCCCTCATACTCGGCGGCAATCCAGGTCTCCCCAGCCTCTTCATTGATCTTCTTGCCGATGAAATGCGTGCCCTTGTCCAGCTCGTCCACTGTCAAGGACCCTTCTGGGCGCTCCTTGGCCTTGGTAGTGAGCTCCTCAAACAACCCATCGAAGGTTTTCATCTGGCTATCTCCATTCTTCCTGCAAAACCTGTCAGTCCTTGTAGCTTACCTGTGCGGCCTGCCTGATCTGGTCAATGGCCTTGGCCGGGTCGTCTGCGCCGTAGACCGCGGAGCCTGCCACCAGGACATCGGCTCCAGCCTCTGCCACGATGGGAGCCGTGGTGGGGCTTACCCCGCCATCCACCTGGATGTGGGTCTTAAGACCGCGAGCTGTGATCTGGTCACGCAGGCGGCGGGTCTTAGGCATCTGATTGTTCAGGAACTTCTGGCCGCCGAAGCCTGGCTCCACGGTCATGACCAGAATCATGTCAAACTCATCGAGAATATCGAAGATCGGTTCCACAGGCTCGGCGGGGCGCACGGCCAGGCAGGCCTTGACCCCCATGTCGTGCAGTTGGCGGGCCAGACGAACCGGGGCATGGACGGCTCCGGTATGGAAGGTGACAGAGGCAACACCCAGCTTGGCGAATTCAGGGGCCCAGCGGTCGGGGTCCTCGATCATCAGATGTACGTCCACTGGCAGGTCGGTCACTTGGCAGATGCGCTCCACCACGGGCTCGCCAAGCGTCAGGTTGGGAACAAAATGATGATCCATCACATCCACGTGGACCATATCGGCATTGGCAATAGCCTTGAGATCCCGCTCCAGGTTGGCGAAATCGGCGGAAAGAATGCTGGGTGCTATCTGAATGCTCATGGAGATTATTCTATGTTGTACGGAAGACCGGCGGCACCGGTTTGTGGCTCAATTGCAGAGGTCCCGACCTTCTGGCAACCGACCCCTGACCTACTTGCTCTGGTCCTCGGATTCCTGACGTACCTCAAGCTCGGTAATGGTCCTCAACTTTTCGGACAGCAAGGAGGTCGGTTTGCCCTTGCGCGCTATGAGGACGAAGGCTACAGCCCCCAGGAAGAAGACCGTCATGGACACCCAGACGTTGATCCTGACACCTAGGAATTCGTGGGCGAAGTCGATGCGAAGGGCCTCGATCCAGGTGCGCCCCAGGGTGTACCACATGACATAGAGGGCGAAGAGGGAGCCGGCCTTGAGGATGTTCACGGCCTTGTGGCCGATCCAGACCAGAAGGGCCGCACCAATAAGGTTCCAGATCATCTCATAGAGGAAAGTGGGCTGGAAGAGAGTGCCAGTTGGACAGGTGGCCCCGTCATAGCACTGTTCGCTGTTGCCGATGGCGGAACCTGCGGCGTCGATCTTCAGCCCCCAAGGCAGCGTGGTGGGAGCCCCGTAGAGCTCCTGGTTGAACCAGTTGCCCAGCCGCCCGATGGCCTGGGCCACCAGAAGGGCAGGAGCCACGCAGTCGGCCAGCAGGGCGGTCGGGTAATTCTTGTGACGGCACCAGGCCCAGGCTGCCAGAGCTCCCAGGAAAACCGCACCCCAGATGCCCAAGCCTCCGCGCCAGATGCGCAGGATGTCAGCCGGGTTGCCATCAGCTCCGAAGTAGCGTTCGGGGGTGGTGATGACGTGATAGAGCCTTGCGCCAACGATGCCAGCTGGAACCGCGCAGATGGCGATGTCCAGAATCTGGTCAGTCCGGCCACCCTCCTTTTTCCAGCGTCTGGTCGTGATCCAAGCAGCCACGATGATGGCCAGGAGCATGGTCAGGGCATAGAACCGGATGGTGACCGGCCCCAGATGGAAGCTGGATATTCCCGGCGATGGAATGTAGGCAAGCGTCATAAAGCCCCAATCTAGCCCCTGGGCCTTACAGCCCCACTCACTTCCTGGCCTGGGAGATGCCCCAGCGCAGGTCGGAGCAAATCTCAGCCAGGGCCTCAAGAGCCTTTCTGCGGTCTTTCCGCGGTCTGCCCTCGTCATCCAGAAGACAGTGGACCAGGGCCGATCCGACGATTACCCCGTCCGCATAGGCGCCAACCTGAGAGGCCTGCTGGGCGGTCGAAACCCCGATGCCCACGCACACATAAGGAGCGCCCGCATGTCTGACTCTTGCCACCAGGTTCTGGGCCGAATTGGACATGCTGGTTCGTTCGCCGGTCACTCCCATTCGTGAGGTCGCATAGACGAATCCTCTGGCGGCTCGAGAGGTGATCTGCAGACGTGCATCAGTGGAGTCGGGCGAGACCAGATAGACCCGATCAAGCCCATAGCGGTCAGACTGCTCTATCCATTCCCCGGATTCGTCGACAATCAGATCCGGGGTGACAAGCCCGGACCCGCCAGCCTCGGCCATGCGCTGGGCAAAGTCCGCTACGCCATGATGCAGAATCAGATTCCAATAGCTCATGACCAGAGCCCTTGCACCGTCCGCCTGGACCTGGCGAACCGCATCGAAGACACCCTCGACTTTAACGCCATTATCGATGGCGCACTTGCTGGCCGCTTGGATTACTGGGCCATCCATGACCGGGTCGCTATAGGGCAGCCCGATCTCAACGATGTCGACACCGCTTTTCACCATGACCCGCATGGCCTCCAAGGATGTTGGCACGTCGGGGAATCCGTAGGGGAAGTAGCCGATAAAGGCAGGCCTGCCCTGCTGCCGGAGGGCCTGCAAAGTGGATGCCACCGGGCTGGTCGCGCGGCTGAACCCTTTGGGCTGGGCGGGGGCTTTTTGCCATTGCCATATCTGGTTGACCATCATCGGGCCTCCTCTTCCGCTTGATCACTCTTGCCGTGCCCGGCCTGGGCTTCCAGCGCACTGGCCTCCTGCTCGGACAGATAGCCGAACCATCTGCCCGCAGTGGCCACATCCTTGTCGCCTCGGCCCGAGATGTTGATCAGGATGACAGGATTCCTGATTCCTTTGCGCAAAAGGTCGGTGGCTGCCTTGCTGGCTCCGGCCAAGGCGTGCGAAGACTCCAGAGCGGGGATGATGCCTTCGGTCCGGCAGAGGTCGCTGAAAGCCTGCATGGCTTCCTTGTCGGTTGCGTAGTCATACTTGACCCGGCCCATGTCGTGCAGCCAGGCATGCTCAGGTCCCACCGAAGCGTAATCCAGGCCGGCGGAAATCGAGTAGGTGTCCATGGTCTGGCCTTGATCATCCTCCAAAAGATAGGACTTGGTCCCCTGGAAGACGCCGACCTGGCCTGTCCCTGGCGACAGGCGGATGGCGTGCTCGCCTGACTTGGGCCCGTTTCCACCAGCCTCGTAAGCGTATAGGGAGACTCGGGGATCATCCAGGAAAGTGTTCATGATGCCGATGGCGTTGGAGCCTCCGCCGACGCAGGCCACAACTCCATCAGGATGGTCGATGCCGTACGCAGACAGCTGGGCGGAGGCTTCTTCGCCGATGATCTTCTGAAAGTCCCTGACGATGGTCGGGAAGGGATGGGGGCCTGCTACCGTGCCCAGCAGGTAGTGAGTGGATTCTACGTTGGTCACCCAATCGCGCAGGGCCTCGTTGATGGCATCCTTGAGAATCCTGGTCCCGGTGGTCACCTCGACGACTTCGGCTCCCAACATTCGCATCCTGGCCACATTCAGGGCCTGTCTGCGGGCATCGACCTGCCCCATGTAGATTCGGCACTTGAAGCCAAGGAGGGCGCAGACTGTAGCCGTGGCCACACCGTGCTGCCCAGCGCCGGTCTCGGCGATAACGCGGGTCTTGCCCATGCGCTTGACCAGGAGCCCTTGACCCAGGGCGTTGTTGATCTTGTGGGCGCCCGTATGGTTCAAATCCTCCCGTTTCAGAAAGACCCTGACCTGGCCGCCGACCCGATCGCTGATCAGCTTGGCGAACCGAGGCGCAGGTGTCAGGGCTGAGGGACGCCCCACATAGACCCGGTTGAGCCTGTTCAGCTCCTCACGGAAGGCCGGATCGGCCTTGGCCTCCTTGTAGACACGCTCCAGTTCATCAAGGGCGCCAACCAGGGCCTCAGGTACATAACGACCGCCATAGGGGCCGAAATAGGGACCGTCATGGGTAGAGAGGGGCCTGGCCTCTGCAGCCTTGAATCGATGACCAGCCTGAACCAGCAAGCGAACCGTCCCCTCCTGGTCCTGGGATGTGACCAGACCTTCTCCTATCAGGACTGCATCGGCCCCGGCCCGGGCGTACCGCTCCAGCTCGACCGTCCCGAACACTCCGGACTCAGCCACCTTGACCACGTCCTTGGGCAGGTTGGAAGCTAGACGAGCATACTGGTCAACGTCAACGCTCAAGTCCTTCAGGTTGCGGGCGTTGATGCCAATCACCTTGGCACCGGCCGCAATGGCACGCTCGATTTCCTGACGATCATGCGTCTCGACCAGGGCGGTCATGCCCAGACTCCCGGCCAGGTCGAGTAGGTGCTTGAGGCGGGTGTCATCCAAGGCCGCCACAATCAGCAGGATCATATCGGCCCCATTGGCTCTGGACTCCCAGACCTGGTAGTCGGAGACGATGAAGTTCTTGTTGAGCACGGGAATGCCCACTGCCTGCCTGACCTGTCGCAAATCTTCCAAGGACCCCAGGAAGCGTCTGCCCTCAGTCAGGACAGATATGGCTGAGGCGCCTCCGTTGGCATACTGTCGGGCCAGGGCAGCAGGATTTTTGATGTCGGCAAGATACCCCTTGGAGGGCGAGGCACGCTTAATCTCTGCGATAATCGGAATGCCGACGCTCTCCCTGAGCAGTCGGGCGGCATCCAGAGGTTTGCGCTTCATGCTCCTGACCTGTTGCTTGAGGCTTTCCAAGGGAATCTTCTGTACCCGGCCCCTAGCATCCTCCACGGCGCCGGCCACCAGTTCATCCAAGACGGTCATAGAGCCCTTCCCTCCAGTTTTCTGAATGTTCCCTGCAACAACCTTAGCGTCTTTCTGCACTGGATGGCCCTTCCTGACTCTGCATTTCCGCCTGAGTGCGATTGCCTTGCACTACCGGAAGCGGTCCGCCAGCTTCGAAGCACGACCTGGTCCCGGTATGGCAGGCCGCCCCTACCTGGTCCACCTCTACAAGAAGCGCGTCCCCGTCGCAGTCAATGCTGACTCCCTTGACATACTGGACATGCCCGGAGGTGTCCCCTTTCCGCCAGTATTCCTGCCTAGAGCGGGACCAGAATGTGACTCTTCCTGTTGTCAGGGTCCGTCTAAGGGCCTCCTCGTCCATGTAACCGACCATGAGCACCTGGCGACTGTCATACTGCTGGACCACTGCGGCCACAAGTCCCTTGGCATCCTTCTTGAGCCTGGCCGCTATGCTCGGGTCCAAACGTTCTTCCTGGTCCTTCGAAGACTGTGACATTGATTCTCATTCTCCTTGATTCAGCTAATTAATTCGGCTAGTTTGTCCGACATAACCTTGGCGGTTGATTGTTCATGGTATGGGTATGGTTTCCCGATGGCTGCCAACAAGGCCTGCAAAAGCCATGCACCATGTGGTGCCGAAATTTTTCTGCGGGATTGGTTCAGGCCTGCCATCGAACCGGATACCCGGCCGCATGGAGCGCCTGCTTGACGTCCTTGATGGACACCTGGCCAAAATGGAAGACGGAAGCCGCCAGGACCGCATCAGCCCCAGCCCTGACCGCAGGAGGAAAATCGGCAGCCTTGCCTGCCCCGCCGCTGGCGATGAGCGGAAGAGATACTGCCTTGCGCACGTCGGCGATCATTTCCAGATCGAAACCTTGACGGGTGCCGTCCGCATCCATGGAATTGAGAAGAACCTCGCCGGCTCCGAGTTCTTGAGCCTGCTTGACCCAGTCAACGGCATCGATGCCAGCGGACTGGTGGCCGCCCATGGTGGTCACTTCATATCCCGAGGTAATACCCTGTGCATTAGATCGGCGGGCATCGACCGAGAGCACCAGAACCTGGCGACCAAACCGCTGGGCGATGTCGCCGATGACCTGCGGGTTGGCGATAGCTGCTGTATTAATGCCGACCTTGTCAGCCCCGGACCGCAGGAGGGTGTCGACATCCTGCGGGGTGCGCACGCCTCCGCCGACAGTCAGCGGAATGAAAATCTGGTCGGCAGTGCTTTTGACCAGGTCCACCATGGTGGCTCGCCCGCTGCCCGAAGCAGTCACATCCAGAAAGGTCAGCTCGTCGGCTCCCTGTTGGTAGTAGGCGGAAGCCAGTTCGACCGGATCACCCGCATCGCGCAGATTCTTGAAGTGGACGCCTTTGACCACACGGCCCTGGTCGACATCAAGGCAGGGAATGACACGAACCGCTACCGTCATGCGACCTGCCTTCCTGCCTGAACCGAATTGTTTGAGTCACGACACTAGCCCCTGCAGTGTCGGAAGACTACCGTATGTCCACACTATGGCATGGCCACACTGCAAAAGGCCGAATCAGGCCTGAAGCTTGACGGCCTTGGCTGCCAGCTGACCGCAGGCACCGTCGATGTCCGATCCGCGGGTGTCCCTCATGGTCGCAGTGATGCCGGCCTTGTGAAGAATGTCCAGGAACCGCTGCTCATCCTCAGGCTTGGAGGCCGTCCAACGAGACCCTTCAATCGGATTCAGAGGTATGGGATTGACGTGCGCCCAGTCGTTCCCATAGTGGTTGAGGCGCTTGGCAAGAAGACGGGCATGCTCGACCTGGTCGTTGATGCCTCGCATTAGGGCATACTCGATGCTGACCCGTCTGCCGCTTGCCAGGTAGTAGTCGTGAGCTGCATCCAGAACCTGGGTCGTGTTGAAGCGCCTGTTCATGGGCACCAGCTCGTCGCGCAACTTGTCGCTGGGGGCATGGAGGGAGACGGCTAGACGGACCGGAATTCCCTCTTTGGTCAGCTTGCGGATGCCGGGAACCACGCCCACCGTGGACACAGTGATGTTCCTGGCCGAGATGCCGAATCCCTTGGGCGGCAGGGCACTGATCTGCCTGACTGCGGACAGGACAGCCCGGTAGTTGCCCATGGGCTCGCCCATCCCCATGAAGACGATATTACTCAGGCGTCCCGGGCCCCCGGCAACCTGTCCGGACCTCATCATGTGAGAGGCGGCCCTGACCTGTTCCAGAATCTCGCCAGTCGACATGTTCCGAGTCAACCCAAGCTGACCGGTGGCGCAGAAGGGGCAGCCCATGCCGCAGCCGACCTGGCTGGAGATACAGAGGGTGGCCCTGGAGGGATATCGCATGAGCACGGACTCGATCCTGGACCCGTCGAAGAGCTCCCAGAGGGTCTTGATGGTGGTCCCCTGATCCGCTTTCTGGACGGTGACTGGGGTGATCAATTCAGGGAAAAAGCGGCGAGCAGCCTCTTGACGACTGGCCGCAGGGAAATCCGTGAAGTCACCCGGATTGATGGACAGGTGATTGAAGTAATGGTTGGCCAGCTGCAAAACACGGAATTTCGGCAGGCCCAGTTGAGCGCAGACCTCCTGACGCTCCTGCTGGTCCATGTCCGTAAAGTGGCGCGGCGGCTTGCCTCGACGTGCATGGTCGGCCGCCAGAACGTCCCTGAAGGCGCCATCTTTGCCTCCGGGGGTGATGCCGGTTTCAGGCTCGGCACCGGTCATGTCGACATCTGTCATACCTCTACCTCATCCTGTATCAGCTACTCAACCGCCAAAACTATGAAAAACACGTACAGTCAATTCCGATCACAGACCAGTGATCAAAAGGACCAGTGTGATGAATGGTGCGGACATGAGGATGGAATCCACCCTGTCCAGCACTCCGCCGTGGCCCTTGAGCAGGTGGCCCATGTCCTTGATCCCCAGGTCGCGTTTGATCAAAGATGCACTCAAGTCGCCCAAAGTGCCAGTGGCTCCGACCATGATGCCCATGAGCAGGGCGACCCACCAGATCCGCCCCCAATCCGCCATAGGATAGGTGGCCGCAAAGATGACCAGAGCGCCGACCAGACAGCAGAGCATGGAGCCTGCGAGACCCTCCAGGGACTTGCCGGGAGAGATGCGGGGCGCAATCTTATGCTTGCCGAAAAGCGAACCGAAGAGAAGTCCGCCGATGTCGCTTAGGGCAGGCAGGAAAATCACCATGAAGGCATGCGCGGCAGGATGCCCGCCGAAGGTAGTGGGCAAGGTTATCAGACAGGCCAGGAGGGTGATGTAGACAACAGTCAAAAGAGTGACGCCCACACTGGCAAGGCTGCTTAACTGGCTCTCCCCTTTTGCAGCACCGTAGGAGGCATCGGCCATGGTCTGTGCATCCTTGCCCGACAGCTTGGCATTCACCGCCTTGAGCAGACGGCCACCCAGGCGATGATTGCGAGTGGCCGCAAGAGCCCCGATCAAGGCAGTGACCAGAACACCAGCGGTCATGACCACCACGTGGTCCGGCGCATAGAACGAGGCAAGCATGGTGGCCGCCGAGCAGATCCAGAGCTCTATCACCGGTATATGCAGACCTGCCGTGGCAAAGTCCACCCTGAGCTCCCAGAGCCCCAGGGTCATGAAAATCACAATCAGATAGATGAATGCGTCGATTCGCACAAGGATGCAGGCCAGGATGATGACGACCAGAAGCGCGCCAGTGGCCACCGCCTGCGGCATGTTGCGCCCGGTCCGCTTGTTCAGGGTTTCGACGGCATCCTGACCTGTCTTCTCGGCGGAGCTTTCCTTGGTACTCATGAACAGTGGATCCTCCAAGGCGAATCAGACCTCGAGGATTTCCTTCTCCTTCGCATCCAGGAGCTGGTCGATCATGTCGTTCTTCTGCTTGGTGACGGTCTCCAGCTCCTTCTGCAGCCTGTTGCCCTCATCCTCGCCCAGGTCGCCATCCCTGACCTTGCCCTCCAGCTCTTCCTTGACCTTACGTCGGATGTTGCGGACAGCCACCTTACCCTCCTCGGCCTTGTTCTTGGCCAGCTTGACATAGTCCCGGCGACGCTCCTCGGTCAGCTCGGGCATGGTGACCCTGATGACGTTGCCGTCACGGCTGGGGTTGACGCCCAGGTCCGAGTCGCGGATGGCCTTCTCGACTGCGCCTGCCTGGGAGGGGTCGAAGGGGGTAACGGCCAGGGTGCGAGGTTCCGGGACGCCAATCGATGCCAGCGACTTGATGGGCGTAGGTGTGCCGTAATACTCCACCATGATGTCGTTGAGGAAGGAGGGGTTGGCACGCCCGGTCCTAATTCCTGAGAAGTTCTCCTTGGTCGCCTCGATGCTCTTGTCCATCTGCCTTCCGGCCTGGTCCACCACTGTGGTCATGATCTGCTCCTTGCTGTATGGACCATCCGCTTGTGCGCGCGAGGTCCGTCATTCTTATACTCTACGGCCATGGGGCCACAGGGGCCAAGCGGCGCGGGGTGTGTGCCCGCAACCGGTCACAGGGTACGATCAGGACCTCCGTGGACCAAGGTGCCCAGGCGCTGGCCTTTAAGCGCCCCGGTCACGTTGCCTTCACCCTCCAGTCCGAAGACGCGGATGGGCATGTCATTGTCCCGGGCCATGGACAGCGCTGCCGCGTCCATGACGGCCAGGTTGTCCACTAGGGCCCGCTGGTAGCTGAGATTGGTGAACATTCGCGCAGAAGCCTGCTTGTGCGGATCAGCCGTATACACACCGTCCACACCGTTCTTGCCCATGAGGACCTCGACGCAATGTATCTCCAAGGCCCGCTGTATGGAGACCGTGTCGGTTGAGAAGTAAGGCATGCCGGATCCGGCGCCGAAGATGACCACGCGTCCCTTCTCCAGGTGGCGGATGGCCTTGAGCGGAATGTAGGGCTCGGCCACCTGGCCCATGGTGATGGCTGTCTGCACCCTGGTGGCCTGACCATCCTGCTCCAGGAAGTCCTGCAGAGCCAGGCAGTTCATGACCGTGCCCAGCATGCCCATGTAGTCGCCGCGCGAACGTTCGATTCCGGCCTGACTGAGCTCGGCTCCGCGGAAGAAGTTGCCACCGCCCACCACGATGGCCACCTGAACGCCGCCCTGCACCGCCTGGACGATCTCCTTGGCCACCCGCTTGACCACCTGCACGTCGATGCCGACCTCGCCTCCCCCGAAGGCCTCTCCGGAGAGCTTGAGCAGCACACGACGAGGCGATGCTTGGTTTTGCGCTGAATCGGATCCGGTCATAAAAGCCCTTTCTCCAGACATGATGACGGGCGGTATACGCCGCTAACAGGGTATCCGTGCTGGGCGACAACCCCTCTTGAGCAGACCGAGGGAATAGGCCCTGGGAACTGACTTAGGACAAAAGAAGGGGAGCAGCTACGAAAGCCACTCCCCTGCCATCAATGCCGGACGTCTGCCAGTCCCTTAGACAAGATCAAGCAGACGACACAAAACATTGCTGAACTACTTACTACTCCTCGTCGCCCTTGCCTACCTCGAGACGGGCGAAGGCCAGAGCCTTGCCGCCTGCCTGCTTGAAGAGGTCACCAATGGTCTTGGAGGTGTCCTTGACGTACTGCTGCTCCAGTAGAACGGTCTCCTTGAAGAAGGCGTTCAGACGCCCCTCTACGATCTTGGGAATGATCTTCTCGGGCTTGCCTTCGGCCTGGGACTTCTCAGTGGCCACGCGACGCTCGGACTCCACCACATCGGCGGGCACATCTTCGCGGCTGAGCCACTTGGGACTCATGGCAGAGATCTGGAGGGCCACCTCATGGGCGACCTGGGCGCCGGCCTCATCAGTGGCGATCATGGCCACGATGGATGGGGGCATCTCCACAGACTTGCGATGGGCGTAAATCTCTACACGGGGACCTTCGACCCGGGCCACCTGGCCGACCTTGACGTGCTCATGGAAGAGAGCACCAGCTTCCTCCACGGTCTCCTTGACGGTGCCTGACTTGGATGGAGCGGCATCGACCTGCTCGGCGTTGGAGGCATCAGCCTTGGCCACGTCGTCGATGACCTCCTGGCCAAACTCGACGAACTGAGGGGTCTTGGCCACGAAATCAGTCTCGGAGTTGAGCTCGACGGCGTAGCCGATCTGACCCTGCCCGCCCTCGATGACGGTGGAGGCGATCAGGCCCTCCTGAGCCTTGCGGCCCTCACGGGCGCCTGCGGCCTGGATGCCGGTGGCGCGGATAATCTCCTTGGCGCGGGCCATGTCGCCCTCAGCCTCGGTCAAGGCCTTCTTGACGTCCATCATACCGGCGCCGGTCTGGTCACGCAGCTCCTTGATCAGTGCAGCGGTGATTTTTGCCATAAAACTCTCCTATCTGGTCTTTCCTGAATGCATCATCTAGACGCCAAATTTCAGGCGGCCTGATCGGCAGCGGGGGTCTCCTGCTGCTGTTGCGCGGGCTGCTCGGCCTGGGGAGCCTGGGCGGTCTCCTGGGCCTGCTCCTGCGGCTGTCCATCCTTGTTCTCCAGCAGATTCTTCTCCCACTCGGCCATGGGCTGGTCGGAGGCCTCCTCGGTCTTGGCGGCCTTGCCAGAGCGCTCCAGCAGACCGTCAGCCACGGCATCGGCCATCAGCCGAGTCAGCAGCTCGACGCCGCGAATAGCATCGTCGTTGGCCGGAATAGGGTAGGTGACAAGCTCAGGATCCGTATTGGTGTCCACCAGGGCCACGACCGGGATGCCCAGCTTGTTAGCCTCGGAGACCGCCAGGGCCTCCTTGTTGATGTCGACCACGAACAGGGCCGAAGGGGTGCGGCTCATGTTGCGGATGCCGCCCAGCTGACGCTCCAGCTTGTCCTTCTCGCGCCGCAGGAGCAGGAGCTCCTTCTTGGTCAGTCCCGAGCCATGCACGTCGTCGAAGTCCATCTCCTCCAGCTCCTTCAAGCGGCCGACCCGCTTGGTCACGGTCTGGAAGTTGGTCAGCATGCCGCCCAGCCAGCGCTCGGAGACGTAGGGCATGTTCACCCGGGTGGCTTGAGCTTTGATGGCCTCCTGGGCCTGCTTCTTGGTCCCCACGAAGAGCACGGTGCCGTTGTGAGCCACAGTCTGCTTGATGAAGTCATAGGCTTGGTCGATCAGACCGAGCGACTTGAAGAGATTGATGATGTGGATGCCGTTGCGCTCCATCAGGATGTACTGCTTCATCTTGGGGTTCCAACGACGGGTCTGGTGTCCGAAGTGGACGCCGGCCTTCAGCATTTCGCTCATGGTGATCTGTGCCATGTCCATACCTTTCATTGTCGGTTATTGCCTGGCCATGTGCACCTGCGTGCAACTCCGAGGAGCCGACCGACACAGGACGTCGCGGACATGGCGCGAATTTACGGCGTGTGTTTGGGAATACTCTTGGCGCGCCTGCCCACCCGTGACAGCGGACCTGCGCAATGACACGCCGAGTTACTATGATACCCGAGGCCAATGACCTCGGGCACCGTGTTCGCCCTCTGCCTACCTGGCTGATCTCAGCTGCTGCATGGCCTTGCGGCGGACATCGCTCTCCAGCCGATCCACATAGACATGGCCGTCCAGGTGATCGCACTCGTGCTGAATCATCCGACCCATGATGCCATGGCCTTCGAGAGTCACTGTCTTGCCGTCCAGATCGATGCCGTGGGCTCGTGCGTAGTCGGCCCGTCTGGTCGGATACCAAAGGTTTGGAAGGGACAGGCATCCCTCCTCGCCATACTGCTCGCCGGAGGTCTTGTCGATGACCGGATTGATGATGTAGCCCACCTTGCCGCCAATATTATACGAGAAGACTCGCAGGCCCACGCCGATCTGATTGGCCGATAGGCCCGCCCTGCCCGGATCGTCGACAGTGTCCACCAGGTCACGCACCAGACTGCGCACAGCCGGGGTGATGCTGGTCACAGGATCGCATGGGGTACGCAAAACCGGATCGGGAACCACTCTGATTGTACGAATCGCCACTGCTACTCCTCGTCATCCCGGCCGTCGTGGCCGTCCTTCTCATCCTCCGGGGCCGCTTCCTCCTCCTGGCGACCATCACGCTTGCGTCCGGTCATGCTGGCCAGGGAGTCACTCATAGTGGTCCGTGCCCTGCTGACGATGTCGTTCTCTTTGGCAGCGGGTTTGGCTGGCGTTCTGGGCGCATAGAGGACCTTGTCCACAAGTTCGGCATACTGGCGGAGCACCTCGGGGCGCACAACCTTCAGGCTGGGGGTCAGGGTACCGTCCTCCTGGCTGAAGTCCTTGTCCAGCACCAGGAACTTCCGCACCGACTCGGCCCGCGAGACGTTGCAGTTGGCCTTGTCCACATACTGTTGGATGAAGGCATGGATCGCATCGTTATGGCTGGCCTGCTCCATGCTCATGTCAGCGTCCAGACCCTGGGAGGTCAGCCACGATTTCAGCATGCCGACATCCAAAGTAACCAGGGCGCCCACGAAGGGTCTGCCGTCGCCCACGACCACGGCTTGAGAGACTATCGGACAGGTGCTGATCACATCCTCCAAAGGTGCCGGGCTCACGTTCTTGCCGCCGGCTGTGATGATAACGTCCTTCTTTCGGCCGGTAATGAAGACGAAGCCCTGATCGTCGATTTGGGCTAAATCGCCGGTATGCAGCCAGCCGTCCTTATCAAGCACGGTGGAATCCAGCTCGGGCTGGTGGTAGTAGCCCATAAAGACGCTGGGGCCCTTGACCAAAAGCTCATCGTCGTCGCTCAGCCTGACCGTGATGCCCGAGCCAGGTCGACCGACCGAACCAACTTCGTTGGCATCCTCGAAGTTGACAATGCAGGGGGCCGCCGTCTCGGTCATTCCGTATCCCTGAATGAAGGTGATCCCGTCGATTCCGTTGAAGAAGTGGGCCAGGTCGGCGTTCATGGGTGCGCCGCCGCAAGCCAGATAGCTCAGGTTGGAACCCAGGGCGGACTCAATTGTGTTGCCGACGGTTTTGGTGTAGAAGGCGTGAGCCAGGCGGGTCAGCGGCGAGTGGCCGCGCCCCTCCTGCTCGTCCTTTGACCACTTGATGAAGTGCCTGGTGGCCTTGGCAAAGACCTTGCCGGCCAAACCTGTGCCGGCCTTCTGCGAGGCGGCATTGTAGACCTTCTCGAAGACTCGGGGCACGCCCAACAGATAGGTGGGCCGGAAGGTGCGCAGGTCAGTCAGCAGGTGCTTGGCGTTGGAGACGTATCCGACCACGCCCTGAGCGCCGATGGCCACGTACTGGATGTAGCGGGCGAAGCAGTGGGCCAGGGGCAGGAAAAGCATCAGGCGTGAGGGGGCTGCCAGCATGTGGTAGAGCACATCCCAGCCGACGAAAACGATGTGGACGAAGTTCCGGTTGGAAAGCATAGCGCCTTTGGGCTCACCGGTGGAGCCCGAAGTGTAGACGATGGTGGCCAAATCGTCGGCTTTGACCTGGGCGATGGCTTGATCCAGGCGCTCGTCGTCAATCCCCTGGCCGAATTCGCTGACTGCATTCAGGCCCCCTGCCTCGAAATTGAAGACATACTTGAGCTTGGGCGATGACCCCCGAACCTGCTCAAGGATCTGCGCATGCTCCGAGTCGCCGGCAAAGGCCAGAACGCAGTCCACATCCTGAACGATCTTCTGGGCCTGGCTGGGCGAGTCGGTCTCATAGATGGGCACAGAGACCGCCCCGATGGCCGCGCAAGCGAAGTCCGTGACCCCCCAGTCATAGCTGGTCGAGGCGTAGATGACTACGGTGCTGCCTTTTTCCACACCCAGGGCCATCATGCCCTTGGCCACGGCACGAACCCGCGCGGACATCTGCCCGGCCTTGACATCGTGCCAGTTTCTGGTCATGGGATCCTGCCACTGGGCAACCAGCTCCTCAGGATCGCGAGCGGTGCGTTTTGCCAGGAGCGAATAGATGGTGTCCTTGTCCGTCGTCGGGTGTTGAAGCTCGACCGTATATTCACGCAACATACCCACCATCATATGGGTCAACCCGCCAAAGCCGCCGCCTAGCCCATGTCGAAGCGTACACAGACCCAGCGCGAACCGCTCCTTGCAACAATCATGTTGGCAAGCACAGTGCGCTCGCCGACCAGGAATCCGATAGTGGTTTCGTATCGGTCACGGTCCACGCGGTAGATCTCAACCAGTTTAGGAATCAGCGGCAAGTATGTCATTCTGGCATGATCTGCAGTACGAACCATGCCCAGATGCCGATCATTCAGCAACCGGGCCAGTAGGGCCAGCCGTTCCATGCATACGCGGTTGAGCACACGCTCCAGGCTCTTCATCGGCAGACGGCCCCTTAGCACATCGAAAACCCTGGAAGCCAGTGCGCACAGGTTGACGAGAATTCGCTTGAGACCCCCTGGCAGACCCTCATTCTCAGCAACATCTTCCGGCCGAACGAAATTGACTGTTCGCACTGTCAGATTGATGTCGCCGAGTCCGAGCGGCACCTGTGTACAGGTGGACGGCCACCAGCTGTCGAACTCCTGTCCTTCTGGATCCTCGATTGCCTGATCACTATCCCAGGCCGGTGCCAGATCCATATACTCCGTCATACTTCTTCTCCTTGCACTTCGGCGTGCCTGATCCCCCTCCGCGCACCGGGCAACTGACGCAACGACAGCGATTACGTTCAGAACAGGAATGCGCAGAGGGATTGTAAATGTAAGTGTTATGAATAAATAGGTTGTGGATGTCTTCTTCTGCTTAGCTGCGTGGAGCAGGAGTCACTGCCACACGGCACTTTTGGAAGTTCTTGACATCCACGTAGCCGGTGGAAGCCATGGCTCGCCGCAGAGCTCCGATAAAATTCAGACTGCCATCGGTGCGATCGCTGGGTCCAAAAAGTATGCGCTCTAGGCTCCCCACCTGGCCGACCTGGACCCTGCGACCCCTTGGCAGCTCAGGATGATGGGCCTCGGCCCCCCAATGCATGCCCTGGCCGGGAGCATCGGTAGCCTTAGCCAGAGGCGTGCCCAGCATGACCGCGTCGGCCCCCATGGCCAAGGCCTTGACAAAGGACCCCGATGTGCCCGTCTCACCGTCGGCGATGACCTGAACGTAGCGTCCGCCGGACTCATCCAGGTAGTCGCGACGCGCCTCAGCCACATCCGAGATGGCCGTAGCCATGGGGGCCTGAATGCCGATGGTGGCGGAGTCAGTTGAGGAGGCTCCCCCGCCGAACCCGACAAGGACCCCAGCGGCACCCGTACGCATCAGATGCAGAGCCGCCTGGTAGGTGGCGGCCCCGCCAACGATGACCGGAACGTCCAGGTCGTAGATGAATTTCTTCAAATCCAAGGGCTCATGGCTGGTAGAGACATGCTCGGCCGAGACCGCCGTCCCACGGATTACGAAGAGATCCACGCCCGCATCAACCACCGTAGTGTAGAACTCCTGCGTGCGCTGAGGGGACAGAGCCCCGGCCACTGTGACTCCGGCCTTGCGAATCTCCTGGAGACGGCGGGTAATCAGCTCTGCCTTGACCGGCTCCCGGTAGACCTCCTGAATGACCCCAGTCGCCTGCTCCGACGAGGCATGGGCTATCCTGTCCAGCTGCGGACGCGGATCTTCATATCGGGTCCACAATCCTTCCAGGTCAAGCACACCCAATCCACCTAACCGTCCCAAGGCAATTGCCGTCTCGGGGCTGGTCGCCGAATCCATAGGCGCCCCCAGCAAAGGCAGGTCGAACTCGTAGGCATCCACCTGCCAAGCCGTGGAGACATCCTGGGGATCCCTAGTCCTCCTTGAAGGGAGTATGGAAACATCATCGAGCGTGTAGGCGACTGTAGCCTTCTTGCCGAGACCAATTTCGATTTCCTGTGTCATGTCTGTCAGCCTAGCGCCTCATGATGACGCTCCGGCGTGCTACGAACGGGTTACGAGCAGGGGAACAGAGAGTAACAAACTTGGGATAGAACTGTTCGCGAGCGCAATTGCGGCATCGGGAGCAGGATCCGGCCCCCGACCCGCCGACCGATAGGAGGCCGCCATGGACAAGATCGCCGTGAAGGGACGCATCGTCGAGCTCGACGGTGACGAGATGACCCGGGTCATCTGGAAAATGATCAAGGAACGGCTGATTCTGCCCTATCTGGACGTGGACCTGGACTATTACGACCTGGGCATCCGCAACAGGGATGCCACCGACGACGAGGTCACCGTGCAGGCGGCTCAGGCCATTCAACGCGAGCACGTGGGAGTCAAGTGCGCCACCATTACTCCGGACGAGGCCCGCGTAAAGGAATTCGGTCTTAAGCGCATGTGGAAGTCACCCAACGGCACCATCCGCAACATCCTTGGTGGAACCATCTTCCGCGAGCCCATCGTTATCGACAATATTCCCCGGCTGGTTCCCGGATGGACCAAACCCATTGTGGTGGCCCGCCATGCCTTCGGCGACCAGTACCAGGCGACTGATTTCACCGTTCCCGGGCCGGGAAAGCTAAGCGTCGTGTTCACTCCTGATGACGGGAGCGACCCTGTGACCAGACAGGTGACAATCTACCCAGGTCCGGGCGTTGCCCAGGTGCAGTTCAACCTTGATGATTCCATCCGTGACTTCGCGCGTTCCTGCTTCAACTATGCCCTGCAGAGGCGCTATCCGGTCTACCTGAGCACCAAGAACACCATCCTCAAGGCCTATGACGGTCGGTTCAAGGATATTTTCGCCCAGGTCTACGAGCAGGAATACCAGAGTCGGTTCGAGGAAGAGGGACTGACCTATCAGCATCGGCTGATCGACGATATGGTGGCCTCCTCGCTCAAGTGGCCGGGAGGATACGTCTGGGCCTGCAAGAATTACGACGGTGATGTCCAGTCTGATGCAATAGCTCAAGGGTTCGGGTCTCTTGGCCTGATGACATCCATGCTGATGACGGCCGACGGGCAAACTGTAGAAGCCGAGGCTGCCCATGGGACCGTGACCAGGCATTACCGGCGCTGGCTCAAGGGCGAAACCACCTCCACCAACCCGATCGCCTCCATTTTCGCCTGGACCGGCGGACTCAAGCAACGGGCTCGGCTGGATGATACGCCCAAGGTAGCTTGGTTTGCGCGAACTCTGGAATCTGTGGTTATCGAGACCGTGCGCTCCGGCCGTATGACCAAGGATCTGGCCAGCCTGGTCGGTCCTGATCAGCCCTGGCTGGACACCGAGGGCTTCATGGATGCCCTGGACCATGCCCTTGCCGAACGTATGGTTTCAGCTGCGACAGAGGCCAGGGACAGCAAGGCGGACTAACAGATCACATCACACAGAGCATCATCTCCCAGCTATTGCAGACGGTTAATCTGTTCGGATCGGTCTTGACCGTCTGCCCCTCGGCGAGAATCTTGTCACAAAAGCAAGGAGGCTCCATACGCTCCTGCCCGGGAGCCATACAATGGTTGCTCGGGACCCGGCCAGAGTCGGGCTCTGTCGGGACGAAGGAGCGAATGTGAAGAAGACCGGCTTTGCACGGCATTTGTCCGGCTTGATGACCCTGCTGGCATGCCTGGTCATGGTCGCATCAGCAAGTGCCTGCGGTCCAGCCATAAGCGGGGGGAGACAATCCCCGACCGCCCCGCAGAGCCAGGCGACCTCCACGTCAACTGCCGAAGTACCCGGTCGGGTGGCCATTTTCACTCCCTCTGACGGCATCACCCTCTCCCAGCACACACCCATCAACAAATGGGCCGCCCTGGTTCCAGAGCTCAAGTCGGCACTGACCAAGGAGCATCTTTCCAGCAAGCGCATCGACGCATACACCAGCGGGAATCTGGAGGATCAAAGCAAGGAACTGCAGGATTACGTGGTCAACCGTCTTTCGGAGCGCAAGACCGAAAAGACCTCAGAGCCGACCACATTGGTGGTGGCACCCATGACCTCGCCAGACTCCATTACCCGCCAGTATGGCGACTATATCAGCAAGTCACTCGATGTCGATGCCAAAGACAAGGCGAGTTCACGTCTGGTCTCGTCTCTGCGTCTGGCTGCTGGTGCGGGCATGCACGTGGTGCTGATGGCCAACCAAGTACCGGGCATTCAGCCGGATCTATTCGTACAGTTGTCTGACGCACGGGCCATTGGTCAGATGCAGGCGGAGAAGCTGGCCAGCAAGCTGGAGCTGGACAAGGCCAGCAAGGACAACCCCTGCCACATCGAGATCCTGCTGCCGAACCGTCCGGCCGATGCATCCTCTGATGTATCCTCTACTGACACGGGTGCTGAAGCCAACCAGGCTGAACAGGACCAGCAAGAGGATCAGAATTCCTTCCCCGCCCAGGCCTTCGCCGGAATCTGGCAGGTGCTAGGTCCATATTTCAAGGATGGAAGGGCCGACAGTCCCTCGGGACGCCTGCAGGCCGACAGTACCGAACGGGACTGGCAGGCTGTCGCCTTCGATCCAGGCAAGGATGCCTCGGCTACAGGCAAAGAGCTGGCAACCCGTCTATCCATGAACGACGACGCCAAATCCCATACCGAGGTAGACGGCATTCTGGCCATGAACGACTTCATCGTTTCCGGAGTGGTCTCTGAGCTCAGGGATTTAGGATATCGAGGTTCGTCGGCGGACGTCAATCCGGAAATTTCCATATCCGGCATCGTGGGATCCATGGCCGGCCGTCAGGATCTGCACCGTCAGCGCGTGCCCAAACCCGCCCAGAGCCCTGCAAGCCAGAATTCGTCGGGGTCGCAAGCGGATTCTTCGCAGAACACGGGCAAGACCCAAGAATCCACGTCCTCCGACGACCACACCGCCTGGCCCATCATCAGTGGGTATGGCGCCTATGCGGACAACATCCCCCAAATCGTGGATGGACAGCAGTGGATGACCGGGCTGGAAGACAGACTGGGGCTTGCGGGTGATATTGCCAAGGCCTGCGTCAACCTCAACAGCCAGGGGAAGGTGCCAGCCATGGATACGATTCAGACCGTCAATCAGGATGGCAAACAGTTACACCGTCTGTCAAGACCTTTGGTTGCGGTTTCGGCATCCAACCTCAAGGCGACGCTGATCGACACCGGCTACATCAAACCTGCCGATGCTGGTCTTTGAGCATAGATCTCCTGCTCGATCCGATCCTCATACCGCTTGAGAACCTCCTGACGGCGGGGCTTGTATGATGCGGTGAGCAGACCGTTTTCACGAGTGAAGTCCTGGTCCAGAATCAGATAGCGGCGGATGCCCTCGGCCCGGGATACCTGAGCATTGGCCGCGTCCACTGCACGGTCGACCTCGGTGCGGATAATGGGGTTCTCCCCAGCCGGAGCGGCCTCTTTCAGGGGCTCAGCGCCCTGGTCCCGCAACCAGCGGTCGACCTCCTCGGAATTGAGGGTGATCAAGGCCGAGACGAATGGCCTGCGGTCTCCGATGACCATACAGTGGCTGATAATGGGCGAACGTTCAACAGCCGTCTCCAGCAGCGCCGGCGAGATGTTCTTGCCACCAGCAGTAATGATGATTTCCTTGCGCCGGCCAGTCAGCCGAACGAACCCGTCCTCGTCCAGACTTCCCAGATCGCCGGTCAGCAACCAGCCGTCGCGAATCTGCCTGGTGGTGATTTCTGGATGGTTGTGGTAGCCCATGCAGACATCGGGGCCCTTGACACAGAGCTGGCCCTCCTGGTCGATGCCCACGGTGATGCCGGGCATGGGCAAGCCGATGGTGCCCAGCCGGTAGCCCTTGGTAGGGTTGACCGTCACCGGACCCATGGTCTCGGTCATGCCGTAGCCCTCGAGGAGGGGCAGACCTATGCCGTTGAAGAAGTCCGCGATGTCCCTGTCCAGGGGTGCTCCGCCCGAAATGGCATACTTGACCCGGCCGCCCAAGGCCTCGAGGATGGGATCGTAGACGGTGCCCGTGTACATGAGGTGCTTGGTCTTCAACGACATGGGAACGCGGGTGCCGTTCTGTTGGTGACGGGACCACTGCCTGGCCACCCCTGCAGCATCCAGGAAAATCCTGCCCCTAGCGCCTGTGCCGGCCCGCTGGGATGCGGCGTTGTAGATCTTCTCGAAGATTCGCGGCACAGCCAGGATGAAGGTGGGCTTGAAAGTCTGCGTGTCCTGCAGCAGATTGCGGATGGACCCGGTGAGCCCCAGGGTGAGATCCGTGGCGATGGCGAAGAACTGCAGGCAGCGGGCAAAGGCGTGGGCCAGAGGCAGACAGAGTAGAAGCCGCCTGCCCTCGCCCAAGCAGATGTCAGGAACCGCCTGAGCACCCGAACGAACGGTGAAGACGATGTTGCTGTGACTGATCTCTATGCCCTTGGGCTTGCCCGTGGAGCCTGAAGTGTAGACGATAGTTGCCAAGTCGGAGCCTCGCACCGAGTCGGCCCGGGATTGGAAGTCTGCCTGGTCCACCGCCCGTCCGTAGGCGGTCATGGTGGTCAGCGCCCCCCTTGTTATCACATACAGATCGTTCAGATAGGCACACTGGGAACGAACCGCGTCCACCCGGGCCCTCATGTCGTCATCCTCCAGAAAGGCCATGCCCACGTGGGAGTCGTTGAAGATACGGCGAATCTGATCGGGCGAGTCTGTCTCGTAGACCGGCACCGTAACCGCTCCGATGGACAGGATAGCCATGTCCAGGGCAGTCCACTCCCATCGGGTGTGCGAGACGATGGCCACCGAATCCCCCCGACCTATCCCTCGTGCCATAAGCCCCTTGGCCAGCCCGACCACACGATCCCGGAACTCACGGGCCGTGATGGTGTTCCACTCACGTCCGCTTCGGTATTCAATCAAAGAATCGTCCCCCAGGCGCACCACCCTGTCTTCAAGCAGGGAGAAGACGCTGGCATCGGCATCTATGGGCTCCTCAAGCGGACGCGTGAATTCTTGCTGAATGTTCTGCATGACCACTCCCTGCTGAAACGGCGTTATGCTTAACGATTCTAACCGCTCCCCCGGGCCAGCGATATACCCGGTCTGCAGACGCGCGCGTCATCTGAACGACTGTGGCGCTGCTATAAGGGTTTAAGACGAATCCTATGATTTCCGACTTTAGCGCCGGGATTCAAATAGCGGCCTTGACCGTCTTTGAGACCCCAGTGCAGACAATCCTGAGCACAGTGGTCCGAGACCCCCTCTACTTTCCCCCAGACCGTGCCGGCCTGAAGTCGGGTTCCCGTCGGCAAAGAGCTCTGCGCAGGCTCGTAGGTGGAGACCAGATTGCCGTGACGAATGGAGACCACGTCCTTGCCTGCTACGGAACCTGCAAAGGCGATGACACCGTCTGCCGGAGTCCTGATACGCCTGCCCTGCTGCGCTGCCAGGTCAATCCCACGATGACCGCTCAGCCAAGGATGATCCGGCGGATCAAAGGGACGAATAATAACCTGCGATGCGGCATTGTCTGCAGTCAGGGGTTCAAGGGGCCACAGCCAGCCCCGGCGGCAGGCTGCAGTCGATGATGTAACTCGACCGTTCTGCGCCGGAACTGCAGCCGAAGGTAGGGTCGGCGCAGGCTGAGCCATGACAGTTGCCGTGGGTCCTGCGGCCGACAGGACCAGTGCCAGCATCAGCACCAGCAGAGTCCTGGGGAACCAAGGAGGCCGACAGCCGGAAGGCATAATGGGCATCCGGCCGGTAATCCGTTTGATGCCCTTGTTCTTATGGTCACGCGCACAGGCCATAGGTGCACCTTCCCTCCGTCATCGTGGACGCCCGATTGAGCGTCCACCATCAGGATGGATTCGATGCCAAGGCCGCGTGAACCGGAAAAAGGCATGTGGTCGAATATCCAGTCGTCCACATCCAGATGGACCGTAAAGGCACCATACCCGAAAGCCCTGAAAGGGTTGTCAGCCCAGATGCCTTTATCGGCCTTTTAAGCCAAATGAATGACCGTCCAAGAGATAGGAGGCAGCTGAAGATTCAAGGCACCCTCATCCATCTTGAAGTCTTTCCGGGCATGCATGACGACCCGTTCCTGGTCTTCAAGAGTGTTGCGTGCCGAGGGGTCGTCCTCATGCAGAGTGCTTACTGTGGCTTGTCTGCGTCGATCCTGTTCAGGCAGGGCGATTCTGAAATCAACAGAACTGTCAGGGCTGCGGTTGACCACAAAAACGCTTAGTGAACCATCGGCACCTCTGACGGCCACTGAATCGGTCATGGGCACCTGACCATAGCGCGAAGTCTCATAGATGTCGCCGCTTTGCAGACTCTTGAGCACGTTGCCGCCTCGTGCATAACGAGCTGTCAGGGCGAAGGGGTAGAAAATGGTCTGCCGCCAAGCAGGACCGCCGGGCTCAGTCATGATGGGGGCAATGACGTTGACCAGCTGGGCCAGGCTGGCTGCATGAACGACATCGGCATGCCTGAGCAGGGTAATCAGCAAGTCGCCCACCACAACGGCATCTGCTGCCGAATAGACATCCTCCAAAAGCGGTGCGCCTAGAGGCCAATTGCCGATGCCTTCGGGCGATCTGCTGGCCTGAGCCTCCTGGTACCATACATTCCACTCGTCAAAGGAGATGAAAACCTGATGATCGCTGCCCAGCCGGGCACGCGAGGCGGCGATGATGGCCGCCACATCGGTGATGAAACTGTCCATGTCCACGCCGGAAGCCAGAAAGCTGGCCATGTCTCCATCCTTGGGTGCGTAATAGGCATGACATGAGAGGAAGTTCACATTTTCAAAGCAGCGCTCCAGGACTGTACGCTCCCAGAGGCCGAAAGTGGGCATGGTGTGCGAGGAAGACCCGCATACAACCAGATCCAAGTCCGGGTCGATCATCCGCATGGCCACAGCCGTCCGGTTGGCCAGATCAGCGTATTCCTGTGCACTCTTGTGGCCAATCTGCCAGTCGCCATCCATCTCGTTGCCCAGACACCACATCTTGATGCCAAAGGGACGATCATGGCCGTTGGCCCGCCGCCGTTCGGACAGCTCGGTGCCCGATGGCACATTGCAGTATTCGAGCAGGTCCAGGGCTTCCTGCATGCCCCTGGTACCCAGGTTGACGGCCTCCATAAGCTCGTTGCCGCCCAGCTTGTCCAACCAGTCGCTCATCTCGTGCAGTCCGAATTCGTTGCTTTCGCCGGAGTGCCAGGCCAGATCGAGACGGCGAGGACGGCTTTCGCGCGGTCCCACGCCATCCTCCCAGCGATAGCCCGAAACAAAGTTGCCACCTGGGTATCGGATGGTTGTCACGCCTAATTCCTTCACAAGATCCATGACGTCGCGGCGGAAGCCCTGCTCGTCTGCTGTCGGATGCCCCGGTTCATAGATACCCGAGTAGATGCCCCGACCCAGGTGCTCCACGAAAGATCCGAAGAGGCGATCGTCAATGGGCGTAGACTCCTGCTCCTCATCCACCTTGAACTGTGCCACGCTCTTGTGATTTTGCTGCCCTTGCGTCACTGTCTGGCTCCTTCGTTCTGACTTTATCGTCAATGATTCTCGTCCATCTCCAAAACTATGGATCATCTGAATAGTACAACGTCGTTAATTCGGCCAGGCACTTGTCTGTCGCCTCATGCAATACCGAAAAGGTGCCTTCCGGGTGCCAAACGCAAGGCTACATAATCATTCAGCTGTCATGAAAGAAGCGAATCTCCAAAATAAACTGACATCATCAATTCCTGGATTAGGAGACTCCAACAGCAATTCAATAGACTGATCGTCCCGATACTCGTGTTGACAACAACTAAGACCATTGGGGATAACAGGATTGCATGTGTCTGAAAAATCGCACAATATAAAGAAACCGCCGGAAGACCGGCGGTTGAGAGCTCCCGCAGCTGGGCTTGAACCAGCGACATTTCGATTAACAGTCGAACGCTCTGCCAACTGAGCTATGCGGGAATGTCCCGTTCAACTCTCGCTGAACACAATTACCATACTATAGTCAGGACCTTCGTATCCGACAACTTGGCGTGTCGATTACATGAGGATCTTGTCCATTGGCATGGCTGAATCAATAGAGAAGTCAGGAGCAGAGGGAGGCAGGCCGGCCTGAACCAGATTGACGCCCAGCATGGCCACCATGGCACCGTTGTCCGTGCACAAGTTGATCTTCGGAATACGGACCTTGACGCCCTCCTCGTCGCCGAACTCCTGAAGCCTGCCGCGCAGCTGCGAGTTGGCCGAGAACCCGCCGCCGACAATCAGGGTATCCGTGTCGAACCGGTGGCAGGCAGCCATGGCCTTGCGGGAGAGGACGGTGGCCACGGAGTCCGCCAGCGAGGCGCAGACATCATCCACGGGAATATCGAGCCCGGCCTGCTGTCTGCGCTCAACCCATCGAGCCACTGCGGTCTTGACCCCCGAGAAGCTGAAGTCATAAGGATGCTCGGCTCCGGCCCGGCCCTTTGTCAGCCCCTGGGGCACGGCGATGGCGTGGGGGTCGCCCAGACGGGCATGACGGTCGATGTGGGGACCGCCCGGATAGGGGAAGCCGAGCAAACGTGCAATCTTGTCGAAGCACTCCCCCGCCGCATCGTCCAGTGTGGTGCCCACCACCTGGACCGATCGCGCCAGATCATCCACATGCAGCAGCGAGGTGTGGCCGCCGGAGACAATCAGAGCCAGGGCATTCTGGGGGAATGGACCGAATTGGAGCTGGGTGACCGCTATATGGCCGATGACGTGGTTGATGCCGTACAAGGGCTTTTTCGCCGCCCAAGCCAGCGCCTTGGCACCGGAAACGCCTACGGCCAGGCATCCAGCCAGCCCAGGACCGGCCGAGACCGCTATGGCATCGACCTGGGACAGGTTCATATCCGCATCGTTCAGGGCCTTGGAGACGACCGGCACAAAGGACTCAGCGTGTGCCCGTGAGGCGATCTCGGGTATGACGCCGCCATAGCGGGCATGCTCGTTCATGGAGGATGCCACCACGTTGGACAACAGCCGGTTGCCCTGAACCAAGGCGGCCGCGGTCTCGTCGCAGGTGGATTCGATGCCAAGCACCAGAGGCTCACTCATGGTCAATGATCCTTTCCTGTCCTTTCGAAAGCTTGTTGCTGCCAAAGCCCACCGGGCCCGGTCCCACCGAGATTAAGGGCCTGGTCATAGCCCAAGCATCCACATCTTCAGGCTGATAATAGCCTTTGCACAGACCCGTCTGTGAGAAGCCAAAGTCCTTGTAGAGGTCAATGGCAGCGGTGTTGTCTACACGCACTTTCAGGTTCATGCGCTGCAAACCCTCGCGATCGGCTCCAGCAATCAACCTGGCCAGCAAGAATCCTGCAATGCCTCGATTCCGGGCTTCCGGCAGCACCCCGATGGTCATCAGCTCGGCATCCCGTTCACCAGACCAGTAACCTCCGTAGCCCAGGATGGCTCCCTGGTCATCCCATACCAGGTAGGTGCGTGAGGGCGCAGACAGCTCGAACCGCAGCGCCTGCCGACTCCAGGCTTGGTCGCCGAAAACCCTCGCCTCCAGATCGACCAGCTGGTCCAAATCCCCCAAGGCCACCCCGCGAATCATGACTGGACGGCTACGTGTTTGAGCGGATTGGGCACGGAGACATCCGGCCTGCGAAGGTAAAGCGGCTCCACAGGATCGATCAGCCCCTGCTGGGCACGTCGGCATGCACAAGCAGCCATCAGGCTTGTCCCGTCAATCCGATCCTCTAGGAAAGATCCCTCATCCAGCACAACCCGTATATCAGATTGCTTGTTCAGACGCTCCCATTGGTCAGCGTAGCGACCGGTTCCGTGGCCGCTGACGACCATGGTGACAGGATCTTGGTCCGGTGACTTCCGCTCTTCTACCATGGCCGCGATCTTCTCACAGATAGCTGCTGGATAGTCGATGCTCATCTCGGTCAGCGGCCTGGCCGGGTCCTCCACGTCTCCAAAGTCGTCAAAAAGACGATAGTAGAGCTGGCGACGCCGAGCGTCATTGACTGCCAAGACCAGGAGCCGGGTATGGTCTTGGTCCTGCTGCTTGAACCGCCTGTAGGCATAGCGGGCTTGTGGCTCCAGGATGTCCTGGCCAAGCAGACGGGCACCCGTGGCAAAAGCCAGGGCCTTGGCGGTGACGATGCCCGCCCGCAAACCAGTGAAAGGCGCAGGACCCAGTCCCACTACGATGGTCCTCAGCTCGTCGGCAGACAATCCAGCCTGGTCCATGACCTTGGCGATATTGACTTGAAGACGTTCCACATGCGAGCGCGAGTCGGTCTCGATGCAGGGCTCCCTCCCGGGCAGCCCCACAGTCGAGCCATATGAGGTATCGATCACTAAAAGGGGCGTATCGCTCCCGCTCATGCCGTCATCGCCTTTCTCAGCTCCTCCAGTCTGGTGGCCCATGAAAGTCCCACTCCACGAAGACGTACCATACGCTGACCCTGGGAGCTGGGTGGCGCGTCAGGATCTTCACGGGCATCCACGGGTCGACTGATGGTCACTTCCAAACGTTGATCGGCCAACACCGAGGCCATCTGCTCCCCCCATTCCATCAGGATGATGGTGCTTTGACCCGGATCTTCCAATTCCTCGTCCAGACCAAGAGACTCCAGCTCGTCCAGAAGCCGATCCACGCCATCTTCGCCAGGCAGATAATCCTGTCCGCCCAGCCTATAGGCATCCACATGAATCAGGGTCACAGGTGAGCCGTCGGACAGATGGCCGTGCAGCTCTCTTGCGATGGTGAACGTGGGCGAGACTACAGGGCCGTCCACTCCAAGTCCGCTGCCCAGCCCCTGGGCCAGCGTGGTCTTGCCCGCCCCCAGAGGACCGGACAGAAGAATCACATCCCCGCCATGCACACACGAGGCCAGGTTTCTGCCCAGGCGTTGCATGTCCTCGCCCGTAGGCACGACCAGCTCAAATCCATCCTGCTGACCGGCGCTGTCCTGCAGGCTCATGCCAATGTCCTTCCCTTGGCGGCAATCAGCTCCACTGCCCGTTCCAGAGCATAACGAGCATCGCCGCTGCTGGTCTTGCTGACCTCATCTGCCTGGGCCAAGGCCTCAATGCAGGCCACAAGACCGGAGGAGGTCCATCCATGCAGCTGCCGTTTTGCCTCCCGCAACTGCCAGTAGGCGGCCTTGGCCTCGGCTGTTGTGATGGATCCCGATTCGATGGCCGCCTCCTTGCCCAGCGTCCGCAACTTCAGAGCCAGTACTCCAATTAGAGAAACCGGCTCATTGCCCTGTTCCAAAGCTGAACGCAGGGCGACAACGGCTTGGGCCGGTCGCCCAGCAAGGGCCCTGTCCGCCACGGCGAATCCGGATACAGCCGGATTATCAGTCAAATACCGGTTAACGATCTCCAAGGTCATGGGGTCCTGGTCAAAATCGAAACAGAGCTGGGAGCACATGGCGGCCAGTTCAGGAGTACGTTCGCCCAGGACATCCACCAGGCGCTGGGCCGCCCGTGGCTGGATGCGGCGCTGATGGGCCTTGAATTGTCCATAGACGAAGTCGATCTTGTCATCAAACTTCTTCAGATCCGGCATCCGCTCTATGACTGCTCCGACTCGTTCCATCTGGTTCAAAAGCCTGCGGCCCCGGTTGCCCCCGTCATGACGTGCGATGACAATGCTGGATTCGGATTCTGCCGGCTCGCGGCAAAAATCCACCAGGGCCTGAGTCAAGGCCTCATCGGCCGCCTGCAGATCATCCAGAAAAACCACGGCAGTCTGACTGAGCAGAGAAGGTCCGACCGCCTCCTGAAAGGCGTAAGCGTCGCAGTCTGCCGCGTCCATTTCTATGTATTCGCTGTCCGGATGGGCTGCACATGCCTGTGCACACAGTTCCTTGACGCGTTGCCCGTTGAGGAAGGGATCGCCACCAACCACCAGATGGACGGAAGGGTTCTCCTGCTGAGCTTTGGTCATGCCTCAAATCTCCCTTCATCACTGGACATTGACGTCGGTCGTTTTTGAAGACTAACTGGGCCAAAAGGCCATAGGTCTGTTGCAGCCAGCCCCTGATTGACGCCCAGGCCGACGGCCGAAAGGGAACCCCCGAAGCCACGTTTGTCGCAGTTGACCATGAACAGTCCCGCCTCCGGACGCGGATGAGTCGAATCAGCCGGTGATCAATCACGGCCATGAGACCCAGACCAAGCAGGCAGGCACTGCCAACTGGCCCCGATGGCCAAGCCGCCGGAGCAATAGCCTCGCCCATCCATTTGGCGGCAAAAGCCATAACTCCGGTACCCAGGGAGGTCAGTCGTGCCAGCAAGAACCCCACTGGAGGCCACACCCAGGAGGTGAGCAGAGCCAGCAGGCCGGTCACTGTGGCAGCATCGACCACAGGAGTGACTAACAGGTTGGCCAGCGGGGCCAGCAGAGGCAGTCCTGGACTCATCAGCATCTGCACGGGCAGCGTCCCGGCCTGGGCACACAGGGTCGGGGCCAATGGACGTGCAAGAAATGCTGGAAGATGGTCTTCAAGAAAGGCCGTCAAACGCCGGTTGCCCAGACCGATGCCCAGCACGGCTGCGCAGGAGAGCGCAAAGCCGAAACTTGCTGCCATGGAAGGCCGCAGAATTAGTATCAGCAGCACACACCAGGACAGGGTGTTCAATGACTGGGCAGGCCGACAGGCAGCCAGAGCCAATGCCGAAAGAAGTCCCATGGCCTGAGCTCGCAAGACTGAATCCCCGGGAACCATCAGCATACCCAAACCCATATAGGCTGCAGACAAAACCAAGGCCATCAGCAAGGGCGGCGAGCGTAGGGCCCGCATGATCGAAACCAGCAGCGAGGCCAGGATCATGAAGTGTCCGCCGGAGACGGCCATCAGATGCAGGATGCCAGATGCCCGGAAATTCTGGGTTAGACGAGCAGCATATGCAGGCTCCACTGCCGGTCTGCCCAGAGAACCACCCGACCCGGGTAGGGCTTGGTTACCCAGGATGCCCATGGTCAACCCCGGCACCAGGATTCGCCCCTGGTCATCAAGCCTGCTGGTCTGTTCGAGAAAGGCCTTTTGCATACGAGCTATCAATCGTCTACAGGGCCCTGGCGGCCTGACCTGTTGCAAGCCATTCTCCACGGCCAGCCAAGGCATAGGACGGCCGTACGTGGGGGGTGCCAAAAGGCCTCGCGCACGATACTGTCCGCCCTGCTGCAACAGGCATGACCGGCTGCGAGCGAAGAGCACGATCCGTTCATCGGAAGGCATGCGCACCCCGGCCAAAGTCACCCATTTCAGTTTTAATTCCGCCTGACAGTCCCAGCCTCGCCGAGAGGATGCGCTCATAGGGCCCACAGCTCGGCCATGCACCTCGGCAAGTGCCTTCCCCTGCCGAATCTGACGGGCTGCAGGCCCGTTACGCACTGATTCATGACCAACTGCAGCGGCAGTTGCTACAGCCAAAGCCACCGCAGTCAGGACGGCGAGCATTGGTAGCCTCCGAGGACCAAACCAAGCGGACACCAATGTTTGCAAGGCGGAAACAAGCATGGAAGAAGAACGGAATGAGGAAGACTTGCAATCAGAATAGCGCCTGAACCCGGTGTATGAGCGTTTGCCTGAGAACCGGCGCAACCACTGAATCCGGATATCCCGATGAGTCGTATTCTTATAAACGGTGTCTTTGGTGTTCGTGGTATTCACGCAGGGTGCATTCCGATGGTTTTCGTTCCAACGACTTTTGTCCCTATGATTCTTCTGCCCAGGACTCGCACAAACTCGGGACAGCTGGTTCCGTCTGCGTAAGCGAGGGGACCGCCGACATATCTGACTTCTGCAATCGGGATCCTCTGTGGCGGACAAGCAGACGAGTTTGATGGCAAGCAGGACCATTGCAAGGAGTAATGGAAGCGCTAGGGCAAGCGGCATTATCCAGACCGCCATGCCCATGCTTCCACCGGGTGTACTCCCGCCGGCCATAGCGCCTCTGGACTCCTCCGCCGTCTTGGCCCAATCACCGCTCTTGCCTGATACTGGCATGACTGCGCCCATGCTCCTGTCCAGAAGCCATGGGACCAGTAGTGCAACCGCCCAGGCCAGACAGGCAGCGGGGAGCATTCGAAGATTGCAGCTGCCGTTCTCCTGATCAATTGCATCGTGAACCCCAGCGTGAACTCTTGAATGAACGGCCATCATTGCGCCATCAAATATGGGCGTAAGCGGGCCAAGGTCTTGGCACCGATGCCGGGGACATCCAGGATCTGGTCTACCGAAGTGTACCGACCGCCGATGGCGCGCCGGTGCTCCAATATTTTTGCAGCCTTGACCGGGCCAATTCCCTTGACATTTTCCAGATCCTGCTGGCTGGCGCTGTTAAGATTCACGCGTCCCGCCTGGTCTGCTGACTCCGAAGAGGAACTGGGGGCCGGCACAGCAGGGGCATTGTCGGCCTTTTCAGTATGTTGGGCGGAGTCTGAGGCCGGATCGGCCTGCTCGCTTACTACTGCGCTCGAAGTGTCCCGGCTACGTTCATTACCCGAGGCTTGCTTGCCTCGGTGTGCAGCGCTGTTCACATTACCGTTCGCAGGAGCCGATGAACTGGTCCCGGATCTGTCAACGGCTGCTCCTGCAGCCAGCGCCCGTCCCTGCTGGGCCAGCAGGGTCAGACTTAGGGCAAGAGCCGACACCAGAATAAGGATGGCTGTCAAGGCCTGGAGGGGCGTAAACGACCAGACGGGCCGATCCCGTCGGACCTGGGACTTGGCCTTGCCTTCGGCTGACCCTTCCGAACGAACCGATTGATTCAGGGCCAAAGCCTGTAGGGGCGGCGCTGGCGGCTGGGTGATGTTGATGCTCATGGACCCAGCCTGGCATGAAAAGTCCCCCGATATGAGGTCGGGGGGCTATGTGGTCGAAGGTCGTCATCCGTCCACAGCCTGGCTGCGGACAGTACAGGATCAGGCCGGCACGACCGAAACGATCTTAGGGGCCTTAACGATGACCTTCCGCGGCTCCTTGCCACCCAGCCGCTCCTGGACGGCGGGCAGTTCCAGGGCCATGGCCTCGAGTTCATCAGGCGCGATGTCGGGACTGACCTGCAGCTTGCCGCGGACCTTGCCTTTGACCTGGACAACGGCGGTGACCGTGTCCTCACCAAGATAGCGATCATCCCAGGTCGGCCACTGGGCGTGCGCCAGGGACTCCTTGTGTCCCAGACGGCTCCAGAGCTCCTCGCAGATGTGGGGGGCGATGGGCGAGAGCATGAGCACCAGGGGCTCAATGGCTGCCCTGGGCGTCGGATTCAGCCCGGTCAGATGGTTGTTGAGCACGATCATCCTGGCGATGGCCGTGTTGGGCCGCATGGCCTCCATCTCCACCGTCACGTCGTGGATGGTGGTGTTGAGCAGCTTCAGGGTCTTCTGGTCGAGCTCACCCTCGTCCAGAACCACCTCGCCGGTCCGTTCGTCCACCACGTTGCGCCAGAGCCGCTGCAGGAAGCGCATGCCGCCCACCACGTTGCGCGTATTCCAGGGCCGGGACTCGTCCAGGGGTCCCATGCTCATCTCGTAGAGGCGGAAGGTGTCGGCCCCATAGGTGCGGTACATGTCGTCAGGGGTGATGATGTTCTTCAGGCTCTTGCCCATCTTGCCGAACTCGCGGTTGACCGGCTGCCCCTGCCAGGTATAGCTGACCTTGCCGCCCTCATCATGTTCCTCCACCTCGGCAGCGGGCACGTATTGGCCGCGCTGGTCCGTGTAGGCGTAGGCCTGGATCATTCCTTGGTTGAAGAGCTTGTGGAAGGGCTCCTTGGACGAAACGTAACCCAGATCATAGAGCACCTTGTGCCAGAAGCGGGCATAGAGCAGGTGCAGTACCGCGTGCTCAACACCGCCCACGTAGAGGTCGACACCGCCTGACTCCCCGGCCGTGGCGTTGTGCTGGGGCCCCAGCCAGTAGTCGTATTCCTCCGGATCGACCATGTGCTGGTCATTCTTGGGATCGATGTAGCGCATGTAATACCAGCAGGAACCGGCCCAGTTGGGCATGGTGTTGGTGTCCCTGTGGTAGACCTTGGGCCCGTCACCCAGGTCCAGGGTCACGTTCACCCAATCCTGGTTGCGGCTCAGCGGGGCCTCCGGGCTGGACTGGGCATCCTCGGGGTCGAAGGTCTTGGGCGAGTAGTCGGGCACGTCTGGCAGGGCCACCGGAAGCTGATCGTCGGGCAACAGATGGGGCAGGCCCTGGTCGTCATAGACCACCGGGAAGGGCTCGCCCCAGTAGCGCTGACGGGAGAAGAGCCAGTCGCGCAGCCGGTAGGAGACTGTCCCATGGCCAACGCCGGCCGACTCCAGCCAGGCAGTGACTTTCTCGATAGCCTGGTCAACCCGCAAACCATCCAAGCTGAGCGAGTCGCCAGCGGCCTGGGTTGCCTGAACCGAAGAGTCGACCACAATGCCGTCGTGAGAGACGAAAGGTGCCTTGCCCCGATAGTCGTCCAAGGTCTGTCCGGACTCAGCCAGTGGGCTGACCGTGTAGACGACGGGAAGGCCGTACTTGACGGCGAAGTCGTAATCGCGCTGGTCACCGCCTGGCACAGCCATGATGGCTCCGGTACCGTAGTCCATCAGCACGTAGTCAGCAGTGAAGATGGGCAACTTGGCCCCGGTGATGGGGTTGATCGCGTACAGCCCGGTAAACAGGCCGGTCTTGGCTCCGCCCTCGTCCACGCGATCCTTGGCGGTCTTGGCCTCGGCGGCCCGTCGGTAGGCTTGCACACCATCAGCAGGATTGACATAGCCGCCCTTCCACTGCTCGGGCACATCCTCAGGCCACTCCTGTGGCAAGTGCTGCAGCAGGTCGTGCTCTGGGGAAACCACAGCGAAGGTAGCACCGAAAAGCGTGTCAGGACGGGTGGTGTAGACCTCCATGGTCTGATCGCCGTCAGGGCTGGGCACGGTGAAGTCCACCGAAGCCCCGTGTGACTCCCCGATCCAGTTGCGCTGCATGAGCTTGACCTTATCGGGCCAGTCCAGGATATCCAGATCCTCCAGAAGCCGGTGGCCGTAGGCGGTGATGCGCATGGACCACTGCTTGAGCTCACGCTGGTAGACCGGGTAGTTACCTCGTTCCGAGCGCCCCTCGGCGGTCACCTCCTCATTGGCCAGGACCGTGCCCAGTCCGGGGCACCAGTTGACCGGCGAGCGAGAGATGTAGGCCAAACGGAAGTAGTTGAGCACCTCGGAGCGCTCGGCCTCGTCCAGGTCATCCCAGGAGGCATCGGCATGGCCGGGGATGGGCCTGCTTCCGGACTTGAAGGCCTCAACCAACTCGCTGATGGGCCTGGCCGAGCCCGTCCCTCCATCTGCACGGCGGTAGTCGGGGTCATACCAGGACTCGTAGATGCGCGAGAAGATCCACTGTGTCCAGCGCACGTAGTCGGTATCGATGGTGGCGAAGGAGCGGCGGTCGTCAAAGCTGAGCCCCAGCCGGTGCAGCTGCCACCGCATGTTGGCGATGTTCTGCTCAGTAGTGACCCGGGGGTGCTGGCCGGTCTGGACCGCATACTGCTCGGCGGGCAGGCCGAAGGCGTCATAGCCCATGGCATGCAGGACGTTCTCGCCCTTCATCCGGTGATAGCGGCTGACCACATCGGTGGCGATGTAGCCCAAGGGGTGGCCCACATGCAGGCCCTTGCCCGAAGGATAGGGGAACATGTCGATGACGAAGTAGGGACTGCGGCCCCCAGCATGATCTCCCTGGGCATCCGTCAAGTCGCCCTTGGTGTTGGCGGCCCAGAAGGTGCCCTCCTTGTCCCAGCGCTGCTGCCAGCGCTCCTCGATGGTCTGAGCCATGGCGGCATCGTAGCGGAATTGAGGCTGTTCGGATTCCTGGGTCTGCTGATGATCCCTGTCTTCATTCGCGTTCATATCGTGAATTATCGCCATTCACATGGACACAGCCAGGCTTATGTCCAGCATCCGTCATCCTAACCGGAGCTGTGCTCAGTGGTCGCCAGGCTGCAGGGTGCGAGCTGCGGCATTGATGGAGAAGCCGATGGACTTGGAGGCCCGACCCAGTGCGGCCTTGAAGGATCCGTCCCGCATCATCCTCTTCAAGGCCTGGTCAATGACATCCACCAGCTCCGGATCCACGTGGGGCACGCCGATACCGTACCGTTCATGGGAGAAGGGATTGCCGACCAGGCGCAGCTGGCCGCCGCCGCGAACATGAGTCAGGCCGGCCAGGGCAAAGTCGTCCCCGCTGGCGGCATCAGTGTCCCCGCTGAGCAGGGCCGTGATGCACTCGGGGAACTCCTCCCGCTCCTGTACCTGGGCTTGGGGGGCCAGCGAGCGCACCAGAGTCCCGGAGGTGGACCCAGCTGCCACGCAGACCCGCTTTTGGGCCAGATCATCCACTCCGGCGATGTCGTTCTGAGTGCGGCGAACCAGTAGGTCCTGCCCCGCAGCCAGGTAGGGCCCGGCGAAATCCACCAGCTTTTGCCGTTCCTGGGTGATGGAATAGCCAGCCACGACCATGTCTACCTGGCCTTGTTCGAGCATGCGCTCGCGGTCCGCAGGCTTCACCTGACGGAAAACGATCTGCGACTCGGCGTATCCAAGTTCGTGGACCACGTACCGGGCCACATCCACATCCAGACCCCGGTACTGGCCGGACTGGGCGAATCCAAGCCCGGGCTGGTCGAAGGAGATGCCCACGCTGATCTTGGGCCCGATGGAACCAGCCCGGTAGCGATCCTCCTGGCGGCCGCACCCGCTCAGGGGCACCGCCAGAACCAGCGCCACCAGAGCCGCCGCAATCCTGCGTGCAAACATAATCGGCCCCTACTTGAACATTCTCGAGCGCGTCAGGAACCAGGTTACCAGGGCGGTCAGCAGGCCTGACAGAATCACCACGACCGCAAATCCCCAGGGCTTGTCGGTAAAGGGCATACCGAACATACCCTGGTTGAAGTTCATGCCATACATGGAGAAAATCAGCGTGGGCACCGACAGGCTGATGGAGATGATAGTGAAGATCCTCATGACGTTGTTGACATTGTTGGAGACAATGGAGGCGAAGGCGTCAGTCATGTTTGAAAGCACGCTTGAGTAGATGTTGGCCATCTCGATGGCCTGCTTGTTTTCGGTAATCACGTCGCCCAGAAGATCCTCGTCGTCCGGGTAGCGCTTGATCCGCTCCAGGCCGGTCAGCTTCTCCAGGACGATCTCGTTAGACTTGAGGCTGGTGGCGAAGTAGACCAAGGTCTTGTTGAGCTCCAACAGCATGAGAATCTCTCTGTTCTGCATGGAGTGGCGCAACTTGAGCTCCAGCCGGTCCGACTCGCGGTCGATGATGCGCAGGTAGCGCAGATAGAGGGTGGCGTTACGGTAAAGGATCTGCAGGATGAAGCGGGACTTCATGAAAGTGTTGAAACCCCGAATGGTGCCCTCCATAAAGGGATGGAGCAGAACCGTGTCTTGCATGCAAACGGTGACGATCAGATCCTCGGTAACGATGATGGACAGAGGAATGGTCTCGTAGTAGTCCCGCCCGTCGCGCTCCTCGGCCCGGGGAATGTCGACGATGACCATGGTGTATTCGTCCTCCACGTCCACACGCGAACGCTCCTCATCGTCCAAGGGTGCACGCAGGTCTGCCAGGTCTATGCCGGTGGTCTGGGAGACATTGGCCAGCTCGACATCAGTTGGAGCCGATAAGCATATCCATGAGCCCTTGGAAGCCTTGCCGATCTGCTCGATCTGCCCGTTCATGGTGCTGAATACTCTCATCATCGCCATCACCGCCTCTCGTGCTCGAACCTGGCCGACGTGTCTGGCCGAACCGATAGTAGCAGATAACCAGTTGCCGCCGTGCTCAATTTCGCAGGGTAGTCCCTGGTCACCCCCTCCATGGGCGCAGGACGGCGGGTTGGATTTGGGAGGCGTCGAAGCGGAAATGACCGGTGATGGGACGATGACCGGGCGATCCCAGGTAGTCGTTCTCCCTGGCGCGCTGGCCCATGTTATGCAGAAGCAAGGGAATACCCCGGCTGTCCCTTTTATCCGAGACCATGCCGATGTGCCAGGAGGTACCGAAGATGACGATGTCGCCCTGTTGCCACTGGTCGGTGGCCGCGATGTCGTTGGTCAGACGCTGGGCGTGCCGGGACAGGAATACGCCGAGGACGTTGGTGCGTCTGAAGTCGATGTTCGGATCAGGCCTGCTGATGACTCCGGCATAGGCCCCAGGAGACGAGGCGATGTCAGCGTCGACCATGGCTTTCAGATCGTAGCCGGCCTGTCGGAAGGCCCTCCAGATCTCATCGGTACAGGCACCCCGGTCATCGGGTGGATAGCCGCCCTGATAGTAGCCGCTGTCATAACGTGGATGGATGCGTGCCTCCTGATGGGCTCCACGCACCATAGCCGTGTAATCGTCCACACCGTCGTGGTTGTAGTCCACAGGCGAGATCAGAGGCGGGTGGACAGCAGTCTGCTCAGGAGAATACCCGGGAGGGCTATGGGAAGCGGTCTTGCGGTCGTTTGCAGAGGAACTTTGATTATCATGGCGAGCAGATCCGACACCCATCAGCCTGCCAGCCAAGGCCAAGGAGCCCGCCACAATCAAAGCAAGCGCCAGCAGAACGGCCACCCACCGCAGAACAGTCGTCCGCCCACGACTGTTGCCGCTACGGCTTTGCTCTGTCGGCACGGCGGTCACCTCATCCGGTTGCGAAGGGGTCTGCCATCCATGAACCGACGAAGATTATCCAGGCAAATTTCCCGAACCTTGTCCATGTTGGAGGGGAGATGAGCTCCACCAGCAACGTGCGGGGTGAGCAGGCAGCGTGGCTGGCTCCAGAGCGGATGGTCTTCGGGCAGGGGCTCCGGTTCGGTCACATCAAGGCCTGCGCCGAAAATGCCATCCTTATCCAAGGCTTGCGCCAGAGCCATGCAATCCACGGCATCTCCCCTGCCTGCATTGATCAGCACGGCGGTGGACTTCATCAATCCAAGACGGCGGCCATCGATGATGTGCCTGGTCTGCGGCGTTGAAGGCAGGGCCAGAGCCACTACATCCATCTCAGGCAGCAGGGCATCCAGATCGTCAAAACCAGCCAGACGGTCGAACCCCTCCACCGGCTGGTCGGGATGCCGCCTGATACCGATGGTCCGAGCGCCTACAGCCTTGGCCAGACGAGCGAAGGAGGCTCCGATATCCCCCGTGCCCAACACCAGAACCTGGCAACCGCGCGGTGAAAGGACAGCCCCGCGAGGTTCCCAACGGCCCATGCGTTGATTGTCCCGGTAACCAGGAAGGTCCTTCATCAGGGCCCACATCATGGCGAACATGTGCTCGGAGACCGACTGCCCGTAAGCGCCTGAGGCACTGGTCAACATGGCATCCGGAGGCAGAGCCCCCGGTTTCAGGTAAGCATCCACACCCGCGCTGCTGGTCTGCAGCCAGACCAGGTTACGGCAGGCAACCACCTGCTCGGCCGGCGGATTACCCAAAATGATCGTGGCCTCCGATCGGAGGGATTGAGGGACATCGATGAGCCAATGCATGCTCTGCCGCATGTCCGTGTCGACAATGAACTCCTGATGAACGCCTGGAGCCGCCTGAAGGAATTCCTGTCGCTCACCCTTATCCAAGGGCAGGCAGTTGATGATCAGCTGGTCCCCGGGATGGTCCTTGTTCCGCTTTTCATCCCGCATTTCGGCATCGACTTTGCCTGTCATGGTCCGCCGCCTTTCAGTTGCTGCCGACCCCCTTGGTCGCCCCTTGCCCTCATGCTAGCGCACTAGCAAGCTCAAAACGACCCAAGACCATTCGAGGATAAAATCCATCAAATAGCTCACAATCCCTGCAATTCCGGGGCAACACACTGAGTTGCTCCATTCGCCAATCCCGGTGTACTATAAGCAAGGCTTCACCAAGCAAGGTAAGTACGGGGCTATGGCGCAGCTGGTAGCGCGTCTCCATGGCATGGAGAAGGTCGGGGGTTCGAATCCCCCTAGCTCCACAGATAGAATCCCGAGGTCACCTCGGGATTCTTTTTATATCCAATGCCCTTGCATATGTTGGAGCCTGGACCAAGACAGCACTGCCAAACTCCAGTACGGCGTAGACGGACGATCCCGTTCAATGGCCGTCTGCACTATATAGAACACACATCTCGATATCTCGATCAAGTCTTTAACCCCAGATTGCCTGCAATGTTTTTATCTCCCACTCCACTGGGTGGAGCTCGTTCATTTCCCCACTCTTCCGTGCGAATCATGCCTGCTGCATCCGTCGTACTGACAATCTTCCAGGGGCCTTACAATGATTCTGATTAAAAATGTCGCAGTCTATCTGCAGACAGATTAATAGGCTCATCGCAGCGACTCCGGAGGCTTGTACAACAATGACCAGAACTGAAAAGGGCGCACTGGGCGCGCTTACTGGGTTGTCCTTAGGGGACGCGTTGGGCATGCCCACGCAGAGCATGAGTCCTGCAGCAATACATGAGGCCTACGGCAGGATCCACACCCTTTGCGATGCCATTCCGGATCAGCCCATAGCTCCCGGTATGCCTGCAGGGTCTGTAACCGATGATACCGAGCAGGCGTTGATCGTGGCGGAACTGACTATCGAGGGTAAGGGACACATCGATCCGAAAGAGTTTGCCAAGCGTCTTCTGGCCTGGGAGGATGACATGAAGTCGCGTGGATCGCTCGATTTGCTCGGACCATCCACCAAGCTGGCCCTGGAACAGGTTCGCCAGGGCGCGGACATCATGACCACAGGAAGGACCGGCACCACCAACGGAGCCGCCATGCGAGTCACTCCGGTAGGCATAGCCAACAGGCCCGAGGACACCAGACGACTGGCCAATCGCATCTATGAGTCCTGCCAGGTCACCCACGACACGGTCGCAGGCTTCCAAAGTGCTGCGCTGATCGCTACGACAGTCAGCCTGGGGCTTGAGGGGATGACCGTTCGCCAGGCACTGAACGAGTCCTTGCGTATGGTGCCCGCCATGGAAACGTCCGGAGCCTGGACTCCGAAGGCATCGGTCCCCGCACGCGCTCGCCAGGCAATACGGCTATCTGAGGAATTCAGCGATGAGGACGATTTCGAATGTCACCTCATTGAAGACTGCGGGACCTCGGTCGAGGCCAATGAGTCTGTGGCAGCCGCCTTTTCCCTGGCTTGGAGATTCGCCGACAATCCTCAATCGGCTCTGTTCGCCGCAGTCAACCTTGGTGGCGATACGGACACCATCGCCGCAATGACCGGCGCAATGACCGGCGCATGCACCGGTCCCGAGGTCTTCGACCCTGCACTCTGCTCCCATGTAGCTTCGGTATCCCACCTCGACCTGCAGAAAACTGCCCGTGGCCTGATTGCCCTAAGGTAGCAAAGCGCAAAACGGATACCGTCGAATCCTTCAGGAACACAACAATGTAAAATCCACTCAACCCCAAGACCATGGGGTCCACCCAGACCACACGACAGGACTGAACAGACAAGTCATCACTACATCCAGTACATCTTGAGTCGAAGGAGACAATCCATGTCAACTGCACCAAGGGAGGGCACCATCCTCTCCAGAGTCGAGCAAAGGGGCATCGAACCTGTGCCCGAGGACCAGAGGAACGGATCGCCCGGACAGCTCTTCTGGGTCTGGTTCGCCGCCAATATCTCAATTCTGGGAATCCCTCTGGGAGCTACCCTGATTGCCCAGGGTCTCAACCTCTGGCAGGCCGTGCTCGCCACGATCATCGGAGCCTTCGGATCCTTCGCCCTCGTCGGCATCATCTCCATAGCCGGCAGAAGAGGCGGCGCGCCCACGCTGACCCTGTCCCGGGCCATTTTCGGCGTCAGAGGCAATGCAGGCCCCACGCTGGTGGCCCTGCTGTCCAGACTGGGCTGGGAGACGGTGAACACGATGACCGGCGCTTTTGCGCTGCTCTCCCTGATCGCCATCATCTTCGGAACCTCAGCCGATGCCAAGCGCTCCCCCCTCCTGACCTTCGTCTGCATTGCCGTCTTCGTGGCCTTGACCGTGGTGGTCTCAGCCGCCGGTCACGCCTTCATTCTCACCGTGCAGAAGTGGGCCACCTGGATATTCGGCGCCCTTACACTCCTAGTGGCCATCTATCTGGCCACGACCGTCGACTGGTCCTCCTTCCTCGGCAATGCCCCCGGCTCAGCCAGTGCTTTCTTGATTGGCGTCGGCACCATAGCTGCGGGGACGGGCATCGGCTGGGTCAACTCCGGTGCAGACATGGCCCGTTACCAGAAGACCTCGGTAAAATCAGGCCCTCTGATCCTGACCGCGGCGGCAGGCGCCGGAATCCCCCTGGTCGTGGTCATCGGCCTGGGATCGGTCCTGACAGCAGGCAACTCCACCATTGCCTCCGCCGCCGATCCTGTCGCCGCGGTTCGAAGCGCTCTGCCTGCATGGGTTTCAATCCCCTATCTGATTGCCGCATTTGCAGGCCTGCTTATGTCAAACAACCTTTCCGTATATTCGGCCGGCCTGACCACCATCACCCTGGGCATCAGAATCCCCCGCGTCTATGCGGTCGTGGTCGATGTGGTGGTGACCACCTGCGGAGCCTTGTACTTTACCTTGGGTTCCGACGGATTCTACGGCCCCTTCGTCACCTTCATCTCCCTGCTGGCAGTGCCACTGAGCACCTGGGCAGGCATCTTCCTGTCAGATATGATCTTCCGCAAGCGTTACGATTCTAACGGCCTGCTGAACCTTCAAGCAGATTCCCCATACTGGTATTGGCACGGAGTCAACCTCCCAGCCATCATCAGCTGGCTGCTGGGGATAGTCGTCGGCTTTCTGTTTGTGACGGCCCAGGTCTCCAAGAACGAAGTCTGGTTCTCAGGACCGCTGTCCGGCAGCTTCCTGGGCAGGAACGGCCTAGCATGGCTCGTATCCCTCCTCCTGGGAGGAATCCTCTACGCCATTTTGCACCTCCTCTCCAAGGATTCCGTGGCGGTGGGGAGCAAGAGCCATGACTGAACCCAGCATCCTCCATCTGGGTCAGGTGGTGGTTGACCTTAGCATGGACATCGACCACCTCCCGGAGCGTGGAGGGGACATTTTCGCCAGACGAAGTGCCATAAAGGTTGGCGGCGGATACAACGTGATTCGCGCAGCCAGGCAGATGGGAGCGCCCATAGCCTACATGGGGGCGATTGGCACAGGTCCGATGGCGGACATGGTCCGTGTGGCCCTTGCCGCCCTTCAAGTTCCCGCCCAAGGGCCTGTTCTGGAAGACTGCGATACCGGATACTCGGTAGCCATGATCGAACCCTCCGGCGAACGCACCTTTGTTTCAGCAAGGGGCGCAGAGACCTGCGTACCAGAGGGCACCTACGAAAGCATGAATCTGGTTCCTGGCGATGTCATCTACCTGAGCGGATATTCCTTCTGTCACAAGGACAATACCCGAAGCCTGGTCGGTTTTGCTGAAAAACACCAGGACGAGGGATTTCCTGTACTCTTCGATGTGGGACCCATGGTGGCCGATATTGAGCTGGATGTGCTTGATGCGGTCAACGGACTGCATCCGATCTGGTCACTGAATGAACGCGAGGGACCAATCCTGGCGGAACGTGTGGGATGCCAACTCGAAACTGGCGACGTAACCGAGTTGGAATCCCTCTGCCGTTCGCTTTCGCTAAGACTGGACAGTCCGGTGGTTCTTAGGGCCGGCGCTCGCGGTGCCTGGTACTGCCAGCCCAAGAATGCGATGCAAATCAAGTACATTCCCACCCCACAGGTTCGTGCCATGGACACCAACGGTGCCGGCGATGCCCATTCGGGCGTCCTTTGTGCTGGCATATTCCAAGGCCTGCCCATCGAGGAGTCACTAATACTGGCCAACTGTGCAGGAGCGCTTTCCACTACTCAGCCCGGTCCAGCCACATGCCCAGATGAGGAAGCCATACGAAAGGCCGCCAGCTCGCTTCAAGGGTGACCAATGCAACGTCGGGAAAAATAAAAGCGACCGCCGACTCCATGTCGACGGTCGCTTGGCATCTCAAAGAAAGATCAGAGCAAGAGGACTCAGAGTTGCTTGCCCAGCTGATCGGCTGCGCGCAGGGCGTGAGCCACATCGGTGGGAGTCACCTCGAAGGGCATGTTGCCCATGGTCTCGTCGGGACCGCAGGCATGCTCGCCGACCTTGAGCAGATCCTCCTCGCTGGCCTGGCCGATGCCGATCTGCTCCAGGGAGGTGGGCAGACCCACGCTGCGGAAGAAGTCATAGACCCCGCGGGTCTCCTCCAGAGGCCGATCCTCAAGGACCAACTGGGCCAGGGTGCCGAAGGCCACCTTTTCGCCGTGCAGCATGGAGTGGGTGCCCTCCAGGGCGGTCATCCCGTCATGAATGGCGTGGGCTGCAGCCAGGCCAGAGCTCTCGAAGCCCAGACCGCTCAGCAGCGTATTGGCCTCGATGATCTTCTCCAGCGCAGCTGTGCGCACACCGGCCTTGGCAGCGGCCACGGCCTTGACCCCATCCTCCAGCAGGGTATCGCGGCAGAGACGGGCCAAGGCAAAGGCGGCCATGGTGGCGTGGCCTCCGGTCATGGTCACGGCGTTCGACTGCACGCAGGCGGCGGCCTCGTAGTAAGTAGCGAAGGCATCGCCCAGCCCTGATACCAGGAAGCGCACCGGAGCCTTGGCGATGACGTCGGTATCCATCAGGACCACGTTGGGGTTGGCAGGCAGGGGCAGATAACGGTCAAAGACACCCTCAGGCGTATAGAGCACGGACAGCCTTGAGCAAGGCGCATCCGAGGAGGCTGCCGTGGGCACAATCATGACCGGCAGATGGGCGAAGTGAGCCACAGCCTTGGCGGTATCCAAAGTCTTGCCGCCGCCGACGCCGATCACCGCGTCGCTGCCGCCCAAATGGGCACGATGACGGTCGATCTCCTCCATGGAACACTCGCCGCCGAATTTCATCAGTTTGTAGGGGATCCCATCGTGCTCAAAGGAGGCGACAATGTCGTCGTGGTAGAGCCCGTCGATGACCGGATCGACGATCAGATGGGCGCCCTTGGTGCCCAGAGCCGCATATTCTCCGGCCAGCTTTCCCATGGCGCCCTCCTGCTGAACATAGGAGCCTGGAGAGCACAGAACCTTGCGCATATACACACCTTTCTCATTGCTGATCCCGCCTTCAGGACCGGGACCTTCGAGACGGTCCTCTTGGACCGCACAAAAGTGACCCTAGTCACATTACATGATGGAATGGGTGTGCCTCGCCGGCTCGTTCGTCAGTTATGAGGCGAGGGACTGGTCGTTGTCATCGGTGACGACTGTGGTGTTGAAGTCGTGCTTGAGGGACTGGGTGTGGAGCTGGTCGCGTCGGCAGACGGCGAAGGCGAGCTCGTAGGGTTGCCTCCATGCTGCTGACTTTGCCCGGATCCCTGTTCGTTGCCCTGGTTCTGATTCGTTCCCGAAGGTTGATTTTGAGGGGCACTCGGGGTCGACTGATATTCGGGCTCCTCTGTCCGCTGCACCGGTTTGGAGGGGGTCTCTTCATCCTGGTTGGGGGTTACCACCTGGCTTGTCGGTGGGCTGACCACGTTGCGAACCACCTTGTCGGTGCCTTCGCCCTTGGTCAGAGCATTGATGGCCAGGGCGGACAGCAGTACGGCCACCAGAGCGCTGACCACAGAGACAATGATGACGTTGCGCCGGCGCTGATCCAGCTTCTTACTGGTTGCTGCAATGGAGGCCGTATGGGTTCGTGGTCCATTGCTTGACGAAATGGTTCTGCCGGTCTTGGCTGCCGACTCCTCGTCACCGGCCGTAGGCATGACCTGGGTGGACCCATCTACCGGGGCCATTACCTGGGTCGATCCGTCGGCAATATTGCTTGAATTGTTTGGATGACCCTTTCCCTGGGCCGGCAACGTCGTGGTCTGTCCATCGGCGGCTGAATCGGCACTCGATTCAGTTCTGGAATCGTCATCATCCTGGTCGGCACTACCGCCCACGGACTCCTGCAGCTTCTGGCCAGAGGCTTCCAAAACATTCTTATAGATCTGCGAGGCCACGGCAGAGACGATGGAACCGATGGCTACGCCGATGATGGATCCCGCCACGCCGATCTTGGCGGCCAGCCAGAAGGAGGTCATGGCTGCAAGAGCGCCGGCGATGATCTGCGCCCAGGAAATGTCATGAAAGAACTGCTTCACTCCGACCCCTTTTGATCCAACGGCTGGTTGCTGCGCTCTTATGGTAGCTGGTGGTCATGGCGATAGTGTAATGGTCGGCCGACCGCCCAAGAACCTCAGTCGGTCTGGACCAGCCCCCGGGGATTGTCCCAGTCACCCCGCATGGCGATGGCTGGACCACGATTGTAATCAATCATGGACCATCGCAGGCCACCGTCTGGCAGGTCTCGCGGCATCAATCGCGCCCAGTGGGCGTTCCGCATGGTGACCAGGCCCAGGTATTCGGGATACGCATTGGCCATGCCCAGCAGGGCCTGAAGGGTCTCGGCAATAAAGGACCCATGGGAGAAGACCATGAGATCCGTGTCCGGACCAGCCCGGTGAATCCATCGGTTCAGGGTTTCCAGGCCTCGTTTGCCCACCTGGGCCTTGGTCTCGGCACCGTGGAGCAGCTCTCCCCCGGCGCCCCGGGACCAGGATTCGTAATCCTCGGGCCAGCGTTGACGAACCTCCTCAGCACTGGCTCCCTCCCACTCACCGAAGCTGCGTTCACGCAGCCCGCGATCAAGATGGACCGGCTGATCCAATGGATCGGCGAAGGCATGAGCAGTGGCAGCAGCCCGGTCCAGATCAGAGGAGACCACCAGCAGGTGACGGTCTTGGGGTGCGCCGTCCACATATTCAGCCCGCAGCTCCTCGCCGGTCCTCTCCACCTGCCAGCGGCCTACGCTGTTGAGAGGAATGTCAATCTGGCCCTGCATCCTGTGCCCTGCATTGTATGAGGTCTGCCCATGGCGGACCACTGTCATGGAGCGCACATGCCGGCTATCTTCGGCGGTGGTATCTGTGTCAGTCATGGCTTTCCTGAGGATCAGCGAAACGGCTGCGTAGATCATCCTCATTCAGATCATCCGCCTTGGAGGCCAGCTGGCCGTCCGGATCATCATCGGCAAGGGTGAAGGGATGCTCCAGCTGCAGGTCCACCTGGGGGCAGTCCTTCCAGAGCCGTTCCAGGTCGTAGTAGGCTCGGGCCTGTTTGTGCATGATATGGATGACGAAGTCACCGTAGTCCAGCAGAACCCACTGAGCCTCCTGCACGCCTTCCCGAGAACGCGGGTCCAGATTCTTTTGCAGATGGAGCTGCTTCTCCACCTCCTCGGCGATGGCCAGAACCTGACGTTCGTTGCTACCGGTGGCCACCATGAAGATGTCGGTGATGGCAATGGGTTGGGAGACGTCGAAGGCCACGATATCCATGGCCTTGACATCGTTGGCAGCCCGAGCGGCCACCCGGACCGCGTCGATGGATTCCTGCAATGCTGGCACTTGTCACGCCTTTCCTCGTTGTGAAGCAGATGCTGTCATGGTTACCGTTCCCAGGCGGGCTTCCAGTCCGGAACCTGATGCTGGTCATTAGTGGAATAAACCATGGCCCCGTCTTCCACCGGATGGCGGATGACCGAACCGGCTCCGGTCGTGACTCCGTCGCCCACCTGGACCGGAGCTACGAAGAGATTCCCTGCGCCCACGTGCACTTCCGACCCAATCTCGGTCCGGTTCTTATGCACGCCATCGTAGTTGGCCGTGATGGATCCGCCACCCACGTTGCTGTCGTGGCCTATGTGCGCATCCCCCACATAGGAAAGATGGGGAACCTTGGTCCCGTGGTCAATGGTGGCCTTCTTCATCTCGACGAAGGCCCCGGCCTTGGTGTCCTCGGCAAGGATGTTGCCAGCCCTTAGATAGGTCCAGGGGCCGATGTTGGCCCGGGCTCCAATCCGGGTCTCCTGCACGCGGGAGCGCTCAACCTTGGCCTGCGGCTCCACGATCGCATCGATCAGGGTGGTATATGGGCCGATGACGGCATCCGAGGCGATCTCGGTATGACCCTGCAGGAAGCAGCCGGGAAGAATGACGGCATCCCGCTGGATGACCACGTCGTCCTCAATCCAGGTGGTGGATGGGTCCAGGATGGTCACCCCCTGGCGCATGAACTCCTGGCAGACCCGCAGGTTATGGGCCTTAGCCAGATCGGCCAACTGAATCCTGTCGTTGACCCCTTCAACCTTGAGCGGATCAGGAGCGGCGAAGGCCCCGACCCTGCCCAGGCGACGAGCAGTCTCCAAGGCATCGGTCAGATAGAACTCCCCCTGGGCGTTGCTGTCGTCCAGGCCGCGGACTGCCTGTCGGAGCAGGTCAGCCTCGAAGACGTAAACAGAGGTGTTGACTTCCTTGACGGCCAGCTCGGTGCCGGTGGCATCCCGCTGTTCGACGATGCGCAGAACCCGTCCATCCTGGTCACGAATGATGCGACCGTATCCGGTGGGATCGTCCAGATTTACTGTCAGCACGGTGGCGCCGTCGCCGGAGCTGACATGATAGTCGAGCAGACGATGCAACGTGTCTGCGTCCAACAGGGGCATGTCGGAGGCGACGATCAGCACCTGACCGTCGTGTCGAAGTTCTCCATCCAGCTGATCCACGGCGCACTGGACCGCGCGTCCCGTACCCGGTCGGCTGTCCTGACGCACGATGCGCACCTGCGAATCGTAAGAGCGTGCAGCCTGCGCCACCAGGTCGGCCTGATGATGAACTACCACAGCCGTCAGCTCGGGATTCAGAGCAGTCACCGAAGTCATGACCCGCTGCAAGAAAGTCTTGCCGGCCAGGGTGTGCAGAACCTTGGGATGGGCCGAGCGCATACGAGTGCCCTCGCCTGCAGCCAGAATGATGCCAGCGGTCAGCGTCTGCCCGCCGCTCAAAACTCCACCACCCCGCTCTCGGCGATGTCGATCAGATCCTGAATGGAGTCCACCACCTGGTCAGGGCGGTAGGGGAAGGTTTCCACCTCAGATCGTGTAGTGATGCCTGTCAGCACCAGGAAGGTGTTCAGGCCAGCCTCAACTCCGGCCACCACATCAGTATCCATACGGTCGCCAATCATGGCCGTGGTCTCGGAGTGGCCACCCACCCTGTTTAGAGCCGTGCGGAACATAATGGGATTGGGCTTGCCCACAAAGTAGGGCTCCCGGTTGGTGGCCTTGGTCACCAGAGCTGCGACGGCTCCCGCCGCAGGCAGGACACCGTTCTCGCTGGGGCCTGTGGCGTCCGGGTTGGTGCAGATGAAACGGGCCCCGCCCAGAATCAAGCGGATAGCTGTGGTGATGGACTCAAAGGAGTAGGTTCGGGTCTCGCCCAGAATCACATAGTCCGGGTTGATATCGGAAAGAATGAACCCGGCCTCGTGCAAGGCTGTGGTCAGCCCGGCCTCACCAATCACATAGGCCGATCCCCGCGGCATAGTCCGAGACACGAAGTCGGCTGTAGCCAAGGCTGAGGTCCAGATCCGGTCTTCAGGCACATCGATACCCGAACGACCAAGGCGGGCCGAAAGGTCGCGAGGGGTGTAGATGGGATTGTTGGTCAGCACCAGATACTGGCGGTTATTGCGCTTGAGGGTGTCGATGAATTCGGCAGCGCCGGGCAGGGCCGTGTTCTCGTGCACCAGCACGCCGTCCATGTCGGTGAGCCAGGTTTCGATCTTCTTGACTGCCAAGACAGTTCCTTTCGGTTGGTCACCGACCCCAAGGAGGCCGTCTCCGACCGGAATCGGCGAGCGTAAGCTCCCCCACCTGGATTCGAACCAAGACTAAGGGTTCCAAAGACCCGTGTGCTGCCTTTACACCATGGGGGAAAGACGGAGCCCTTCAGGCCCCGCCAGGTTCATTATGCCACAGCCGGACGATTACGCCACGCCATGCCAGGCAGGCAAGGCTTTAAGCGAAGAGGAAGCCCTGGCCGTGATGGGCTGGATAAGTGTCGAAGAGGCGGGCTACCGAGCCGTCCTCGAAGACGGCCTTGATGGCCGAGGCCAGCAGGGGCGCGATGGACAGGACGGTCAGCCCGTCCCAGCGCTTCTCCTGGGGAATGGGGACCGTGTCAGTCAGAATGACCTCCTTGGCCTGGCAGGACTTGAGCCGTTCCACGGCAGGTCCGGACATGACGCCATGGGTGGCCACGATGGTGATGGAGTTGGCCCCAGCCTCATCCAGCACGTTGCAGGCCTCGGCAATGGTGCCACCAGTGTCGATCAGGTCGTCCACCAGCACGCAGTCCAGGCCGCGCACGTCGCCCACTACCCGGTGAGCCACAGCCTTGTTGGGCTGGGTGATGTCACGGGTCTTGTGGATGAAGGCCAGTGGCACACCTCCCAGACGCTGGGCCCACTGCTCGGCTACCCGGATGCGGCCCGCATCGGGAGAGACCACGGCCACCTTGGACAGATCCATCCGGTCGCGCACATAGTCCACCAACACAGGCATGGCGATCAGGTGATCCACGGGCCCATCGAAGAAGCCCTGGGACTGGGCGGCGTGCAGGTCGACCGACATGATTCGGTCCGCGCCGGCCGCTTTGAGCAGGTCGAACATGAGTCGGCAGGAGATGGGCTCGCGGCCCAGATGCTTCTTGTCCTGACGGGAGTAACCCAGGAGCGGGCAGACTGCAGTGATTGACCGCGCAGAGGCCCTCTTGAGGGCGTCGATCATGATCAGCTGTTCCATGATGGACTTGTTGACCGGGTCGGAGTGGGTCTGCAGGACGAAGACATCGGCTCCACGCACCGACTCCGTATAACGCACATACATCTCGCCGTTGGCAAAGTCGTATGCTGTCGTCTCCAAGACGTCGATGCCGAGTTGATCGGCCACGTCCGCCGCGAGTCTGGGATGGGTCCGGCCTGTGACAAGTATGAGATTTTTTCCTGGTCTGCCTTTGAGTATCGCGCTCACCATATCTCCAAACGTTGTTTTCGCTGAAGCGGACAGCCTCCATAATAATGGCGCGCGCTGACACAGCAGGGCAGTTCGTGTTGGCGAGTCCGATGGTATACGAAGCTCAGGAAGCCGAACGGTAGAGCCCGTGCTTGTTGATATACTGCACCACCCCATCCGGGACCAGGTACCAGACCGGCATACCCCGGGCCGAGCGACGGCGCACGTCCGTGGACGAGATGGACAGGGCCGGGATCTCCAAGGTATCCACCCGCTGAGCAGGCACCTGAAGGTTGTCCAGGCTGGAGGAGTAGCCGGGTCGGGAGACGGCCACGAACTTGGCCAGATCCCACATCCGGTTAGCATCCTTCCAACGCATGATCTCGGCCACGGCATCCGCCCCGGTGATGAAGAAGAGATCGCTGTCGGGGCGCATCCGCTTGATGTCGCGCAGGGTGTCCACAGTATAGGTGATGCCAGGACGCTCAATGTCCACCCTGGAGACCGTGAACTTGGGGTTTGAGGCCGTGGCGATCACGGTCATCAGATAGCGGTCCTCGGCATTGGTCACCGTCTTGTTCAGTTTGAAGGCCGGGCGGCCGGTAGGCACAAAGATGACCTCATCCAGGTCGTAGACCCAGGCCACCTCCGAGGCAGCCACCAAGTGGCCATTATGGATGGGGTCGAAGGTGCCGCCCATGATTCCCACCCGGGGTCGACGGTTATGGTGGGATGGCCCACAGGCCCGATCAATATCTGATGGCTCCTGCCCAGACTCCCCCTCCTTGGACAGTTCAGACATCATCCGGTTCACGCCTGCTCGCCCTCCTGTCTGGCTTCCGAGGCGTTCTCCTCGTTTTCGGACTCGGCCTCCTGGCGCATCTGCTCGGCGCTGGGGTTGACCCTGTCGGGATCGATCCGCTCCATATCGGCATTCCACTCTTCCTGAACCACACGGCGGATCTCGGAATAGGTGGGCAGGGGAAAGCCTGGCTGGTAGGCTCGACGGACCTGAGCCACGCATCCAGTGATGGCTACCAATGAATCAGACAGATCGGCGATGCGTCCCTCCTGCTCCTGTTTGCGGAAGACAGGCACCCGCTCCTCCATGACGGTGATGTCATGCCTGACCTTGTTGAGCTGGTCCTGGTCCAGGTCATACACATCATCGGCATGTTCGTCGGGCCAGCCAATCAGGACCGCATCGGCGTACTCCAGGCAGGAGCGCTGATCTGCATCCGGGATGCCGTCCTCGATTTGGACCAGAAAGACGTACCGCAGCAGGCTCAGCCGCTCTGAAGCCACCCTCAGCCAGATGCGTGGATTGTCGTGCTCGCGTTGGAAGAGCTCTTCGATCTTCTCGTTCACGGCCGCACCTGCCCCCTGCCGTAGCCAATCCACTTGGTGGTGGTCAGCTCCTGCAGACCCATGGGTCCTCGGGCATGCAGCTTCTGTGTGGAGATGCCCAGCTCGGCACCCATGCCGAACATGCCTCCATCGGTGAATCGCGTTGAGGCGTTGACCATGATCACAGCTGAATCCACGCGACGGGAGAACTCTTCGACAGCCTCATAGTCCCGGGCCAGGATGGCCTCGGTATGGCCGGTGGAGTGACGGTTGATGTGCTCGATGGCCTGGTCAAGGGAGTCCACCACGCGCACCCCCATTTTCAAATCCAGATACTCACGGTCCCAGTCGGCTTCCTCAGCGCGGACCAGCAGTTCTTCAGGAAGACCATGCCCGGCCAGGATGTCCATGGAGACAGCGTCCAGGTGCAGCTCGACCTGGGCCCGGGTCAGCGCCTGGGCCACACGTGGCAGGAACTCAGCGGCCACATCCCTGTGGACGATCAGTTTTTCAGCGGCGTTGCAGACGCCCACCCTCTGGGTCTTGGCGTTGACGATGATGGGAATGGCCTGATCCATATCCACCGAGCGATCCACATAAATATGGACATTGCCAGCCCCGGTCTCGATGGTGGGCACGGTGGCCTGCTCTATTACGCTGCGGATCAGCCCTCGGCCACCTCTGGGCACTAGCAGATCAATATGACCGCGTGCCTTCATCAGAGCCTGGGCCCCCTCGCGACCGTATCTGTCTACGGAAGCTACCAGCGCCGGATCCAATCCCTGCTCACGAAGTACCCCGCCTATCAGCTCCACCAGGGCGTGATTGGTGCGTTCAGCCGCGTGACCCCCTCGCAGAAGGGCCGCATTGCCAGACTTGAGGCAGAGGGCCACCACATCGATGGTGACATTGGGTCGGGCCTCATAAATCATGGCCACCACGCCCAAGGGAACCCGCACCTGATTGAGCCGCATGCCGTTGGGCATGTCATGGCCGCGAACCACCTCGCCCAGGGGATCGGTCAGCCCGGCCACCATGCGCACGCCGCTGGCGGTATCCGCGATACGAACCTTGTCCAAGCGCAGACGATCGATCAGACCGGCGCTCATTCCTTCTTCAAAAGCCTGCGTGCAGTCCTGCTCGTTGACTGCTGCAATCTGATCGGCCTGGTCGATCAGTGCATCGGCCAGGGCCAGCAAGAGAGCGTTCCTGGCCTGGCCGGTCATGCCTGCCAGACCTGCTTGTGCAACAGCCGCTGCATCGGCCATGGCACAGACCCGATCGAACACACCCTGACGATTGGAGTTCTCGTTTTCACTCATGTTCGTCAGATCCTTTCGCCCTCGCGGGTCAGCCAGACCCATATTCTGTACCGATTGTAACCCTCAGTGAGGGCAATGATGACAGGAGGAGGGAGGGCATTGCTGCACCTCCCTCCTCCAAGGGCCAATCAGTGGGTCTGGTCCAGCTCAGGATAGAGCGGGAAGGCCTCAACCAGCCGGTCCACCCGGGCCTTGAGAGCATCCAGATCCGCCTGGGGACCCTGGGCCAGCGCTGTGCCGATCACGTCGGCCACCTCCTCGTACTGAGCCGGGCCGAATCCGCGAGTAGCCAGGGCGGAAGTCCCGATGCGCAGACCGGAAGCCACAGAGGCCGGGCGAGGATCGAAAGGCACTGTATTGCGGTTGACAGTGATGCCGATCTTGGCCAGCAGGTCCTCCCCCTGGCGGCCGTCCATCTCGCTGTTGCGCAAATCCACCATGACCAGGTGGACATCCGTACCTCCAGTGAGCACGGTGATACCGTTGTCGGCCACATCCTTGGCCATCAGGCGTTCAGCCAGAATCTTTGCACCCTCCAGGGTGCGCTCCATGCGTTCCTTGAATTCAGGCGTGCCGGCCAGTTTGAAGGCCACTGCCTTGGCGGCGATCACATGCATAAGCGGGCCGCCCTGGTTGCCGGGGAAGACCGAGGAGTTGAGCTTCTTGGCATATTCCTGACGGGCCAGGATAAACCCGGAGCGGGGTCCGCCCAGGGTCTTGTGGGCCGTGGAGGAGACCACATCGGCATAAGGTACCGGGCTGGGATGCAGGCCGGCTGCCACCATACCCGCGAAGTGGGCCATATCCACCCAGAACTTGGCTCCCACTTCGTCGGCGATTTCCTTCATGGCTGCGAAGTCTTCAATACGCGGATAGGCGCTCCATCCGCCGATAATCAGGGCTGGATGGGTTTCCAGGGCCCGCTGGCGGATGATCTCGGGCTCGATGCGGAAGGTCTTCGGATCGACCCCGTAGGATTCGGCATGGTAAAAACGTCCGGAGAAGTTGATCTTCATACCGTGGGTCAGATGGCCGCCATGATCCAGGGCCAGGCCCAGCACGGTGTCGCCGGGCTTGATCAGGGCCTGATAGACGGCGGCGTTGGCCTGTGCGCCCGAATGAGGCTGGACATTGGCGTACTCGGCGCCGAACAGAGCCTTGGCGCGGTCCCGGGCAAGGTTCTCGACCTGATCCACCCACTCGCATCCGCCGTAGTAACGTCTGCCTGGATAGCCCTCGGCATACTTGTTGGTCAGCACGGATCCCTGGGCTTGCAAGACGGCCTTGGGCACGAAGTTCTCTGAGGCGATCATCTCCAGACCACCGCGTTGGCGCTCCAACTCTCCATCCAGCAGTGCAGCGATCTCCGGATCCACCTGCGAGATCGAAGAGTTCAGGACATCGTAGGATTGCTGTACCGGGTTCTCTTCGACCATGGGTCACTCCTTTGTCTATAAGGTCCAGCCACGGAAACAGGGCTGGTGGGCAATACTGTACGCCATGCCAACCCCTGGCAGGCCGTGGCGTCCATAGACGGTTTCCTCCGCGAGCCGAGCAAGGCCATGGTTCGGACTTCTGTACGGGGTAGAATGCCCTGGTAATGATCTGTTCGGCGACATGGCGGAGGGGCAGGCAACCATGAGCACATACCACAGCACCCGAGGCGGCAAGGAGCAACTGCAGTCCAAGCAGGCCATAAGACGAGGCCTGGCTCCTGACGGCGGACTCTATGTCAGCGATGAACTGGACACTGAGACCATCGAACCTGCCTCGGTTGCCGGTCTGGAATACAAGGGCACAGCCAAACTGGTCCTTTCGAGACTGCTAAGTGATTACTCTTCCGCTCAGCTGGACTCCTGCCTGGACGCAGCCTACGGAGAACAGTGGTCCGATACGGCAATCACCCCTCTGGTGGACCTGGGCGGTAACGACTTCGTACTGGAGCTCTTCCGTGGGCCCACTTCGGCTTTCAAGGACGTGGCCCTGCAGCTTCTGCCAAGACTGATGGCGCTGGCCGGAGACGATGATGAGCGAATCATGGTGCTTACAGCCACCTCCGGAGACACAGGCAAGGCAGCGCTGGCCGGGTTCGCAGACGCGCCGGGCACGGGCATCACCGTCTTCTATCCTCAGGGCAAGGTCAGTCAGATCCAACGCCTGCAGATGGTCACCCAGGAGGGCAGCAACCTGCGGGTTTGCGCGGTTCGGGGCAATTTCGATGATGCCCAGTCCGCAGTCAAGTCCATCTTCGCCGACACCGACCTGGCTCGTGAACTGGAGGAGAAGGCCTCGACCGTCCTCTCATCGGCCAACTCCATCAATGTGGGCCGTCTGGCCCCGCAGGTCGTCTACTACTTCCGGGCCTATGGCTCCCTGATGGAACGGGGAGTGATCAGACCCGGGGATCCTGTCGAGTTCTGCGTGCCCACCGGCAACTTCGGCGATGTGCTGGCCGGATACTATGCCAAGATGATGGGCCTTCCGGTGGCCCGCCTGACCGTGGCCTCGGACCGCAACCGGGTCCTCAACGACTTCCTGACCACAGGCGTCTATGACCGCAACCGCCCCTTCTACACCACCACCTCCCCCAGCATGGACATTCTGATCTCCTCCAACCTGGAACGGATGCTCTACTACATGGCCGGCGGCGACACCGAACTGATTGCCTCGCTTATGGCCGACCTGGAGTCCACGGGACGCTACCAGGTGCCCGAAGCCGTTATGACCAGAATCCGCAGGCTCTTCTCCTGCGGTTGGGCCGACGAGAACCAGGTGGCGTCGGCCATCAGCAACTGCTGGGAGGACCGGGGATACCTGATCGATCCGCACACGGCCTGCGGATACCAGGTCATGACCGGGCAGACCGACAGGGATCCTGCAGTGCCCCGGGTGCTGCTGTCCACAGCCAGCCCCTACAAGTTCCCCCGGGTGGTCTGCCAATCCCTGGACCTGGAGACCCCGGACAGTGATTTCGACTGCATGGACATCCTGACCGAGGCCACCAATACCAGGCCCCCCAAGGCTCTGCGCGCCCTGGAAAACGCACCTGTGCGCTTCCAGGACTGCATCGATCCAGGGGACATGTCCGACTACGTCCGCCACACGGTCATGCAGTCCTGAAGCCTGAGCGAATTGGCTCAGATCTCCTTCCTGGCATAGACCTTGCGAGATAAGACTATCGAAACCGTATCAACCGCCAGAATCAAGGCCAGCCCGAGGAGCACTGGCTGCCACAGGCCGGATGTCAAAAATCGCATGATTGAATTCCAGAAGGTCCCCCAGTCCAAGGGCAGCAAACTGCCGATAAGGGCCATGATTGGTACCAAACCAAGAAGCGCCAGGAAGACTATCATTGCTTTAACTGGTTCCAGCCAATAAAACAAGGGTGTAGCTACTGCAAAGAGCAAAGACTCCAACAGGAACAACCCCAGAGTAAACAAGACAGTGTCGCGCCAATGGTCCTGACCATGCAAAAATGAATCAGTAGCGTAGAAGAAGAATATTGCATAGCCGCAAGACTGAGCTAGGACCAGCAGACTTACAGCAACATAGCGTCCAAATACCTGGTGATCACGTGTTATGGGCAGCAGACCGTTCAACCGAACTGCCGTATTGTTGAAATCGGCGAACAAACCAAATACTTGGCCTACAATCAGTCCGATTCCCATGCCGGCTACTGCCCCCGTCAACGCAGTCCTTGCATCTTCCCCATCATTGCCTGTCAGGGCCATGACTAGGTTCAGCAGGATTCCGATGCAGGGCACGGACATGAAAATCAGCACACCAACCCAAGGTCTCCCTGTTCCTGAGAAACGTTGCATGTCCAGCCTGATCTGTTTGGCTATCGCCTTCATCCTTCCACCTCCTTATTCTTGTCAGTCGCGGCAAGTGAGCCCGCGGTCAGTCTGATGATGTTGTCAAAGTCGGCCTGCTCCACCAGGTAGCGGTCCCCTGAAGGCTCCACGGCGGCAGGAGAAGCAGATGCCAGAAAATCCTTCAAGTGTTCAGTAGGGACCAAAGCCTCGAAACCGGTGGCGGAACGCTGCAAGCCCATTAGATGCGGCATTTGCGCTCTAACCAGATCGTCCGGCCCTCCTCTCACAACCTGGAAAGCCTCCATCAACTCGTCCTTAGGGCCGGTGTAGAAGACAGACCCCCGGTTGATATAGGTAACGAAGTCAGCCACGCGTTCAAGATCCGCGGTAATGTGAGTGGAGAAAAGCACCGAGTGACGACCGTCGCCGATGTAGTCCAGCAGAATATCCATGAGCTCGTCCCTGGCCAGGACATCCAGACCACTTGTGGGCTCATCCAGAATCAAGAGTCTTGCATCGTGGCTGAGGGCGACGGCCAGCATCAGTTTCATCTGCATTCCACGGGAGAGCTTGCCGATTCTGCGGTTTTCTTGCAGACCGAACCGACGCAGATAGTCCTGATAGCGATCACTGTTCCAAGAGGGATACATGGGTGCCATCACTGGCTCGATGGCCTTGACCTTCCATGCCTCAAGGAAATAAATGGAATCGAAGACCACACCCAGGTCTGCTTTGACCTCCTCCTCCTGACTCAAGGGATCACGGCCCAGAATGCTGGTTTCTCCGCTGTCTCGGCGAGTCATATTCAGCAAGAGCCGGATCAGGGTGGATTTACCTGCACCGTTGGGGCCTATCAATCCCATGATGTAGCCCATGGGCAGATCAATGGTGACCTGGTGCAGGCGGAAACCCGTGCCGTCAGCCTTAACGTAGTTTTTTCCCAAGTCACTGACGCGCAGGGCATAGTCGACCTCTTCACCAGAAGTCGTCATCGGCGGTGATGCACGCATACTGCTATTCCTTCCCTTCTTCGGACGCGGATGCAGAACCCTTGTCGCCAAGCAGGCCGTCAAGCAGGCCGCGAATCCGGTCCGGCTCCATGCCGGCCCGACGAGCTGCATCGACCGCCTCCCCCATCAGGGACTGCACGCGGTCCTCCAGATGCTGCCGCATGACCTGGTCGCCACTGTCGGCCACGAAGGTCCCCTTGCCTTGGATGTTCTCCACCAAACCCTCTTGAGCGAGTTCGGTATAAGCGCGGGTCACGGTCAGCACGGACACCCTGAGCTCCTGCGAGAGATGTCGCAGGGAAGGTAGTCCCTCCCCCGCTTTCAGATCTCCGGTCAGGATGGCCGAACGTATCTGGTCCTCGATCTGCCGATAAATCGGCTGTCCGGACAGGGATGAGATGATCAGCTTCATCCAAGCCCCTTTCGTTGATTGTCGGCACGACCCTGGCTGAGCTGTGCTGGTGTTCATGTATACACTATAACAGTTTGGCCATGAAGACAAGCCTGTCGCTGATCTTCTGTCTACGTGATTCAAGATTCGATAGAAACGGTCTGTAGTGCTGATCTGCTGGCCAATCACGGGTAAAGGCAAACGGCCATCAGAATCGGGTCGCCGCCACATTACTCAAGCCAAGGACGGACACGGTGTACTCAGCGAAAAATCCAACATGATCGTACCGCACGGCCACCAACAGCCGAATGAGTACAGTCAAAGCATCAAAATGAAAAGCAACGGAATGACAGATGTCGAGCATGCAGTGGCAAGGCCGCAAAAGGCAGCGATGTCGCCAAGACTTGTCAAAGTCACTAAATTGACGAACGTTGGCACGACAAAGCGTAGACGGCAACCAGACCTATCGGGCCTGGAGCCTGCTGGAGGTCAGAAGCTCCCGAGCGTGCTTCAGGGAGGTCGTAGACTCGCTGCCAGCCAGCATCCGGGCGATCTCCCGCTCTCTGTCTTCGCCCTCTACCTGGCGGACCAGGGTCTCTACAGCATCGCCACCTTCACGTCCTTTGGCCACGACGAACTGTCGGTCGGCCCAGGAAGCCACCTGCGGCAGGTGGGTGACCACAATCACCTGGGCGGTGACAGCCAATCGGGCCAGACGATGACCAAGCTCCACGGCAGCCCGACCGCCAACTCCGGCATCCACCTCGTCGAAGATGAAGGTCATCGTCGGGCCGCCAACCTGGGAATCGAGACCAGTATGCCCATGGCCAGGCCCGTCAGATCCCGATGAGGTATGGCCTTCGGCGGCCACCAGTTCCAAGGCCAGCATGAGTCGGCTGAGTTCGCCGCCCGAGGCGCTCTTACCCATGGGCAGAAGGTCCGAACCTGGATATGGCCTGAAGAGGAAGTCGATCTGGTCCAGACCATGCCCGTCCATCTCCTGGTCCTGGCGTGGCCTGACGCGGATCTCCAGCCCGGCGCCCGACATGGCCAGAGAGTGCAATTCGCCGTCAACAAGATCGCTCAGTCTTCGTGCAGCCTTGGCTCGAGACGCAGACAGAGTCCGTGCCGCTTTCAAGGCGCTTCCGTGAAGCTGCTCAACCTGTCCTTGGAGCTCCTCCAGCTTCTCGGGTGAGGCATCCATGTCTTCAAGCTCAAACGCAGCCTTCTTGCGCCAGGCCAGAACGTCGTCGATATCCGGTCCCCAGCGTCGGGTCAGCTCATCCAGATCGTGGATGCGGGCGTTGATCTTGTCCAGATCGCCCTCCTGGCCTTCGTCATCCAATTGGCTACTCAGGGTGAAGACCAGATCAGACAGATCAGCATTCAGCGACCGCAGCCGCTGGGCCGACTCCTGAAAGACCCCCTCCACACCGATGCCTTCCAAAGCGGCAATGGCACGTTCGACCAGTGCCGTGGCCGATGGTGCGTCAGCATCAGGGTCGATTTGGCCGGAGTCCAAGGCGGACAGCGCAGACATGACTCCCTGACTGATCTGGGCAGCATGCTCAATCCGGTCCCGCTGGGCCTTGAGTTCACGATCCTCGCCGGAATGAGGGTCAACGCGGTCAATCCGGGCAATGGATTCACGAAGATAATCAGCTTGGGACATAGCGCCGGACTGCTGGTTACGCAGCTCCTCCAGATGGTCCTGAGCCTGTCGGTACTGCCTGAAGGCCTTGGAAAAAGCCTCCAGCTGCGGGCCGTCGCCCGCATAGGCATCCAAAAATTCGCGCTGCCGGGCCGGACTGGCCATACGCATCTGATCCGCCTGACCATGGACAGTGACCATCATCCCAGCCACCTCCTCCAACAGGCCACGAGGGGCCGTCCTGCCGTTCAGAGCAGCACGGGAACGCCCCTTGACCGGCATGGTTCGAGCCAGGAAGATCTGCCCCTCATCCTCCAAGGGCAGGCCAGCCTCGGTTACGGCAGCAATCACTGGATTCTCGTCTCCTGCCGCTCCAGCATCGAAAATCCCCTGGACCCACGACTCGCGTGCTCCAGGCGACACCAGTTGCGGTCGGGCAGCGGATCCCGAGATCAGCCTGATGGCGTTGAGCAGCATGGACTTGCCAGCCCCGGTCTCCCCGGTGATGGCCGTCATGCCAGCAGCAGGTCGCAGGAGGGCATGATGGATGGGACCCAGGTCTCGTACTTCCAGCTCTTCCAGCATCAGTGCTCCTTGTTCGACTCCTGCGACTCCCCCTGGTCCTGTCCATTCGCAGCCGCCGAAGGACGGTGCTGCTCCCTCCAGCCGACCACCGGCAGGTCGAACTTGGAGACCAGCCGTCTGGTGAAGGGCACCCCCGACAGCCTGGCCAGCCGCAGGATGTCATGGGACTGCCGCACCACGATGCGGGAGCGCTTGGGCACTGGCCGCTGACGGCGCCCGTCATTGCAAATCCAACCGGCCGACTGGGAATCACTCAGGATATCCAGGGTGAATTGCGACTTTGGACCGATGATCAGGGATCGGGCAAAAAGGGCATGGGCAGCAATGGGCACCATCTGCAGCGACTGCGCATCCGGCCAGACGATGGGCCCGCCCACCGAAAAGGCATAGGCCGTCGATCCGGTCGGGGTGGCCACAATCATGCCGTCGCAGCCGAAGGAGCTCATTTCCACATCGTCCACTCGGACCGATACCTCGATCATCTTGCCCCGATCATATCGTTCCAGGGTCATGTCGTTGAGGGCCCAGTCGCTCAGTGGTCGATCGGCCCCGGGTATCCACAGGTCCACATGGGCCACCATGCGCTCGTCGATGGAGTAGTCATGATCGGCCACCCTGCGAATGGCCTCCCCTATCTGAAAGCTCTCGAACTCCGCCAGGAATCCAACATGACCCAGGTTGACCCCCAGGATGGGCACCTGGGTGCCCTTGACCAGCTCTGCAGCACGCAGAATGGTCCCATCGCCACCCAGAACGATGACTATCTCGGTGTCGTCGGCCACCTTCTGGCTGGGGCTGCCGAATTCCGGGGCGGCAATATTGTCGACAATCGAGACGCGAAATCCATCCCGGCGCAGCTGCTCCTCGACCTCATCCACCAGGTGGCCGCTTGCCCGGACCCGGCTGTGCGTAACCACGACAGCGCTACGAGCACCCATGGGGCCTCCCTTCCGGCATCAATGATCATCCTATCGGGCCCGGCCAACAGCGGCGCTCATCGTGGCGGGGTCAGGCCAAACGACGACCAACAACTGCGGTCATGCCCTGCCCGGTCTCATACCGGGGCGATCCTGTCCCGTCGACTGCGTCAGCATCCACCACAACACGGGAGACATCCGTCCTGTCCGGCAGCTCGAACATGGTCGCCTCAAGGGTGTGCTCGATGATTCCCCGCAACCCTCGGGCGCCGACCTTGCGCTCCAGAGCGACGGCCGCAACCCGATCCAGGGCGGCATCCGTGAAGACCAGATCAGCCCCGTCATCTAGGAACATGCGCCGGTACTGGTCGACCAGGGCATTGTCCGGTTCGGTCAGCACCCTCCGCAGCTCATCGGCACCCAGCGGCTCCAAGGTGGAGATGACCGGCAGCCGCCCCACAAACTCGGGAAGTAGGCCAAACTGTTCCAGATCCTCGGCCCTGACCTGGCTCATGACCCGGTCGTCGGGCACTCTGTCAGTCCCCTGAGTAGCCGAGAATCCGCTCTCCCGCAGGCCCAGCCGCCGGCGGACGATCTCCTCAAGGCCGACGAAAGCGCCGCCACAGATGAAGAGGATGTTGGCCGTGTCCATGACGACCGTGCGGACATCCCCGTGCCGCCGCGAACCCTGTACCGGCACGCGGGCCTGGGTGCCCTCGATAATCTTGAGCAATGCCTGCTGGACTCCCTCGCCGGACACGTCTCGTGTGATGGAGGTGTTCTCCCCCGATTTTCTGGCGATCTTGTCGATCTCATCAATGTAGATAATCCCCCGCTGGGCCAGGTCCATGTTGCCGTCGGCAGCCTGGAGCAGCCCCTGCAGGACTGATTCCACGTCCTCGCCTACATACCCCGCCTCGGTCAGGCTGGTGGCATCCACAATGACGAAGGGAACGTTCATGATGGTGGCCAGTGTCCGCGCCAGGTAGGTCTTGCCCACGCCGGTGGGGCCCATAAGCAGGATGTTGGACTTGTCCACCTGGACGCGTGGGACCGCACCTTTGCGTTCAAACGCAGTGTCTGCAGCACGCCCACGGTCGCCCAGGTCCATGTTGACGCGCTTGTAGTGGTTGTACACCGCCACCGACAGCGTGCGCTTGGCGGCCTCCTGACCGATGACATACCGGTTCAGATAGGCGAATATCTTTGAGGGTGCAGGCAGGGTCACCCGCTGGTCGGCAGCGTCCTTGGCCATGTCCTCCTGAATGATCTGAGCGCATAGACGTATGCATTCGTCGCAGATGGCGCAGGAAGGACCTTTGACCAGGCGGCGCACCTGGTGCTCATCCTTGCCGCAGAACTCGCAGCGATTCAGTCCGTCATTGTAGCTGACCACACGGCCCATGGCTCTCCCTTCCCGGAGAATCCGCAAGGATCGGCGAAATCAAATTTGACTGGCATCGTCCATGATGCCAAAAACATCCGGAGGCCGTAGGCCCTAGGGGCCCGCCGCCATCCGGACGATCAATCATACGCGCAGTCACCGGTGCTAATTGCGGTGCTCCAGGACCTCGTCCACCATCCCGTAGTCCTTGGCCTGCTGGGCGGTCAGAATGGTGTCCACCTCGATGTCCTTGCGGATCTTTTCCACATCCTGACCGGTGTGCTTGGCCAGGGTCTCCTCCAGCCAGGTGCGCATGCGCAGCATCTCCTTGGCCTGGATCTCGATCTCGGTGGCCTTGCCGAAGTCCTGCTCCATGGCCGGCTGATGAATCAGCACACGGGCGTTGGGCAGGATCAAGCGCTTGCCCTTGGTGCCTGCCGCCAGGAGAACTGCAGCGGCCGAAGCAGCCTGGCCCAGGCAGACAGTCTGTACATCGGGCTTGATGTACTGCATTGTGTCATAGATGGCGGTCATGGCCGTCATGGATCCCCCCGGCGAGTTGATGTAGATGATCACGTCGCGATTGGGATCCTGGCTCTCCAGAACCAGGAGCTGGGCCATAATGTCGTCCGATGAAGTGTCATCCACCTGGACGCCCATGAAGATGATCCTGTCGTCGAAGAGCCTGGTGTAGGGGTCCTGGCGCTTGTAGCCGTATGGGGTGCGCTCCTCGAACTGCGGCAGCACATAGCGGTCGGTGGGCACAGCGGCCAGGCCGCGAGGGCCTGCCAGTCGACGGGCCCGTGCTACGAATTGCGCTTCTTCAGATGCCATGTGGAGTGCTCACTTCCCTTGATCCGCGGTCATAGTGCCGTGGGTGGTCACGATCCGGTCGACGAAGCCATACTCCAGGGCCTGCTGGGCCGTGAACCAGTGATCGTATTCGTTGTCCCGGTAGATCTCTTCCAGGGTGTGGCCAGTCTGCTCGGCTGTCAACTGGGAGAGTGTACGCTTCATGTCCATGATCAGCTCGGCGTTGATCCTGACATCAGTGGCCGTGCCTCCGACACCGCCCGAGGGCTGATGCATGAGCACCCGCGCATGGGAGGTGACGAAGCGCTTGCCCTTGGCCCCGCTAGAAAGCAGGAACTGGCCCATGGAAGCAGCCATGCCGACCGCGACCGTAGCCACGTCGGGCTCGATCAGCTGCATGGTGTCGTAGATGGCCATGCCGGCCGTAATGGAGCCGCCAGGCGAGTTGATATAGAGCCAGATATCCTTCTTGGGATCCTCGGCCGCCAGCATCAGCATCTGTGCGCAGATGACGTTGGCGTTGGCGTCCTTGACCTCGTCCCCCAGCCAGATGATCCTGTCCTTGAGCAGTCGGTTGAAGATGGGATCGGTCGGCGTAGGGGCCTCCCCCTCCTCCATCACGGGACTGGTTGCCAATGAGTTGTTCACCCTGTCTCCTTCGATAAACGTATCTGTATTGAGAGTAGCCCCCGCAATCGACGCGTCCACAGTCTTTCTGCTCTTTGCGCAACCGCTACGACAGGGCCGCACCCAGGCTGTTTCGCCACTGGGTGCGGCCCTGTTCGCTGCTTTGAAAAAGCTACTCCTGATCCTGGGAGAGCTGGTCGGCCACTTCAGCCGCAGCAGAGGCAGCCTGGACGCTCTCGTCCTGCTCCTCCTGGACCTCGGACTCATCCTCGCCCAGGAAGCGGCTCAGGTCCACCTCCTGGCCATCGGGATCCTTGAAGGTGACGGCCCGCATTCCGGCCAGCATACCCTTGGAGCGGCCGACCTCCTGCACGGCCGAACCCAGCTGGCCGTTACGGACGATGCCGTTGATGAAGGCGCTGGGATCCATACCATACTGCTGGGCGATGGAGGCCAGGAAGTTGGTCACGTCAGCCTGGCTGACCGTGATGCCCAGCTTCTCAGCCAAGGCATCCAGGGTCATCTGGTCGCGCAGCTCCTTCTCCACAGTCTGTTCGGCCTCGGCCTTCTCGTCCTTGCTGGCCTTGTCGGGATCCTTGCCGGTGTTCTTAAGCTGATCGGTCACCATGGACTGCTTGATGCCCTTGGGCACCGGGATGTCCAGGCCGTCCTGGAGCTTGGCGATGAAGGCATCGCGGGCGTCAGTGGCCTGCCGACCCTCGGCATCCACCTGGCACTGCTTGCGTACGTCCTCGCGCAGCTCCTTCAGGGTCTCGAACTCCGAGGCCTCCTTGGCGAACTCGTCGTCCAGGTCGGGCAGCTCCTCGGCCTTGACCGAGTTGACCTTGACCTTGATTTGGGCCTTCTCGCCCTGGTGCTCGCCGGCCTCCAGGGTACCCTCGAAGGTGGTCTCTTCCCCGGCGGACAGCCCGTCAAGGGCCTCATCCAGGCCATCCAGCATGGTGTTGGAGCCCAGCTCGTAGCTGACCCCCTGCTGGGAGTCCACGGACTCACCGTCGATGACGGCATCCAGATCGATGTTGGCGTAGTCACCCTTGGTGGCGGGGCGATCCACGCTGACCAGGGTGCCGAAACGCTGACGCAGGTTGTCCAGACGCTTGTCCACGTCCTCGTCGGTGACGGCAGGCTTGGGGACCTCAATCTCCATGCCCTCAATGTCGGGAAGCTCGAACTTGGGACGAATCTCCACCTCGGCGGTGAACTTAAGCTTGGTGTCGTCCTTGGCCGAGGAAGGAATGTCCTTGACATCGATCTGCGGCTGGGCCATAGCGTGCAGCTGCTTCTCCTCCAGAGCCTTGGAATAGAGTTCGGGCACGCCCGCGTTGACGGCCTCGCCCGCCACGCTGGCAAAGCCTACGCGCTGATCGATGATGGGTCCAGGCACATGGCCCTTGCGGAAGCCGGGGATGGTCACCTGCTTGCCGATCTCCTTACGGGCCTGATCCAGGTAGGGGTTCAGCTCATCGGGATCGACGGTGATGGTGAGCCTGACCTTGGTGGGCTCGAGGTTTCTGACGCTGATTTTCACGCTGCGCTCCAATTCATCCAAACCGTTTGATCTGCCAGTAAGGCAACCGTTACATAATAGCGCGAGTCAGAGACTCTGACAGGAGTGAAACCTGCCAGGGGCGGGCACCCTCCTGATGCAAAAAGTCGGCCACATCGCGCTTCTCCGGTTCGTCTGTCCAGCAGAGGTTGCGCAGGTAGCGGGGCTTGATCAGAATCTCGTCGGGTGTGTTGGTTCGGCGTCCCACTTCAGTCACCGCCTTGCGCGCTGCCTCCAGCCTTGCAAACCGGTCCGGATGACGATGCCGCCAGATCTGCATGGACTTGGGGGCATTGGTCTCCTCACACCGCGGCTTGGGAGGCACCGGCAGCTCTTCGGTAGACAGACTCAGCGCCTCCAGAATAGCCTGTTTCCAGACTGCGGGCCTGACCCGGCGCTGGATGGGCGCATAGCGCTCGAACATGCGGTCCTGCTCGCCGCCGGTGTGGATCCTGACCCGCTCGTTCAAGGATCGGATGGCTCGGAACTGCGCGTTGTTGTGCGGCTTGAGTCTGCCGGCCTCGATGATGGCCTTGTCGGGCAGGAGGAGCGTCGGAGCGATGTCGTTGCGTCTGGCCAGCTGATCCCTGACGGTCCACAACGAGCGGGCCACAGCCAGGCCTCGACGGTCATTGTGCAAGGCGTTGATATGCGAGATATGTCGCCAGGGCTGCTCAGGCTCCGGCTTGGGGATTTTGCCCTGCTCCAGCAACCAGGCGAATTCCTGCCTGGCCCATTCATTCTTGCCGTGACTGCGCAGGTCCTCCAGCTCGCGCGTTCGCACCTGATCCAGCAGCTCCACGTCCAAGGCTGCGTAATTGCGCCAATCACGCGGCAGTGGGCGGTAGGACCAGTCTGCGGCAGAATGCTCCTTGGCCAGCGTCAGCCCCAGGTAGTGCGCGGTCACTGCAGACAGGCCGTAATGCCCCAGATTAAGCATCCTGGCTGCAAGCTCGGTATCGAAGAGAGAGGAGGGCCTCATGCCCAACGCATAGAAGCCAGGCAGATCCTGAGGAGAGTCATGAATGATCCACTGGGCCCCATCAACAGCCTTATTGAATTCCGACCAGTCACAGCCCGCCTTCATCAGCGCCGGTGGGTCCAGCAGGAATATCCCCGCTCCCCGGCGCTTGAACTGGACCAGGTAGTCGTCGTGGCCATAGCGGAAGCCAGAGGCCCGTTCAGCATCCGCGGCCAGCGCACCGCTCCCCTTTGACAGCATTCGACAGGCCCGGCGGTATTCGGCCATATCGTCGATGACCGACGGCACACCCTGGGCGGGCTCTGAAAGCAGCTGCGTCTTAGGTTCCGTGGTCACCTGCGCTCAACCTCTTTTTTAGTTTGTCTTCCATCACGCTACCGGACCGACCGGCCCGGAAAACACACGCCTGAAAGCATAGTCCATGGCCTCAACCCACCGATAAACCCTTGCTAAGCAGACTTCGTCGACAATTGATCGATTTACGGGGTTGATCATTTACCAAGCCGGTCATTCACCGTGCCCGGCATTTAGTGAATCTGACAGTGAGTGAGTCTGTCATTCGCTGATTGGCTGGCTGGTCTCCGCTCAAGCAAACAAAACTCCCCACGACATCTGCCGTGGGGAGTCACAAGAAAATTAATTGGCTTTCTCCTGGGTCCGTCATGGAACCACAAAGGGTTCTGAGGCTCAGTAGACCACGAAGCCATGGGCCTCCAGCTGCTTCTTGACCCTATCCTTCAGGGCCGCCGAGGGGCCTTTGGCATCCTCCAGTGGGTAGGGAATGCGCAGCTCATGCCATTTGGGCCGTCCAAGCTGATGGAAGGGAAGCACATCAATGTGCTCAATGGCATCCTTGAACTGTTCGCACACACGAGCGACATTCTCGACGTTCTCCTCCGAGTCGGTCAGCCCAGGCACCAGCACAAAGCGAACCCAGATCTTACTACCACGGGCGGCAAGACGCTTGCCAAATTCGATCGTGGGGGCCAGCGTGCCGCCGGTCACCTTCTTGTAGGTGGTCTCGTCGCCAGATTTGACATCCAACAGGCACAGGTCGATATCGTCAATCATGGCATCTGTGTAGTTGCGATTGAGGAAGCCTGAGGTGTCCAGGCATGTGTGGACGCCCATCTCCTTGGCGGCCCGAAAGACGCGTGAGACAAAGGCTGCCTGCATCATGGACTCGCCGCCGCTGAAGGTGATTCCACCGCCCGTACTTTTGAAGAGGTCCTGGTAGCGGGCCACCTTATCGATCATGGCCTGTAGGTATACGGGCTGGCCATCGCGCATCTTCCAGGTGTCAGGATTCTGGCAGTACTGGCAGCGCAGGGGGCATCCGCTCATGAAGACGGTCATCCTTGTGCCCGGCCCGTCCACTGAGGTATTGATGTCCCAGGAGTGAACAAATCCGATGTCGCCCGTGCGCAGGGCATTCATGCGGTCGTGCCGGTCCAGTCCAATGGGCGATTCGAACCCCGAAAGGCCGCCCATCAGGGTCTGGCTCTGGTAAACCTTGGATTCCTTGAGCATGTGCGGCTGTGTGGTATGGAAGGTGGTGGTCTCCGTCATTGGATCCTCCTGAAAAAGACGAAAAGGGGGCGGGGCCTTGGTGCGCCCCGCCCCATGATTCACCGTCTCATCAACGGTTGACTATCGCACAAGGGCGATCAGTCGGTCACCGCACCCTGGTGGAAGGTGCGGGAGATCACGTCGAGCTGCTGCTCGCGGGTCAGCTTGACGAAGTTGACGGCGTAGCCCGAGACGCGCACAGTCAGGTGCGGGTACTTCTCGGGGTGTTCGACGGCATCCTCCAGCTGCTCCTTGCGCAGGACGTTGATGTTGGCGTGGTAGAGCCCGTGGCCGTTGCCAGCGTCCAGGATGCCCACCAGGTTGTTGATGCGCTCATCCTCGTCGCGGCCCAGGCCGTCAGGGGTGATCGTGTTGGTCAGCGAGATGCCGTCCAGGGCGTCGTCGTAGTCGATCTTGCCCACGGAGAACATGGAGGGCAGCATGCCGTGCGAATCCATGCCATTCTCGGGGTTGGCTCCGGGAGCATACGGGGTGCCCTTCTTGTGGCCGGAGGGGAAGGACCCGGTGTTCTTGCCATACTCCACGTTGGAGGTGATGGTCAGGATGGACTGGGTCGGCACAGCGCCACGGTAGACAGGCAGACGCTTGATCTGGCCCATAACGGTGGAGACAGTCCACTTGGCCAGGTCGTCGGCGCGATCGTCGTCGTTGCCGTAGATCGGGAACTCGCCGACGGTCTTGTAGTTGACGATCAGATCGTCGTCAGCGCCCTCGACATACTCAGGGGTGCCCTTGGCATCCTTGTTGTAGATCGGGTAGACCTTGGCGTACTTGATAGCCGACAGGGAGTCAGCGGCGATGGACAGGCCGGACATGCCGCAACCCAGGGTGCGGTAGACCTCCTTGTCGTGCAGGGCCATCTCAATGGACTCGTAGTCGTACTTATCGTGCATGTAGTGGATGATGTTCAGAGCCTCGACGTAGGTCTCGCTCAGCCACTCCAGGGCCTTCTCGTAGTTGTCCTTGACCTCCTGGAAGTCCAGAGAACCGTCTTCCTTGGGGGTGACAGGCTTGATCACGTCCTTGTCGATGACCTGCATGCCGGTCATCTCGTCACGGCCGCCGTTCATGGCGTACAACAGAGCCTTGGCGGAGTTGACGCGGGCGCCGAAGAACTGCATCTGCTTGCCGACCCTCATGGGGGACACGCAGCAGGCGATGGCAGCGTCATCACCCCAGTGGGCGCGAATGTCCTTGTCGGACTCGTACTGGATGGCGGAGGTGTCGATGGAGATACGGGCACAGAAGCGCTTGTAGCCCTCAGGCAGCTTCGGATCCCAGAAGATGGTGATGTTGGGCTCGGGACCGGGTCCAAGGTGCTCCAAGGTCAGAGTAGCCAGCAGACGGAAGGAGGTCTTGGTGACCATGGGCCTGCCATCGTCGCCGAAGCCAGCGTCGGACCAAGTGGCCCAGTAGGGGTCGCCCGAGAAGATGTTGTCGTAGTCCTTGGTCCGCAGGAAGCGCACGATGCGCAGCTTCATCACGATGTTGTCGATGATCTCCTGGGCATCGGTCTCGTCGATCAGGCCAGCGGCCAGATCACGCTCGAAGTAGACGTCGAAGAAAGCAGACAGGCGGCCGATGGACATAGCGGCACCATCCTGGCTCTTGACCGAAGCCAGGTAAGCCATGTAGGTCCACTGCACAGCTTCCTTGGCGTTCATGGCAGGACGGCTCAGGTCCAGGCCGTACTCCTTGCCCAGGTTCAGCAACTGCTTCAGAGCCTTGATCTGCTCGGCGTGCTCCTCACGGAAGCGGATCCAGTGCTCGATCTCTTCCTCGGTGAAGTCGTTACGGTAAGGAATCGAATCCTTGTCGGCCTTCTTGCGGGCAATCAGCTCATCAATGCCATACAGGGCCACACGACGGTAGTCGCCAATAATGCGGCCACGGCCGTAAGCATCGGGCAGACCAGTCAGAATCTTGTTGTGGCGGGCCAGCTTGATCCTCTTGGTGTAAACATCGAAGACTCCATCGTTGTGGGTCTTGCGATACCGAGTGAAGATCTTCTTGACTTCAGGATCGGGCTCCTTGCCGGCCTCCTTGAGGGCCTGCTCAACCATACGCCAGCCGCCATAGGGCATCATCGCACGCTTGCAGGGGACATCGGTCTGAATGCCGACAATCACGTCGTCTTGTGTTTCGCCGGCAGGCTTGCCATCGATGTATCCGGCTGGGAAGGCGTCAATGCCCGCCGGAGTGTGGGTGTCCACGTCGTAGACGCGCTGCTTGCGCTCTACGGCAAGGAAATTGTCATCCAGGTAGTTCCACAGGAACTTGGTCTTCTCTGTAGCCGGCGCGAGGAAGGATTCGTCACCGGTGTACGGAGTGTAGTTCTTTTGAATGAAGTCGCGAACGTCGATGTCTTTCTTCCAGTCCTCGCCCTTGAAGCCCTTCCAAGCCTTGGCTTGCAGCTCTGCGGGAGAGACGGTATTGGTCTCAACTGCTGTCATAGTCAACTCCTTGTTGATATGGTCAATGGCGCTTCCTCACACCACTGTCACTTTCAAGTATAGGGGGCGCATTACCACGGGAAACCGAATCACGACGTGAGCTATATCACACTGCGAGCAGACTCGCAATAGGCGCCACGCCCATATCCTGCAAGCTCGCCCGGCACACCGCCTGAGCTCCGATCCATTCTGATTGCTCAGCCAACTGGTTGCCAACGCTGGTGTGCGATCCAGCGGAAGCTTCATCTGTCAGCTGATGACTGTCCCTGCCCTGGATCACCTTCCCAGGCCTGCCGCCAACGGCGGTCCTCTTCATCCCATTCCTTGTTCCGGCGCTTGGCAATCTTCCAGGCATCGAGGGCCTCCTGCCTGCTGTGGTAGGGGCCCATCCGCCTGTCCTGCGGAGACAGCTTGCCCTGCTCGGGTCTGCCGGTGACGGTGTTGAAGTACCAGGCCGTCCGCTGCTCTTCGGAGCCCATAGCGATCACTCCCTGAAAGCGTTGGTGACGGGCAGCCGCCGGTCCCGGCCGAAGGCCAGGGAGGTGACCTTGGGCCCCAGCGGGTACTGGCGCCGCTTCCACTCGGCCCGATCCACCAGCCGCATGACCGTGTCGACCGTGTCGGGATCGAAGCCGTCGGCCAGAAGGTCGGCCCGACCATGCGCATGCTCGATGTATGCCTCAAGGACCTTGTCGAGCAGGCTGTAGTCTGGCAGGGAATCAGAGTCTTTTTGCCCTTGGCGCAGCTCGGCCGAGGGAGGCTTGACGATGGAGTTGACCGGGATGGGCTCACGCTCACCCCTTGCCTGGGCCTCAGCGTTGCGCCAGCGGGCCAGCTGCCAGACCCGGGTCTTGAGCAGATCCTTGATGGGTGCGTAACCGCCGACCGCATCGCCATAAATAGTTGAATAGCCACAGGCCAGCTCGGACTTGTTGCCTGTGGCCAGTGCCAGAAGCCCCTCGTCATTGGCATAGGCCATGACAATGACGCCGCGTATCCGGGCCTGCAGATTCTCTTCCGCTACCCCTTCGAGATGCAACTGCCCTTGGAAGGCATCAAATTCCGGGCCTATGGCTTGGACCACGTAACGCACGCCCAAACGCTGGGCCAGGTCGGCAGCATCATCCCGGGAACCTTCCGAAGAATAACGGCTGGGCATGGAGATGCCGCGTACATGCTCCCCCCCGCAGGCATCGGCGGCCATGGTGGCCACCAAGGCCGAGTCGATTCCGCCTGACAGCCCCAGGCAGACGCCCGTGAAGTGGTTCTTGGCCATATAGTCTTTCAGCCCCAACACGCAGGCCCGATAGACCTCCTCATCCCCGGGCATCTCTTCGGCCATGCATGACTCACTGGGCAGTGGGCGCTCCCCTGGTGCAGGAAGGGTCCAAGTAGACAGATCCTGGACGAATCTAGGCGAGCGCTCCAGCAAGGTGCCATCCTGGTTCACCACGAAACTGCCGCCGTCAAAGACCAGATCGTCCTGCCCGCCCACCTGGTTCAGGTAGAGCAGAGGCGCACCGACCTGCTTGGCCCGGCGAGCCGCTAACTCGTAGCGGACATGCCCCTTGCCCTCCTCGAAGGGAGAGCCATTGATGGTCACCAGGAGGTCAATGCCCCTGCCAGCCAGGTCGCTGATGGGATCGCCCTCCTGCCAGATGTCCTCGCAGATGGCCAGCCCTATCCGGTGCCCCTGCACCTCCAGGACCACAGTCCTATCCCCCGGGGTAAAAATCCTGTATTCGTCAAATACCCCGTAGTTGGGCAGGAAGTGCTTGTCGTAGCCGGCCTCGACCCGCCCCTGATGCAGGACCACCAGCCGATTGCGGGGCCTGTCCTGATCCGTATCGGTGCCCACGGTCCCCACGATCACATACAGATGGCCCAGACCCTGCTCGTCCAGCTCCTTGGCCAGGCGGTCGGCCCTAGACCAGGCGGCCCTACGAAAACTGGCACGAAATGCCAGGTCCTCGATTGGGTAACCGGTCAGGCTCATCTCGGGAAAGACTACTAGGGTCGCTCCCTGCTCGGCTGCCTTTCGGGAGTAGTCCATAATAATGTCGGCGTTGCCGTCAAGATCGCCCACACAGGTGTCGATCTGAGCCAGAGCCACCAGCAGATCGCCATCCCGCCGCGGCTGTTCCTCTTGTTTGACCATACCAATGATTCTAAACCGTGCCTGGGCCTGCTGACCGGCAGACAATCCCAAAAAACCGAGGCAAAGAAGCAGGGTGCGGATGCCTCAGACCTTATCGGCCCCAGCCTTGCGAGCAGCCCGACGCACCAGCACCGAGGCGACCAGTCCCAGGAGAAGCAACAGGACTGCAAAGCCCATGGCCCACTGAGCGCCTTGAGTGAATCCCTCAGTCAAGGCATTGGTCACTTGAGGACCCAAGGCTCCCAGTCGGCCCCGGGTGCCTTGAGCTCGCATGCCGACGATGGCATTACCTGCAGAGGACTGAACCGATCTGACCAGGCCATCGGCGATCTGCACTGAAATCCCCTTGAGGGCCGTCAGATGTCTTGGCAGCACCAGACTCAGAGCCAGGGAAAGGGCGGAACCGGAAACTGCAGCGCCCAGGGCAGTCCCCCACTGACGAATGGTGGACTGGGTGGCTGAAGCCTGGCCGGACTGGGATACCGGAACACCGGACAGCACCAGACTGGTCAGCTGTGCCGAGGCAAAGCCCAGACCAGCACCGTAGATAATCAGAGTCAGGGTCATGGGCCAAACCGGCACCGACCCACGCATGAGCAGAATGGACAGGGCCACGCCGACGATTTCCATCAGCAGGCCCGTCTGCACCGTGCCTCCAGCTCCCAGTCGGGCTGAGACCACTCGAGCCAGACCCCCCGAAACAACTGACCCCAGGGCCATGACGCCCAGGATGGATCCTGCCCCCAGGGGACTCAGGCCTCTGGCGTTGATCAGGTAGAGAGGCAGGATGAACATGACCGCGAACTGACCGGCGTTGACGATGGCGGCCGTCAGGTTGCCCCAGCCGAAGGTGCCAATGGCGAACATGGACACGTCCAGGATGACCATCTTGCCCTTTCGTGCCCTGGCCAGCTCGGTCAGCGCAAAGGCGGCCAACAGGACCAATCCGAGGATCAGACTGACCGGAACCGGCGACAGGGGCACTGCTGCAGACCAGTGCAGTGGGCCCAGTTCAAATGCGGCACGCGGATGCCACCAGCCGTAGGTCTGCCCCTCGATCAGCGCAAAGACCACCAGGGCCGACCCTAGAGCCGAAAGAAGTATGCCCTTCCAGTCGGTAAGCATTCCCCACCGGTCACCAGTCTGCCGGGGAGCGGACTTGGTCTCGGGCACAAAGACTGCGCTGGTCACGAGAACGATCAGTCCCAGAGGCAGATTGACCAGGAAGATCCACCGCCATCCGATGGTGCTGGTGAAGACCCCGCCCAGGAAGGGACCGACCGCCGCAGCGGATGACATGACGGCCCCCCAGATGCCGAATGCAGTGGCCCGGTGACGACCCCGGAAGGTGGCGGAAACGGTGGACAAGGTGGAAGGCATGACCAGGGAGCCGCCGATTCCCTGAACAAGCCGGGCTAGAAGCAGCATTGTGCCGGAGGAGGCCGATGCAGCGAAGATGGAACCCAACACAAAGATGACCGTACCCACCTGCAGGATCCGCTTGCGTCCGATCATGTCCCCCAAACGACCGGAAGGCAGGAGCAGGGCCGCCAGGACGATGCTGTAGAGAGCGGTCACCCATTGAGCTTGAGCCAAGTTGATGTGGATGGCAGCGATGATGGAAGGAATGGAGACGTTGACAATGGACGAATCCAGCACAATCATGGCCAGACCCAGGGCCAACACCCAGAGGGCACGCCAGGGCGGTGTCGTCTCCTGAGAACCCTGGCTGCCTTTCATACTGCCTTTCTTCACGTCTATGCTTGCCGATCCATTCATCAGATCTCCCCCCTCGCCCTGGTCTGCGAATTTTTTGCGACTATACGTCGCGAAAATCCATCTGGCAAGTTCACTCAGCGCGGACAAGCCGCACGCTAAAGAGACCCTTACGGCTTGGCTCTGCTGTAAATAGGCCATATCATATGCCCCATGACCGGCTGAGCTTGATTCATCGTCGCTGCAACCAGGAGGCCGAACCAAGGAGGACCATGCCCAGGATCCACGAATCCACGCTCCAGGAACACCGCGCCAAAACACTAGACCAGATCATTGCCGCCGCCGAGGCCATCCTGCGCACCGGCGGACGCGACCGGCTGACCATGGCTGAGGTGGCCCGACGCACCAATCTGGCCCGGAACTCCCTCTACCGCTATGCCCGGGATGCCGACCAGCTCTGCGACATGGTCATGGAACGGCACCTGCCCGACTGGGGTCAGGCCCTGGACCAAGCCTTGGGCAGGACAGACGACCCGCGCCGGACAGTCGAGATTTGGACCCGCACCAATCTGGAACAAGCCGGGCTGCACGGACATGGTTGGCTGATGAACCTCTATGCCGAGCAGCACGACGAACAGTTACGCCAGACCCTGATCTACGGCAATCCCTCCAACCCCCAGGAGCCCGTCCCAAGGAGCGATCGACCCACGGACCGGCAGGCCCAAGCCCTTCTGGACTTCCACCGGCAGGTCAACCAGCCGCTGATCCAGGCATGGGCAGCCCTGCGGCCAACAGATCCTGCCATGGGCGTGGAAGTGACACGTGGCATCGTCCAATCCGGCATGCGACTGATCGATGCTCTGGACCAGGATCTAGCGCCCGAACAGCGGCAGGAACGGCTGACCATCATCATTGAAAAAGTGACCGCCTGCGCCAAGGCCGTCATCGCCACACTGACGGAAGGACCTACATGCGCCTGATCGGCAACATCTGCTGGCTGCTGCTGGGAGGACTGGCCATTGCACTGGCCTGGACCCTGATGGGCATCGTGCTCTGCCTGACGGTGGTGGGTATCCCCCTGGGTGTCCAGGCCTTCAAGATGGCCAGACTCACCCTGACCCCATTTGGCCGACAGGTCATCTACGGAGGCGGGCTGGGATCCTGGCTGGCCAACCTGCTCTGGATCATCCTGGGTGGCTGGTGGCTGGCTCTGGCCTATCTGGCGGCCGGACTGGTCACCATGCTGACCGTGGTGGGCATACCATTCGGCCTGCAGGCCTTCAAGATGGCCCGCCTGGCCCTGATGCCTTTTGGATCCTCGGTGCGCGTCGCCGTCTTATGAAAGGATTGGGGATATGAGCAAAGTCATCATGCATACCTCAGAAGGCGACATTCGCCTGGACCTCTTTGACGATAAGGCCCCGGAAACCGTAGCTAACTTCCTGGATCTGGCCGCCGGTCGCAAGGACTGGACCGACCCCGAAACGGGCCAGAAGCGTCAGGATCCTTTCTATGACGGGCTGACCTTCCACCGAATCATCAAAGACTTCATGATTCAGGGCGGCTGTCCGCTGGGTACGGGTACAGGCGGCCCCGGCTACGAGTTCGATGATGAGATCGACCCCTCCCTGACCTTTGAGGAACCCTACAAACTGGCCATGGCCAATGCAGGACTGCGCCGGGATCCCGCCACCGGAAAGACCCATGGCACCAACGGATCACAGTTCTTCATCACCACCGTGCCCACCCCTTGGTTGAACGGACACCACACCATCTTCGGCCAGGTGGCTGATGAGGATTCCCGGAAGGTGGTCGACAAGCTAGATGCCGTGGCCACCGACCCGGGCGACCGTCCCTTTGAGCCGGTCTTCATCAACAGCATCGAAGTCCTCTGAGCCGTGCCGGGGATGGTTTCGAAAAAGACATCCAGCAGATTCCAGCCCGGCACACGCAGCTACACCATGTCCCGGATCAGGGGCACGGAAACATCAATAGAACGCCAGGTCCGGTCCTACCTCTTTTCGCGAGGTCTGCGTTTTCGCAAAAATGACAAGAGGTATCCGGGCCATCCTGATGTGGTTCTGCCCAAGTGGCGGGCCATGGTATTCGTCAACGGCTGTTTCTGGCACATGCATCAGGGCTGTGCCAAATTCTCCCTTCCCAAATCCAATGTGGAGTTTTGGACCACAAAGCTGACAAGGAACCATCTGCGGGATCAGGAGCAGGGCGATAAGCTGAAAGCCATGGGCTGGCGGGTTTTCACCGTCTGGGAGTGCGAGCTGGATGCACGTCATGCCCAAGAAACCCTGCAGAAATTGTATGAGGCCATCACAGCAGATGGCCATTCGAACGAAGGAGTCAAGGATGAGCAGATTGAACGGCAAACGACAAGAGGCTGAGCAGAAGGGAATGCAGGTCAACTTCGCCATTCTCGGCGCTGGAAGTATAGCCAACGCCCTAGCCAAGACGGTGGTCATGATGGCCCAAGATCCGCAGTACAGCCACCTGGTGGCCCCCTATGCTGTGGCCGCCAGGGACGGGGATCGTGCAGCCGACTTCGCCCAAAAATATGGATTCCAGCATTCCTATGGCTCCTACCAGGAACTCCTGGATGATCCCCAGGTGGATCTGGTCTACATCGCCACGCCTCACAGCCTCCACGCCAAGCAGGCCATCGCCTGCATGAAGGCCGGGAAGAACGTGCTGGTTGAGAAGTCCTTCACCGCTAACGCCGACCAAGCCAGGCAGGTCATGGAGACATCTGAGAGCACCGGCCTGCTCTGCACCGAGGCCATCTGGACCAGGTACATGCCCTCGCGCTCCATCATCGACGATGTCATCTCCTCGGGAGAAATAGGCACCGTCAAAACCGTGACCGCCAACCTGGGATATGTAACCGTGGGCAAGGCCAGAATGACCGACCCCGCCCTGGCCGGTGGCGCCCTGCTCGACGTGGGTGTCTACCCTCTCAACTTCATCGACATGGTCATGGGACCCAAGCCCATCGAACGGGTCTGCACGGATTGGGTCCGCAGCCCGGAGGGCGTGGACAGCCAGAACTCCACAACCATTTCCTACCAGGATGGATCCATGGGAGCAGCAACCAGCTCCATGGTCTCAGTCAGCGACCGGACCGGCCGCATCTGGGGAGACCAGGGTTACCTGCAGTGTGCCAATATCAACAATGTGGAGTCCATCGACCTGTACGACGAGGACCATAAATTGAGGAAGAGCTACCCCATCCCCGACCAGCTGACCGGTTATGAATACGAGGTGGCCAGCGCCGCACAGGCCATCCTGGACGGCAAGACCGAGTGCGCCCAGATGCCCCACAAAGACACCCTGCGCATCATGGAGCTCATGGACTCCCTGCGCCGCCAGTGGGGATTGGTCTTCCCCTTCGAATCATGAACTAGCACACAGGCCGCTTCAATGATGGAATCATCCCTCCAGAAGGAGTCTTTGCCAGTGAGGAGGAGGATGCAGGCAGACTTGGCCTATTTGATGCGGCGGACCTTGCCATGCTCGACCAGGTAGGCCCGCCGGGCAAGATCGATCATGGGCAGGTCGAAGGCCGAATCGGTGTAGAAGGCGTCAATTGCCGCCTCCTGGCCCAGGGTCCGCTGAAAGTGCAGGGGCTTGTCAGGTCCGAAGTTGAGGTAGCCCACGGTCAGGGACTCCAAATCCAGAGTGGAGCCGATGCAGTGGTTGATGCCCAGTCGTCGGCAGGCCTCCCCGGCCACCAGATCGAATGAGGCGGTCACCACCACGTCGTCGGCCTGGGGGGTGTACCAATCCATGATTTTGTGCATGTTGGCATCCCAGAACTGGCTGACCAGCCGGTCCATGTCAAAGCCGGGACGCGAGGTCAGCCGACGCAGGTAGCGTGAACCCACCCGACGCATGGCCGAATCCAGCTGCTCCAGGGTGACCCGGCCCAAGCGGTAGCGGACAGCATAGAAGAGGGCAACCGGCAGGTAGTGCAGCACCCGCGGATCCTTGCGGGCAGTGAACAGGTAGAAGTCAAGCAGGCTCTCGCCATCGTAGATGGTGCCGTCGAAGTCCAGTACCCGCATGCCAGTCCTTTCCAGATTACGTCGCGAAAAGGGATTATTTTAGCATACCGTGGAGCAATGACGGTGATAGTCCCCGACCTTGGCCGAGCAAAAAGGCAATTCCTTTTAACCCAAGAGCCTGAGGTAGACAGAAAGTTCCTGGATGATCGACTGGTACAGACATCAAGTAGGGGCAGCCTGGGGAATTATGATGCGCCTGGCCTCTGTTCCGATTGTGGACCATCCCCATGGTGTCGACGGTATTGATATGATGAAAAATGCGTCGTCCATGCTAGGCCGAGGCTAGGGAGTTGCCGGGAATAGGCCTGGAAGGGGAACGGCGCCGAAGGGGTCCATGCGGTTATCGGGTTAACCATGCCCGCAGAATTCTTCGATCTTCCTTACCAGCTAGGGGGCAGCAGCGATGTTAAAGAAGAGCCACTACCACAACCTGAGCAGCTGCATAGCCGGAATCTACCGGCATGCACGCAACGATGCCAGCCGGTATACAGGCGACTCCACCTTACGGGGTACCCAAGGTGATCTGATTGTATACCTCTATGATCATCCAGGCCTCAGCCAGCGCCAGATAGCCCGGGACCTGTGCGTAGATCCCAGTCTGCTGGCCAGGGATCTGAAAGCCTTGAAGGCACAGGGCCTGGTCAGCCGTGAACAGAACCCCGCCGATCACCGTGTCAATATCATCGCCCTGACCAGGTCGGGCGCGGACATAGCTCGTAAGAGAATCAGGTCAGTCAACAACTGGTGGATCGACCTGTTCAAGCAGAATCCCGATATCGACCCCGAGACTTTCCAAACCGAGTTACGTTGCGTCTACAACCGGCTGCTGGCTAACCAGATCTGATCTCTCTTACTGAGAAAGGAATATTACTGAGAACAGGACCTGGCCGATTCCTTGACCGCCCGTCGACGGTAACAGGCTCATGCCAGGCCTTTTACCTTTTATATCCTTTACGCCCTTGGATCGGCACTATCAGCCCACCGAGCGGCCGGACGTCTCCCAGCCCATCAGACCCACAACGAGCATGGAGGCCAGGGCCACCAGGCTGATGGTGACGAAGATTGAGGTGCTTCCCCACTGGCTGAGCATGGCGCCGATCAGCACGGGCATGAGCACATTGCAGAGCTTGGCAACGGCATTGGCAATGCCTACGCAACGGAAGCGGACAGTGGTCGGGAAGAGCTCGGGCGCATAGACCGCCACCACCGAAGACATGAGGACATAGAGGCTGGCCATAAGCAGGATGCCCACCAGAATGGCTGTGACCTGGCTGGTCTGCGCGGCATAGAGCAGACCGAAGACCGCCGTCAGCAGGAAGGCTGTGACGATGATCCGCTTGCGGCCAATCCGGTCCAGAAGCAGGGATCCAATCAGGCAGCCCAAAGGGGCACCCAGCATCATCAGAGTGCTGATCCACAGGGATCCGCTCAGATCAATACCCCGCTTGAGCAGGATGGTGGGCACCCAGGAGGTGAAAGCGTAGGAGCAGACGTTAGTGGCTGAAACTGCCACAGTTGCCACAATCAGGCCACGGACAACGCTACCCGATGCCTTGGCAGGTACCTCATCCCCTTCATTTTTTCCGGCGAGGGCGGAACTACTGACAGTGCCAGATTCTGACTCTTCCCGACCGTTATCGGCCTCCAGAAGTTCAACCACCTGGGTGGCCTCGGCCATCCGCCCATGCAGGGCAAGCCAGCGAGGAGACTCAGGGATGTCACGCCGCAGGTACCAGATCAGCGCAGCTGCCAAGCCTATGCCGACAAAGAGCGGCCTCCATGACCAGCGGGGAATAATCCAGGCGCACAGGAGCATGGCCAGGGGGACTCCGGTGTTAGCCACGAGCGAGACGATGGCGCTCCAACGGCCGCGGTGCTTGATGGGAGCGAATTCGTTGACCATGGAGAAGCCGGTGACAATCTCGGCGCCCAGCCCCAGGCCGGCCCCTAGACGGCAGACCGAAAGGACGGCCATGTTCGGTGCCAGAGCGCCCAGCAAGGTAAATCCTCCGAAGAGTAACAGGTTGATCTGATAGGCGGTCTTGCGTCCACGCAGGTCTCCGATAAACCCGGCCAGCAGCGAACCCACCAGGAGCCCTAGGAAGCCGGCCGACAGGAAGAGGGAATTCTGGGCGACCGTGGACCATCCGGTGCTCAAGGCCGAACTGGCTACTGCGCTGCCCACATAGACATCGATGCTGTCCATGAGCATTCCCGCAGCCACCAGGGCCACGATCTTGTAAAAAGTAGCCGATTCACGAGCATTGTCTACTCGCCGGGTAATCTCGCGGACCGCCAGGTCGTCCTCGGCCACACCGAGACCCTTTGATTGTTCGGATATGTCTGCTTTGTCAATGACCGCTGTCGACATCGTCACCCTCGCGCCCGTGCATGAGGCAGGCAAACCCCATGCGTCCATGCCAGGCCTGCCGACGACGACAGACTCCTTGTGGGAGCGTGGCGACCGTCAATATGGAAGGCCTGGACCCTGCGGCGTTTCGGTCATTGTGTGGCTGCTCAACGTCTATTGGGTGTTCAGTATAGGAGTCTCGGCGGTCATTGCCTAGACCCGGCGTTTCCCTCCGGCCCGGCAGCCCTGTCCAGGATGGCCCTGATGGCCTCCAGTCGGGGACCGAGCTGGCGCTCGTAGCCTCGATTATTGGGGTGGTAGTAACGTCGTCCGACCAGTTCGTCCGGCATGTACTGCTGTGGGGCCACCGCGTCCGGCGCATCATGGGCGTACTGGTAGCCCTCGTGGTTGCCCCAGGCTTTCATCAGCTTGGTAGGAGCGTTCCGCAGATGCAGGGGAACCTGGCCGATATGCCCAGCATCCACGTCCTCCAGGGCCTGGTTGATGGCCAGGTAGGAGGCGTTGGACTTGGGAGCAGTAGCCACGGCGATGACTGCCTCGGCCAGAATCAGTCGTGCCTCAGGCATGCCCACCATGGCCACGGCCTGAGCAGCTGCGACCGTGATCTCCAACACCTCCGGAGAAGCCATGCCTACCTCCTCGGCAGAGGCGATCATGATTCGTCGGGCGATGAAGCGCGGATCTTCGCCAGCCCGGATCATCCGAGCCAGGTAGTGCAGGGCCGCATCCACGTCGGAACCCCGCATTGACTTGATGAAGGCCGATGCCACGTCGTAGTGATCGTCACCCTTCTTGTCATAGCGGACAGAGGCCATGTTCATGACCGAGGAGACCACCTTGGCATTGATCAGCGGCCGACGCGCCCCCTTGGCACGAGGCCCGTCCTCGGTGACAGCTCCCGCTGCAGCCTCCAAAATGGTCAGAGCACGACGGGCATCACCTCCGGAAAAACGCACGATCTGGTCCAAAGCCTCTGGATCCAGTCTTACCTGATCCTTGAGCCCCCGCTGATCCTTGACAGCCCTGCGGACCAGCTTGGCCAGGTCCTGATCGTCCAAGGCCTCCAGCTTGACCACCACCGAGCGCGAAAGCAGGGGCGAGATGACCGAAAAGCTGGGATTCTCCGTGGTGGCTGCGATAAAAGTCACATCCCGGTTCTCTACGCTGGGCAGCAGTGCATCCTGCTGCGACTTGGAAAAACGGTGGACCTCATCGATGAAGAGGACCGTTTCCTGCCCCTGACTGACCAGCCGTTCCCGAGCCTGGGCGAGGACCTGCCGCACCTCCTTGACACCCGAGGTGACGGCCGAAAGCTCCTCGAAATGCCGTCCGGACTGTCGGGCGACAATGTAGGCCAGGGTGGTCTTGCCCACCCCAGGAGGACCGAAAAGAATGACCGAGCTGGGAGCCGTCAGACGGTTGTTCGGATCCGACCGGGCCAGCCGCTCCAAGGGGGTACCGGGAGCCGTGACCTTATCCTGGCCGACCACCTCGTCCAGGCTTCTGGGCCGCATCCTGACCGCCAAAGGCAAAGTGTGCTCCTCGGGGGGGTCCGCCGCCTGGAAGAGATCATCAACCATCTGCAATACCTCATTCCTCGGGGCTCCTATGGCTCCCCGCCCTCACCAGCATAGGCCTGCGTCTGCCGCAAATAGAAAGACGAACGCGCTAGACTGGGAACCCATATGGCCGTATCGCCCAGCGCGTAGTTGGGTCCTGGAAACACGGTATGTGTACAGTTTACTGGTCATCAGCCTGGATATCTTCAGGAAGGCCATAGGCAGCAGCAAGGCCTGCCGCCTCAAAAAACCAGGACCGGCACAGTCGGAACAATAAGGAGAATCGCCAGTGATCGCCAAGCATGTTCGCCAGGGATGGACATCGGGTCCAGGCAGGTGGGCCATCGGCCTGCTCGCCCTGGTCCTGGGGCTCTCAGCCCTGATCGTCGCCCCCCTGGCCACGCCGGCGCAGGCGGCCGAGGACTCTCCCGCCGCCCAAGCGGTCCAAGGACGCACCTTCCGTGTCGCCACCGATACCACCTTCGCCCCCTTTGAATTCAGGGACTCCTCCGGCAAGCTGGTCGGCATCGATATGGATCTGATCCGCAAGATCGCCGACATCGAGGGGTTCTCGGTGCAGATTCAGTCCCTGGGCTTCAACGCCGCCCTTCAAGCCTTGAACTCCCAGCAGGCCGATGTGGTCATAGCCGGTATGACCATCACCGACCAGCGCAAGCAGGTCTACGACTTCACCGACCCCTATTTCGACTCCGGCGTGCAGATGGCCATCGCCAAGGACAACGACCAGATCCACAGCTACAAGGATCTGCAAGGCAGCGTGGTGGCCGTCAAGACGGGCAGCGAGGGCGAGGCCTTCGCCAAGCAGCGTGCGGCCCAGTACGGTTTCACGGTCAAGGCGGTGGACCAGTCCTCCACCATGTATGAGATGGTCAAGTCCGGCAATGCCCAGGCGGTCATCGACGACTACCCGGTCCTGGCCTACGGCATCGCCCAGGGCAACGGGCTGAAGACCGTGACCAAGAAGGAGCCTGGCGCCTCCTACGGAGCGGCCGTCCGCAAGGGCGAGAACAAGGAATTCGTGGCCGCCTTCAACGAAGGCCTGGCCAAGATGAAGGCGGACGGCAGCTATAAGAAGCTGGTCGACTCCTATGTAGGCAACAGCAATTCTGACAAGAAGGCCTCCGTCACCCGGCCAGGATTCTTCGGACTGGTCCGCCAAGCATTCCCCTCCCTGATGCTGGGCCTGCGCAACACCCTGGCCATCACGGCCATATCTTTCGTCATCGCCCTGGCCATCGGCGTCATCCTGGGACTGTGGCGGATCAGCCCCAACCGGATCCTGTCCTGGATTGCCCGCATCTACGTAGCTGTCTTCAGGGGCACACCCGTCCTGGTCTGGGCCTTCTTCTTCTACCTGGGCGTTCCCCAGCTGATCGGCCACCGCATCAGCATCTGGCTGGCCGGCGCGCTGACCCTGTCCCTGAACTCCGGAGCCTACCTGGTCGAGATCGTGCGTGGAGCCATCGACTCGGTCGACGTCGGGCAGATGGAGGGGGCCCGCAGCCTGGGCCTGACCCGTCGCATGGCCTTGCGCCGGGTCATCCTGCCCCAGGCCGTCAGAATTGCCACGCCATCCATCATCAACCAGCTGGTCATCATGCTCAAGGATTCCTCGCTGCTGCTGGCCATCGGCTTCGGCGAACTGCTCTACCAGGCCCAACAGATCTACGCGGCCAACTTCCGCGTGACCGAAACCCTGTTCATGGTGGGCGTCATCTACTTCGTCGCCATCAGCGCCCTGACCTGGATGGCCAATATGCTCGATAGGAGGCTGCATCGATGAACTTCGAGGACCCGGACATGGACACCGGACGACTGACCCGTCGCATCCGTCAGAACCAAAGTCACCGCAACCAGGGAGAGTCCCAGGCGGCCGTATCCATCCGCGACCTGCACAAGCGCTACGGCGACACCGAGGTCCTCAAGGGGATCGACATGGAGGTCAAGCCTGGAGAGGTCATCTCCATCATCGGCCCCTCGGGCGCGGGCAAGTCCACCCTGCTGCGCTGCATCAACGCCCTGGAGATACCGACCTCGGGCACCATCAGCGTCTATGGAATCGACATTTCCGATCCAAAGACCGACATCGACAAGCTGCGCGAACACGTGGGCATGGTATTCCAGCACTTCAACCTCTTCCCCAACATGAGCGTGGCCGAAAACATCATGCTGGCCCCCCACATGCTGCACAAGACGCCCAAGGAGGATGCCCGGCAGCAGGCCCTGGACCTGCTGGAGACCGTAGGGCTTCAGGAGAAGGCTGACGCGCGGCCCACGGATTTGTCAGGCGGGCAGCAGCAGCGTGTGGCCATCGCCCGCGCCCTGGCCATGCAACCCGACATCATGCTCTTCGACGAGGCCACCTCGGCCCTGGATCCGGAGATGGTGGGTGACGTGCTTCAAGTGATCCGCTCCCTGGCCGAGGGCGGCATGACCATGATTCTGGTCACCCACGAGATGGCCTTCGCCCGGGAGGTCTCCTCCAGGGTGATCTTCACCGATGCCGGGATCATCGAGGAGGAGGGCACGCCCGAGCAGATCTTCGGCCACCCGCAGAGCCCTCGGCTGCAGTCCTTCCTCTCCAAGGTCCTGTAAGGACCGGGGTCTAAAGGTCCATCAGCTCCTCGATGGGACCCACCCGGTACTCCTTGAAGACCACCTGGCCGCTCTCCTGGGTGGCATCCAGATCCACGATGCCGGCGATGCCCCAGTCGCGCTCCCCCTCGACGTCGTCGAAGATCTGTTGGACCCGCCAGGTGTGCCCCTGGCGCTCGTCACGGTCATCCAGGCTGAAGAAGTCCGAGGACCTGGCCTGAGCATCGGTAAGTATCTGCTCATGGTCCTCGTAGAGGTCGTCCAGCGCGTCGCTCCAGGCCCGCAGGCCGTAGCCCCAGTCCGCATCCAGGTCGGCCAGGGCCTCCGGCCGGTCGGCGGCCGCCAGCTCCACCCGCTGGAACATGGCGTTGCGCACCAGCAGGGTCAGCCCACGCCGGTCCGCCACCACCTGGTTTTCCACCTTGGGCGGGGCGGCATCCAGGCCGCTTGCGGCTTCGCCGTTTTCGGCCCTTCCTGCGGCCTCCCACTCATCCACCAGGCTGGAGTCCACCGAGCGCACAATAAGTCCCAGCCAGGCCAGGATGTCCTCCAGCCGCTCATCCATGAACTCTTCGGGAACCGTCCTGCTGAGCGCCCGATAGGCATCGGACAGATAGCGCAGCAGGGTCCCCTCCGACCGGGATATTCCGTAGCGGGCGATGTAGCCGTTGAAGTCCGAGGCCGTCTCGAGCATGTCCCGCAAAACGGACTTGGGATGGATCTCATAGTCGTTGGCCCAGGGAACATCCCGGCGGTAGCGGTCGAAGGCCTCCCCCAGCAGCTCTTCCAGGGGCTTGGGCCAGGTCACCTCCTGCAGACGCTCCATCCGTTCCTCGTACTCCAGGCCGTCCACCTTCATCTGCTGGATGGCCGCGTCGCGGGCCTGCCGCTGCTGGGCCTTGAGTATCTGCCGGGGATCCTCCAGGGTGGCCTCGACCATGGAGAGCAGATCCATGTCATAGTCAGGATCCTCGGGATCCAGCAGCTCCAGGGCGGCCAGCAGGAAGGGCGAAAGAGGCTGGTCCAGGGCGAAATCCTCGGGCAGGTCCACGGTCGTGAAGTAGTCCAGGCCGCCGTCCGGATTCCTTTCGGTCTCGATGACCCCGGTGTCTGTCAGGGTCTGGAAGATCTCGTCTGCCCGGTCCTGCAGATGCTCCTTCTGCTGCGGTGTCTGACGGGAGTCCTCGATCAGGTCCTCCACCCGCCTCCTGGCATCCCCGCCCTGGTCAACCTCGTTGAGCACCATGGCGTGGGAGATCTTCAGATGCGGCGTCAGGGTCTCGGGACGGGCCTGGATCAGCTTGTCGAAGGTCCCCTTGCCCCAGGTGACGAACCCCTCCTGGGGCTTCTTCCGCTTGATCCGCTTGAGCTTCTTGGGGTCATTGCCCGCCTTGGCCACGGCCCTGGCGTTCTCTATCTCGTATTCGGGGGCCTCGGCCACGACCAGTCCACTGGTATCGAAGCCCATGCGCCCGGCCCTGCCTGCGATCTGGTGGAATTCCCTGGCCCGCAGACGGCGCATCTTGTAGCCGTCGAACTTGGTCAGCCCGGTCAGCAGGACCGTGTGGATGGGTACATTGATGCCGACCCCCAGGGTGTCCGTGCCACAGATGACCGGCAGAAGTCCATCCTGGGCCAGCTGCTCCACCAGACGCCGATACCGGGGCAGCATGCCCGCATGGTGGACCCCGACCCCGGTGCGCAACAGCCGCTGCAGAATCCTACCGAAGGCCGTGGTGAAGCGGGTGCCGGCCATGGCCTCCTTGATCCGGTCCCGCTGGCCCCGGTCGGAGACCCCCGTGCTGGACAGTGCCTGGGCCGTCTCCAGGGCGGCATCCTGGGAGAAGTGAACGATGTAGACAGGCGAATCTCCATCGGCCATCAGTGACTCCACGGTGGTAGGCAGAGGGGTGTCCACATAACGGTAGTCCAGAGGCACCGGTCGTGGGGCATCGGCGACGATGTCCACACCCACCCCGGTTTTGCGCTCCAGGTCCACGGCGATCTGATCCACGTCGCCCAGGGTGGCCGACATGAGCAGGAACTGCACATCAGGCAGGGTCAGCAGGGGCACCTGCCAGGCCCAGCCTCGGTCCGGGTCCCCGTAATAGTGGAACTCATCCATGGCCACGCAGCCGATATCGGCATGGCGACCCTCCCTGAGCGCCTGGTTGGCCAGGATCTCGGCAGTGCAACAGATGACCGGGGCATCCGTGTTGATATGGGTGTCGCCGGTGATCATACCCACCCGGTCGCGACCCAGAACCGAAACCAGGTCGAAGAACTTCTCGGAGACCAGGGCCTTGATGGGAGCCGTGTAATAGGAGCGCCGCCCTGTGCACAGGGCGATGAAATGCATGGCCAGGGCCACCATGGACTTGCCCGAGCCGGTCGGGGTCGACAGGATCACATGGTCGCCAGAAACCAGGGAGAGGACGGCCTCCTCCTGGTGCGGCCAGGGGGTGATGCCCCGGGAAGCCACCCAGGAGAAGAAGCGGTCGTAGATCTGATCCTCGGTCAGGTTGCGGGGGCCTCCCGCCTCGGGGACCAAGTCGCCCAAGGAGGGAGGCTGGTCGGTTGAGGCGGTTGAGGAATCAGTTTGTTCTTGGACCATGTCCACCAGTCTATCCGGCCAGGCACACAAGTCCGGCCGGACACAGGCTTCGTCAACTAAGTCCAGAAACGGGAAAGCCGCCAGACAGGGAACAGCAAGGAGCTCTACGTCAGCTCCTGTTCTTGCTGTCTTTGTCGCTGCCGCCTTTCTTCTCCTTCCTGGTCTTCCCATCGGCTTTCTGCTCACCACCGGAGCGGCTGCCACGGCCGGGTTTAAGGAAGTCCGGAATCTCAAGGCTCGCCTTGTGCGGATCGACCAGCGTGTCGGGCTGAGTCCGGTCATAGCCCTGGATGTAGCGGGTCTTCCTCCAGTGCTGGATGGAGGCGTTAGATCCACGGTGGTGGGCGTGGTACTGCAACGGCGCACCGCCGTACCGGTCCTCGTCCACCTCCTTGGCTACGGCTATCTGGTTGACGTTGGAGGGATCCATGATGGCCACGGGCGCGGCCGGCTCCACGAAGTCGGCGGGGGCGGCAGTGCGCTCCTGCATCTTCTTGGGCAGCCAACGGGCGAAGTGCGACAGCAGGAAGCAGACGAAGAAGTAGACCACCGAGGCCACCACCAGGGTCTGCAGGATGTTGAAGTACATGGAGCCCAGGCGACGGGATTCCTGCAACAGATCCGTGTACATGATGATGGAGCCCAGAGCCGTATCCTTGAGGACCACGACCAGCTGGGTCACGGCCGCCGGTAGCATGGCGTAGACGGCCTGCGGAACCTCGATCTGCATCAGCGACTGGGTCCTGGTCAGCCCCAGTGCCAGGGAGGCCTCACGCTGGCCGTTGGGCAGGTTGCCCACCCCCGAACGAATCAACTCAGCCACCACGGAGCCATTGTAAAGAATGAGGCCCAGCACGACGGCCCAATAGGAGGCCTGGCTGACTCCGGCAAAGGCGAACCAGCGCCAGAAGAAAATCATCATCATAAGAACCGGGACGGCCCGGCAGAACTCCACGATGATTCCTGAGACTGCCCTTACCAGCCAGTTGGGCAGCAGACGGCCAAGGCCGAAGACAAACCCGAAGATGACCGAGCCAATCACTGCAACCACCGAAGCCTTGATGGTCAGCCAGAGCCCAGGCAGATAGAAGTCCGACCAAGCTTCGTAGTCCAGGGCCGGACGCCAAAGCTCCCAGCTGAGCTGGTTCTCCCCATCAGGAGGATTGTGCAGCCTCATCAGCACCAGAATGACCACTATGGCGAAGATGATAGCGGCTATCCAATTGGCGATTCGTATGGTGCGCCGGCCCTTGGGACCGGGCTGATCGAAGAGCAGCGAGCTCTCATTATCTGGTGCCATGGCCGCTCACCTCCTCACTGCCAGCTTGTTGGACAGGTACGTGGTCAAAGCTCCGATGGGCAAAACCAGAATCACATATCCTAGGGCGAAAATCAGGAAGATGGCCACAATGGCATTGGCGTGGAACTCTATCATCTCGCTCATCAGGGAGGAGCTCTCGGATGCCACGGAGGCTGCTGCAGCCACGGTGGAGTTCTTCAGCAGGGCGATGAAGGTGTTACCCAGGGGCGCCACCGAACCACGGAAGGCCTGCGGCAGTATGATCTGCGAGGCCGACTGGAAGAAGCTCAGCCCCAGAGCGCGGGCCGCCTCAGCCTGGCCCAGAGGCACCGTGTTGATGCCCGAGCGCAAGGACTCGCAGACAAACGCTGCCGTATACAGGGACAGGCCGGTCACTGCCAGCCAGAAGAAGTTGACGGAGAATTCCGGCGAGAAGCTAATCTTGAGCTGTGCGAAGGCACCCAAGACCATGAAGACCATGATGATGGTCAAAGGCATGTTCTGGAAGAACTCCACATACCCTCGGCCGACGGCCCGCAGGGAGGAGATGGGCGAGATGCGCATGATCACCAGGATGATGCCCAGGATCAGCGAGAAGAGGGCCGACCAGAGGGTCAGCTGGATGTTGACCCAAAAGGCTGCCGGGATGTCGTAGTCGGTGAACAGTTCGATGATGGTTGACATCTCACTCCCCCTCCTTGGGCTTAGGTGGGTTGTAGCGCGGATCGGGTTTGTAATGGGTGCCCCGGGTGTTGTTCTCGAGCGCCCGCTGCCAGGAGCCGTTGGCCTCCATGTCGGCCAGAGCCGCGTTGATCTTGTGGGCCAGCTTGGTATTGCCTTTTTTGATGCCCACACCGTAGTACTCCTGGGTGAAGGGCTTGCCCACCAGCCGCAGCCTTCCACGGGAGGCGGAAGCCAGACCAGCCAGGATGATGTCGTCAGTGGTGACTGCATCAACGATGCCAGAGAAGAGGGCGGTGGCGCATTCGGCGTAGCCCGGCTGCTCCATCAGCTGGACTTCTTTGGCGAACCGTTTCTTGACGGTGACGGCCGAGGTGGATCCGGTCACTGAGCACAGTCGTTTGCCATTGAGGTCTTCGGGGCCACGGATATGGTGGTCCTCCTTGCGCACCAGCAGGTCCTGTCCGGCCACGATGTAGGGTCCAGCGAAAGAGACGGCCCGCTTGCGCTCATCCGTTATGGAATAGGAGGCCAGGATCATGTCCACGTCGCCGTTCTGGAGCATGGCCTCACGCTGCTTGGAGGGGGCCTCCTTCCAGACGATGTCGTCGGGGCTATAACCTAGCTTGTCGGCGATGTAGGTGGCCACGTCCACGTCAAAGCCCACATAGGTTCCGGCCTTCTTGAAGCCCAGACCAGGCTGGTCGAACTTGATGCCCACCCGAATCTTGCCTGCCTCCTTGTCGGAGCCGCAGGCCGCCAAGGAGATCAGGCAACCCAAAGCGCACAGGATCGCGGTCAAATTCCTGGCAAGCCGTTTCAACGGCTGGCCCATGCCATGCATGCTTGCATTCATGCGGATACGCTTCCCTCCTGCTTCAGTGGGTCAGAATCTTGGACAGGAAGTCGGCGGCCCTCTGGGTCTTGGGGTGATCGAAGAAGTCGTCGGGGTCGTCCTTCTCCAGGATCCGTCCATCGGCCATGAAAACGATATGGTCGGCGGCCTGGCGGGCAAAGCCCATCTCGTGGGTCACGCAGATCATGGTCATGCCCTCCTGGGCCAGCTGAATCATCACATCCAGCACCTCGTTGACCATCTCCGGGTCAAGAGCCGATGTGGGCTCGTCGAAGAGCATGATCTTGGGCTGCATGGCCAGGGCGCGGGCTATGGCCACACGCTGCTGCTGGCCGCCTGAGAGCTGGGAGGGCATCTTGGAGGCCTGGGATTCCACGCCCACCCGGGCCAAGAGGTCCATGGCCAGGTCCTCAGCATCCTTCTTGGGCATATGGCGCACCTTGATGGGTGCCAGGGTCATGTTCTCCAGTATGGTCTTGTTGGCGAACAGATTGAAGGACTGGAAGACCATGCCCACCTCGGCCCTGAGCCGAGCCAGGTCGCGTCCCTCCTGAGGCAAAGGCTCTCCCTCGATCCTGATGACACCGGAGTCGATGGACTCCAGACGATTGATAGTCCGGCACATGGTGGACTTGCCGGAGCCTGAGGGGCCGACCACCACCAGCACTTCGCCGGTATCAACCTGCAGGTTGATGTCCTTGAGGACGTGCAGGTTGCCAAAATGCTTCTCGACGTGCGCCAGCTCGACCAGCGGCCCGGAGTTATCCTGGACGGGGCGATCCGAGGCCGGTTTCTCCGGCAGAATCCGCTCCGACGGCTGTTTGGTTGTTTCGCTCATATTGGGCAGTTTACTCAATCTTTGTTGCAGAGCGGCCATAGAAACGGTTCTCCTGAAAAGCGGAGCCACTGTCCGAACGCGACCGATTGACCCGCAGCGCCTAAACCGGCATAAACAATAAGGGCCGAAACCCCGCAGAATTCCAACCCTTTTAGACTCTCGTCGATCAGTGACAATGTGCGCTCAGTCGGCATCCTCCTGATCCGGTTCCCAGTCCACGCCGGTCTCGGCGCGTTGCTGGTCGGAGATGGGCGCCGGAGCCCCGGTCATGGGATCCTGGCCGCCACCGGACTTGGGGAAGGCGATGACATCGCGGATGGAGTCCGCTCCGGTCAGGATCTGGGCAGTCCTGTCCCAACCGAAGGCGATGCCTGCGTGGGGAGGAGCGCCGTACTTGAAGGCCTCCAGCAGGAAGCCGAACTTCTCCTGGGCCTCCTCGGGGCCGATGCCCAGCACTTTGAAGACCCGATCCTGAATGTCGTCGCGGTGAATACGCACCGAGCCGCCGCCCATCTCCTCGCCGTTGCAGACGATGTCATAGGAGTCGCTCATGGCGTGTTCGGGATCCTTGTCGAAGCGGTCGATCCAGTCGGCCGAAGGCATGGTGAAGGGATGGTGCATGGAGGTCCACTTAGAATGGCCCACAGCCACATCGTCGTCGTCCGGGTCGTCGGTGGGCTTGAAGAGCGGGAAGTCCACCACCCAGGTCAGGGCGAATTCGTCGGGCTTGAGCAGCCCCTGGCGACGGGCGATCTCCACACGGGCCGCGCCCAGCAGGGTTTGCGAAGCCTCACGGGGACCGGCTGCGAAGAAGACGGCATCCCCGTCCGTGGCGCCTACGGCCTCCTTGAGGCCTTGGCGCTCGGCATCAGACAGGTTCTTGGCCACCGGGCCCTTGAGAGTGCCGTCGCCGGTGAACTGGACATAGGCCAGGCCCTTTGCACCACGCTGGCGGGCCCATTCCTGCCAAGCGTCGAACTGCCTGCGGGGCAGGTTAGCCGCACCCTGGTAGACCACGGCGCCTACGTAGGGAGCCTGGAAGACCCGGAAGGGGGTGTTCTTGAAGTAGTCGGTCAGTTCGACGATAGGGTTGCCAAAGCGCAGGTCAGGCTTGTCGGAACCATACTTGTCCATGGCCTCCTGCCAGCTGATTCTGGGGATGGGCAGGGTGACCTCGAATCCTGCAGCCTTCCAGACCTCGGCAATGACTTGCTCGGCCATGGCCATGACGTCCTCCTGGGAGGCGAAGCTCATCTCGATGTCCAGCTGGGTGAACTCAGGCTGCCTGTCGGCGCGGAAGTCCTCGTCGCGGTAGCAACGGGCAATTTGGTAGTAACGCTCAAAGCCGCCCACCATCAGCAACTGCTTGAGCAGCTGGGGAGACTGCGGCAGGGCGTACCAGGATCCGGGCACCAGGCGGGCCGGCACCAGGAAGTCACGGGCGCCCTCGGGGGTGGACTTGATCAGGGTCGGCGTCTCGATCTCGCAGAAATCCATCTTGTCCAAGGCAGCACGGGCGGCACGGTTCATGGCGGCCCTCAGACGGATGTTGCGCTGCATGGAGGGGCGACGCAGGTCCAGATAACGGTAGCGCAGCCGCACATCCTCGCCGGGCAGCTTGTTCTCGGCCTCGTTCTCCAGGGCTGTGGACACCTGGAAGGGCAGGGCTGCCGACTTGGCCAGAACCTCAATCTTGTCTGCAACGATCTCGATGTGTCCGGTGGACAGGTGTTCGTTGTCATTGCCCTCAGGACGTTCGCGAACCTTGCCGGTGACCTGGATGACGTACTCGCTACGCAGGGGCCGGGCCTCTTCCTCGTCATAGATGACGATCTGCACCAGACCGGAGCGGTCACGCAGGTCGATGAAGGCCACGCCTCCGTGATCACGGCGGCGATCCACCCATCCGGCCACCGTCACCTGGCGACCGACCATATCTTCAGTGACATCCGTGGCGTAGCTCGTTCTGTAAGCCGACTGGCCCATGCTTTCCTGTACCTCCATAATGCTCGGCCTGCCCCTGCGTCAGGCCTGGTATTCCACACTCTGCCGGGCATACAGGCTATCCGGCGTCCACGACACCAGGTCAGCCGGAGTCTGATCGCCGGTGATGATGTTCTTGACCTGGTCGCCCTCCTGCTGGCCCTCCTTGGCAGGGAACCAGACATAGGGGATGCCCAGGTGGTCGGCATAGCGGATCTGTTTGCCAATCTTGGCTGCAGTAGGCGCCACATCAGCGGCAATACCTCTGGCCCGCAGATCCTGGGCGATGTGGTTGCTGATGGTCCGATCCTCCTCGTCCCAGACAGCGACCATGACCGCAGCCGGAGAAACCCTGGAGGCCTGAACCCCGTGGGCCAGCAGGTAGGAGAGCAGGCGAGAAAGCCCAATGGACAGCCCTACGCCTGGATAGGTCCGGTTGCCCTGGTTAGCAAGATTGTCATAGCGGCCGCCGGAACAGATGGATCCCAGGGACTGCGCCCCCTCCAGGAAGGTCTCGTAGACAGAGCCGGTGTAGTAGTCCAGCCCGCGGGCGATCTTCAGGTCGGCGATGACCGAGCCAGGTCGAATGCGGGCGGCCTCATCGATGATCATGGCCAGCGTCTCCAGCCCCTCAATGGCCAAGGCGTACGAAGAAGACTCCTTATCGATGCCAACCTTGTCAACCAAGGCATCGAACCGCTGGCGCAGCTGCTTGCCATCGTCGGCGGTCAGCTCGGCCAGAGCCAGGCAGGCCTTGGCCTGGTCCTGATTGGCGCCGCACTCACTGACCAACAGGCTGGCCACCTCGTCAGGGCCGATCTTGTCCAACTTGTCGATCTCGCGCAAAACGCCCTCGACATCCTCCAGACCCAGACCCCGGTAGAATCCCTCGGAAAGCTTGCGGTTGTTGGCGTGCACAGTGGGCTTGGGCAGGCCGAAGGCCCGCAGCTCCTCCAGAGCACTCAGCATGACCAGGGGCACCTCGACTTCGTAGTGGTCGGGCAGCTCTCCGTTGCCAATTACGTCAATGTCAGCCTGAACGAACTCCCTGAACCGTCCCTCCTGGGGGCGCTCTCCTCGCCAGACCTTCTGAATCTGCCAGCGTTTGAAGGGGAAGGTCAAGTCGTTGCTGTGCTCCACCACATAGCGGCTCAGCGGCACGGTCAGGTCAAAATGCAGGCCCAGCCGGCGCTCCACTGGCACATCCTTTTCCTGGCCCAGATCCTGCAGTCGGGAGAGCAGGTAGATCTCCTTGCTGGTCTCCCCCTTCTTGAGCAGGCTGGAGCCCTCTTCTACGGCTCTGGTCTCAATGCCGATGTAGCCGTTCAATTCGAAGACCTTGCGAAGCGTGTCGAGGATGCGCTGCTCCACCACTCTTTGCGAAGGAAGCCATTCTGGGAAACCGGATAGAGATGTGCCTTTTGCCATAAGAACCTATACTATAGGAGGTCAAGGAAAATGGTATTGCCATATTTTGCGATCTCTCCAACACACAAGCCTAAGGAGCTGGCCATGGCCGACAACACCGCCATCACACCCGAGAACACCTCGACACCGCAGGAGGAGCACACCGCGGACGCGGAGGGCCAGGTCGCCGCTGCGACAACGCCCGAAGCCGGGCAGGAACAGGCTGCCCCCGGACAGACCGCATCTACTGAGGATGCACCAACCCAGAGCGCACCGGTACCGGCTGAACCACAGCCTGCAACTGCTGAAGCGCCCGCGCAAGCAGCTACACCTGCTGCGCCCAAGCCCAAGGCGGTTCCCTCCCCCGCAGCTCTGGCCCACAAGGCCCCTCACGTCAAGGCCGCCCCGGCCGCTCCCACCTACAGCCAAGAGGAGATCGACAAGGCAGAAGCCTTCGGCCGGGTGGACGAGCAGGGCAACGTCTTCGTCCGCGAGGGTGACCAGGAGCGCCAGGTGGGCCAGTTCCCCAATGCAGATCCCAAGGAGGCCCTGGACCTTTACGCCCGCCGATACTTGGACCTCAAGGAGAAGCTGAACCTATTCGCCTCCAGACTGCGCAGTCCCAAGATCAAGGCCCACGAGATCGACGAATCCATAACCTCGCTCAAGGAGGAGACCAGTCAGCCTGAAGCAGTCGGCGACCTTGCCGCCCTGCGCACGCAACTGGAGCAGCTGGCCGAAAAGGGGCAGACCCGCAAGGCTGAACTGGCGCAAGCACGCAAGGATGCCATGGCCAAGGCCATCAAGGAGCGGACCGCCATCGTAGAGAAGGCCGAAGATCTGGCAGCCTCCCTGGGCGACTCCACCAACTGGCGATCCACAGCAGACAAGTTCCGTTCCCTCTTCGAGCAGTGGCAGCACCACCAGCGCACCACCATCCGCATTGACAAGGCCGACGCGGACGCACTCTGGAAGCGTTTCTCCTCCGCCCGCACCACCTTCAACCAGGCCCGCCGCAAGTGGGCCCAGCAGCGTGACGCCCAGCGGTCCGAGACCAAGCGGATCAAGGAAGAAATTATCGCCGAGGCCGACCAGATCAAGGACTCCACTGACTGGGGACCCACCTCTCATCAGTTCAACGAGCTCATGGACCGCTGGAAGCAGGCCGGACGTGCAGGACGTCAGGATGACGACGCCCTCTGGGCTCGGTTCCGTCAGGCCGCGGATGTCTTCTTCAACGCCCGTCAGGCCGACCGGGACAAGACCTCGGTCAACGAGCGCGAGAACCTGACCAAGAAGGAGGCCCTGGTGGCCAAGGCCGAGGCCTTGCTGCCCGTCAAGGATTCCAAGGCCGCCAAGCAAGCCCGGCAGGAGCTGGCCAAGATTCAGGAGGAATGGGACGCCATTGGTTTCGTCCCCCGTGACGATGTGCGCCGAATCGAGGGCAGGATGGATGCCGTGGACCGGCAAATCAAGGCCGTGGAAGATGCGGCCTGGAACCAGTCCGACCCCGAGGCCGATGCCCGCGTCTCCAGCTTCGAGCAGCAGCTGGCCGCCCAGCTTCAGGACCTGGATCAGCGAATCGCCGCCGAGCAGGATCCGGCCAAGAAGCAGGAACTGGAGGCCGAGAAGGCCACCAAGGAGCAGTGGATGAACGCCGTGCGCTGATTGTAGCAGTTTCCGTTAGAACCCCCGGCTTGGTCATTGACCACCGGGGGTCTTTCTGTAATCACCGTTAATAACCCTCTTTTAGACTTTGAGCCGTTGAATTTTCAAGGCTGAAAGCAAGTAATAGATTTGACGAGATACCGGCAAAATGCCGTCGCGAGAGTAAGAGGAAAAGTAGGTATAACGGTGATTGCAGGGAAAGTCAGATGGCCCGCATATGGGGTCTGGTCGAGCCCTTGGCTCCGGTCAGCCGGTAGGCATCGAAGACACCGTCGATCTTCCTGACAGCCGACAGGAGCGTATTCAGATGTTGGGGGTCGCCCATCTCGAAGACGAATTGACTGACCGCGACCCGGTCACGACCGGTGGATTGGCTGCCCGACAGGATGTTGACCCCGTGGTCGGACAGGACCTGAGTAATGTCCGAGAGCAGGTGGGGCCGGTCCAGGGCCTCCACTTGAATCTGGACCATGAAAGTGCCCTGTTTGCCCGTCCAGGAGACCTCTATGATGCGTTCGGGCTGCTTCTTGCGCAGTTCCAGAAGATTCTGGCAGTCGGACCGATGAACCGAGACGCCCTGGTTGCGGGTGATGAACCCGGTGATGGGGTCCCCTGGCACTGGAGTACAGCAACGGGCCAGCTTGACCCAGACATCGTCCACGCCCTTGACCGAGATCCCCTGGGAGGTCTCCGGCCGGCTGGACTTGGTGACCCGCTGCAGGGGAATGGCCTCCTGCTCCACCTCGTCCTCAAGGGCCGACCGGCCGGCATCATGTACCAGCCGTGAGATCACGTTCTGAGTGGAGACCTGCCCGTCGCCAATAGCGGCGTAAACCGCGTTCTCATTGGGATAGTTGAGCTCGTCGGCAGCCCCCACCATGGCTTCAGGTGTCAACAGGCTGGCCACGGGCAGGTTCCGTTTGCGCATGGCGCGGATGAGCTCGTCCTTGCCCTCCTCGATGGTCTCCGAACGGCGCTCCTTGCTGAACCACTGACGGATTTTGCTGCGGGCACGGGGGCTCTTGGCAAAGCTGAGCCAGTCGCGCGAGGGCCCATCGGTGTCGGACTTGCTGGTCAGAATCTCTACCGTGTCCCCATTGCGCAGCTTGGTGTCCAGGGGGACCAGGCGGCCATTGACCCTGGCGCCCATCGTTCTGTGGCCAACCTCGGTGTGGACGGCATAGGCGAAGTCCACTGGCGTTGAATCGGCCGGCAGGGAGATGATCTTGCCTTTGGGCGTGAATACGTAAACCTCGGCCGCGCCCAGATCATCCTTAAGTGAACCCAGGAACTCGTTGGAGTCCGGAGTCTCGCTGGTCCAGTCGGCCAGCTGCTGAATCCAGGTCAGGTTGTCCTCCTGGCTCAGCTCCCCCTCCTGGCGCTCACGCTTGACGTCGGACTTGTCGGGCTGGGAGAGTTCGCGGCCCGCAGAACCGTTCTCCTTGTACTTCCAGTGGGCGGCGATGCCGAATTCGGCGCGGCGATGCATCTGCCAGGTGCGAATCTGGATCTCGACCGGCTTGCCGCCCGGGCCCACCACCGTGGTATGCAGGGACTGGTAGCGGTTGGTCTTGGGCATGGCGATGTAGTCCTTGAACCGCCCAGGCACCGGGCTCCAACGGGCATGGACGGCACCCAGGGCAGCATAACAGTCGCGAATGGTATCCACGATGATGCGCACCCCAACCAGGTCGTAGATGTTGGCGAAATCGTGCCCGCGCACGATCATCTTCTGGTAGATGCTGAAGTAGTCCTTGGGCCGCCCTGTCACCTGAGCCTTAATGCCCTGAGCATCCAGATCCTCGTGAATCTCGTCCAGGATCTGCTGCAGGTAGACCTCCCGCTGGCCGGCTCTGCGGGAGACCAGGACCACGATTTCATTGTAGATCTTGGGATAGAGGGTCTTGAAGCTGAGTTCCTCCAGCTCGGTCTTGATGGCGTTCATGCCCAGCCGGTTGGCAAGGGGCGCATATACGTCCAGGGTCTCACGGGCCTTGCGCTGGGCTGATGAAGCCTTGACATAGCGCCAGGTGCGGGCGTTGTGCACACGGTCAGCCAGCTTGACCACCAGGACGCGGACATCCCGGCTCATGGCCACAATCATCTTGCGGATGGTCTCGGCCTGGGCCGAATCGCCGTAATCCATCTTGGATATCTTGGTGACCCCGTCCACCAAGCCAGCCACCGTGTCGCCGAACTCGTCCCTGCACTGCTCCAGGGTGTAGTCGGTGTCCTCCACGGTGTCGTGCAGTAGACCGGCCGAAACCACCGTGGGCCCCATGCCAAGGTCAGCCAGAATTTGTGCCACAGCCAGTGGATGGATGATGTAGGGCTCGCCAGACTTGCGCCTCTGGTCGGCATGCTGGACCACGGCCCGGTCATAGGCACGCTGAAGCATGGACAAATCCTCATCAGGATGATGGGCGGCGCAGATCTCCCAGATTGGCATCAGGGGATTGAGCGGATCGTCGCTGACCTCACAGCCCAGGGCTCTGGAGGACAAGCCAGAAGGGGCCTGATCGCCGACATCATTGCTACAGACGCTGCCCTCCTGAGTGACCATTCAAGCCTCCAATATCCCGATATAATGCACCAATCCTACACTTCGATATAGCCCATTCAGGTCGCTCGTGTCCGAACCGCGCCTCAGCGGCCGGTCGAGCCGAATCCGCTATCCGAACGCGCCGAGCCAGGCAGGCGTTCAGCAGGCACGAAACGGGCCTGCACGTAACGCTGGATGACCAGCTGGGCGATGCGTTCCCCAGGCTCGAAGTGGACCGACTCATGAGGATCCAGGTTGATCAACGGCACCTTGATCTCGCCCCGGTACCCAGCATCAATCGTCCCCGGCGCGTTGAGCACGGTCACCCCCATTTTCACTGCCAGTCCCGAGCGCGGGTGAACCAGGCCGACGTACCCGTTGGGCAGGGCCAAGGCCACTCCCGTGGGAACTAGCGCCCGCTGGAAGGGGGCCAGATCCACAGCCACCCTGGTTCGCAAATCGGCCCCGGCATCGCCGGGCATGGCGTATTCCGGCACGTCGGCCCCGCCCAAGGACTTGAACAGGATCTCGACCGTTTCTGGCTCGTTGTAGGACTCGTCATAGGCCATCAGGCGGCGCACTCCTTGCAGACGGGCTTGCCGTCGGGGGTGGTGTAGGCCAGTTGGCTCCGGTGCTTGACCAGGAAGCAGTTGGAGCAGATGAATTCATCGCCCTGCATGGGGATGACGGTCACCGAAGAATCCTCATTGCTTAAGTCGGCGCCAGGAAGCTCGTAGTCCTCGGCGATGGCGTTCTCGTCGTCGTCCAGATCGGCCCCGGCATCCTGGCCGCTTTTGCCGAGCTCCTGCAGGGATTCCTCGTCTTCATCCTTGTCTCGCGGGGTATCGTAATCTTGTGCCATCGTGTACCCTTTCCTTGTTCGACCAGTCACCTCGTATACCGGTCATTCCACACGATATGTACTGCGCATAGGATACACGATTTCAAAAGCACGTAAAATACCAACCGTAGGGCACAATGGAAATACCTGAGGCCGTGTAAAGGAACCGTAAGAGGATAGGGGCGTGCATGTCTGAGAATGGGACCAGGATGGCCAGCTTTGACCATGTCGACGACAGGGGCGATCTGGTCTTCGTCTGTGACCACCGGCACTTCGCCGTACGGGTCGACGATGCGCTTGATCGCGCCATTCTTGAGGCCAAGCAGGTCAAGGAGGAAGAGGATGTGGATCCCCAGACCGGCAAGTCCAAGCCCCTACCTGTCTCGGCCATCCAGGCGGCTGTGCGTGCCGGCGCCCGCCCCGAGCAGGTGGCACAACAATACGCTGTCAACGAAGCGCTGGTACGGCGTTTCGCGGCCCCGGTGGAGACCGAAAAGAAGTATGCCATAGAGCAGTTCCTGACCATGCCGGCGCCCAAAGGGTCGGGCGGGCGAAATTATCAGGAACTGATCGGCAAGGTGCTGGCCCGTGCCGGGGTCAGCCTGGCACAGGTTTCCTGGCAGGCCACCAGACGAGGGTACGAACCCTGGAACATCAACGGCGTGTTTACGCTGGACAAGCGGATCTTCAACGCCCGCTGGGCCTGGAACATGCATGACAACACTGTGACCTGCCTGAACAGGGCAGCCAGGATGCTGCTGGATGATTCCGCAGACGACCATGGCCAGGATCGGCCCGATTTGGACCAGGGCACAGCCGAAGAGATCGATGACCAGACTGACAGGCGCCCTCCAAGCCAGGACGATGCCTTTGCCCAAATAGAGGACGAGGAAGAGGACCATGGATCGGGCGACCAGGAGAACGGGGAGCGTCAGGCGGCGCTCACGGCCTGGCTCTATGGCAAACCCAAGGAAGGCCAGGAGCGGACAGCCGAACGAGACCCCAACCACCTCAGTGCCGAGCTGACTGAGGACCCCGACACGGCTGAGCATCCCCCAATCAGGGACACCGAGTCCACTATGGTCCTTCCTGTTCAGAGCCATGGGCAGAGCCAGGCTGACCAGGAGCAGCTCCAGCAGCCGGATCAAGTCGATGATGCCAGTCAGGACGGTCAGGAGGACGAACCCAAGGAGGGTCGCCGGAGTAAACGCGCCAAAAAGCACTCCGGACGGTCGGCCGTACCCAGCTGGGACGAAATCCTCTTCGGCAAGTAGCTGTAGGGTTCTATCCCCAGCAATCAGACCAGATCGATCAGGCAGGGAATCTGCGTCTCCAGACGGGTCCAGGAGCCGTGGACGCCAGGCAGTCTGGTCGCTGCATCAGTCTGATCAGCCGAATTCACCAGGGTGACCCGGTCACCGGCCAGAATCAGAAGGTCACCGATCATGGGGCGAATCCGAACGTCCACCGGGCCGAAGATTCCCCTTTCGATGGCCTGATCCCGGGTCAGCACCCAGGCCCGCTCCCCCAGACGATCCCGCCAACGGGCGGCCACGACCTTGGGATCCGCCCTCTGGTCCAGATAGAGCATGACGGCCCTGGGCTCGCCGCCAACCAGTCGCACTTCCCGGTTCAATTCCGGGTCTTGAGCGATGTCAATGCGCTGATCCGGATCAGCCTCGACCATGCCGTGATCGGCTACGATAACCGTCAGCGTCCCGGCTGGCAGGCGGCGATGAAGCTCGGCCAGCTGTGCATCGGTCGCTTCGAGAGCGGCCACCCATTCTTCGCCCTCCCAACCGCTGTGATGGCCCACCTTGTCCACATCGCGGATGTAGAGGTAGGTCAGCCCTGGCTGGCGGGCAGCCTGGCAGGCGGCCAGGAGACGCTGACGGGAGTGGTTGTGGGCCAGGTACTCTCCGCCGCGCAGAGCCGCACGGGTCAGGGCGGAGTCACGAAAACGCGGCAGGCCCGAAGAGGTCACGCGGACCCCCTGCGCCTGGAGGGTCTCGAAGACAGTTGGACGGCGCTGCAGGCGCTCGGGGTCCTGAGCGCCTCTGAACTGGATCATCTGGCCAAGCTGGCCGGTGTCGGGGTTCAGCTGTGTGTAGCCGGTCATGCCGGTCAGTCCAGGGCTGGTCCCGGTGCCGAAGACCCCCATGGCCGCCACCGTAGTCGAGGGCAGGCTGGTGTAGAGGGGACGCTGGTTGATGGGTTCGGACAGCAGCGAGCGCAGGTAGGGCACATGGCCCTGACGGCTGACCAGGTTCCAGAATCCCAGACCATCCACAAGGACGATGACAACCGACCGGGCATCAGGCAGCCCTAGGGCCTCCTGGAGGGCCTTGGCAGACGGATGGACGTCAGTGGCCACAGGCACTCCCAGACATGCGCTCAGGGCGGGCAGGACAGCGGACAGATGTCGAGGTCCACCAACATGATTGTCCCCCGCCTGGTCCCCGTATTGGATAGGCAGACTCGGCTCCAGCAGTTCCTTCATGTCAGGTGTATCCAGACCCATACCTTCCATTCAAGCACGGTCAGACCCCAGGCCGACACCGGACCCAGCAGGCACGCTTTGGCGGACCGTCCGGTTATCATAAGGCGGAACGTGAAGGAGCAGGAGCTGGAGCATGGCAACTCATCGCAGGAGCAAGGCGGCGGGGTACGACCCCCGGCAGGTCAAGGAGCACATCGTCGAAACCCCCCTGAACGAGGAGATGAGCAAGTCCTTCCTGGAATACGCCTACTCGGTCATCTATGCCAGGGCACTGCCCGACGCCCGTGACGGACTCAAGCCGGTCCAGCGACGGATCATCTACCAGATGGGCCAGATGAACCTCAACCCGGACCGCCCATACATGAAGTCCGCCAGGGCCGTGGGCGAGGTCATGGGCAAGTTGCATCCCCATGGCGACTCCTCCATATACGAGGCCATGGTCCGCCTGGCACAGCCCTTCGCCATGCGCCTGCCTCTGGTCGACGGCCACGGCAACTTCGGATCCTTGGACGACGGACCGGCGGCCTCCCGTTACACCGAGGCCAGGCTGGCCCCGGCGGCTCTGGGCATGAACGCCGACATCGACCAGGACACGGTGGACTTCTCCCCCAACTACGACAACAAACTTAAGGAGCCCCAGGTCCTGCCCTCGGCCATCCCCAACCTGCTGGTCAACGGAGCATCAGGCATCGCCGTGGGCATGGCCACCAATATGATCACCCACAACCTGGGCGAGGTGGTGGCCGCCGCCAAGTATCTGATGGCCCACCCGGACGCAGGGCTGGATGAACTCATGCGCTATGTACCCGGTCCGGATTTGCCCGGAGGCGGGATCATCGTAGGGCGGGACGGCATCCGCAAGGCCTACGAGCACGGCCGGGGGGCCTTTGTGACCAGGTCCGTCACCCACTTGGAAAACGTGACCGCCCGAAAGAAGGCCATCGTGGTCACTGAGCTGCCCTTCATGGTGGGCCCTGAGCGGGTTCTGGAGCGCATCTCCGAGGGGGTGCGCAACCACAAGCTGGAGGGCATCTCCAGCGCCATCGATCTGACCGACCGGCACAACGGGACCCGCCTGGTCATCGAGATCAAGACGGGATTCGACCCAGGCAAGGTCCTAGGCAAGCTCTTCAAGCACACGCCCCTGGAGGACTCTTTCACCATCAACAACGTGGCCTTGGTCCATGGACGACCCAGAACCATGGGGCTCAAGGAGCTGCTGGAGGTCTGGGTGGAGCACCGGCGGACGGTCATCCACCGTCGCAGCGAGTTCCGCCGCAAGAAGGCCCTGGAGCGTCTGCACCTGGTCGAAGGGCTCCTGCTGGCCTTGGTCGACATCGACGAGGTCATCCAGGTCATCCGCAGTTCGGACGACGCGGATGCGGCTAAGACCAAGCTGATGGCGGTCTTCGACCTGGATCAGACCCAGGCCCAGTATATTCTCGACCTGCGGCTGCGGCGGCTGACCAAGATGAGCAGGATCGAGCTGGAGGGCGAGCGCGACGACCTCAAGAAGCAGCTGGAGGAACTGGAGCGGATTCTGGACTCCTCGGCCGAGCTGGACCGGGTGGTCATCCAGGAGATGGATCAGGCGGTGGCCCAGTGGGGCACACCCAGGCGCACGGTCATCCTGGACCAGGAGCCATCCGGAGATCTGGCCCCTGTGCAGTCGGCAGCCAGTGATCAGCAGACTGCTCAACAGACCACCAGTAAGGCCAGTGCTGGCCGAAAGGCTGCACTGGCGGTCAACGGAGGAACCAGCCGCAGCGAAGATGGTGGCGATCTGCACATGGAGGACAAGCCCTGCACGGTCATGATGAGCGCCACCGGACTGCTGGCACGCAGCACTCCAGGCGCCCTGGATGCATGGCGGTCCCGGCCACGCAACCAGGACCGGGGGCATGACGACCAGATCATAGCCATATTCGCCACCACCACCCTGGCCACATACGGCCTGGTCACCACAGCTGGACGGCTGATCACCGCTCCTGTGGCCGACCTGCCGCTGATCCCGGCCACCGCCAACACCAACCTGAGCGGAGGCATCGTGGCCGACGAGCTCCTGAGCGGAACGGCCAGCACCGAACCCCAGGCCGACGAGCACGCCATCACCGTCATCAATATGACCGACTCCCAGCCTCTGGCCCTGGGCACACGCCTGGGCAAGGTCAAGCGCTGGAACCGCGAGTCGCCGACCACCATGGACTCCTGGTCGGTCATCGACCTCAAGGATGACGACCAGGTGGTCTTCGCAGCCCCCTGCCAGGACGGGGACCGCATGGTCCTTATCTCCTCGGATGCCAGCCTGCTGACCTTCACCGGGGACAAGGTCCGACCCCAGGGCCGCAATGCAACAGGCATGGCGGGCATACGTCTGGCCCAGGGCTGCCAGGTCGCCACCTTCGCGGTCGTACCGGCAGGGGAGATCAGCTGGACCTACCAGGAGACCGGCGAGGATGGCATGAGCACCCAGGCCGGGGCCGTGGTCCTGACCGTGGCCGGCGACTCCGAGGCCCTGCCAGGCACCGAGAACGGATCGGCCAAGCTGACGCCGCTGGAAATGTATCCGGTCAAGGGCCGTGGCACGGGCGGTGTGCGCTCCCAGCGCTTCCTCAAAGGTCAGGACACCCTGCTGCTGGCCCGGGTGGGCTCCTGGCCCCTGCACGCCAGCACTGCTGCCGGATCGCCGGTCGAACTGCCCGACGTGGACATGCGACGGGATGCCTCCGGCCAGGAACTGGCAGCACCTATCGCCTTCGTGGCATGAGAACGCTCAGCAAAGGCTCAGTAGAGGGCCATGCCGCCCGGCCCGGCCGTGAATCCGGCAGCGGACATGGCCATGCCCACCGGTTCGCGCATAGTCAGGGGTCGGCCATTGGCATCACTGAAGAGAATGCGTCCCTGCCCACCCCGCCTCAGCCATGAGGCCAGCTGGGCGAAGGCGCTCTCCAGCAATCCACGGTCCGGCTTACCGAAGACCAGCAGATGATGACCCTTGGGTGCCGCATAGACCAGGGCACGGCCTCGGTTCTGCACCATGACGTTCCCCATGCGCCGAATGGGCCGACCGCTGCCATCCCCTGTTGTGGTTGGCCAGGCAAGAGCCGTGCCATAGAGGTTGGCAGGATCGGTCACATCCATGACCACGGGTTCAGGTGGCCGTTGCCCGGAATCATCGTTATCGCGCTCATCCTCTTGGAAACCTCTGAGCTGGTCGATCACCTCCCGGGGGGCGAACTGGGCGCCGCCGAAACCGTCAACGATGACTCCCCGCGTCAGCTGGCCGGCCTCCTCCATGCGTCTGCAGACCTGATAGAGGGCCGAGAATCCGCCAGGGAGGGACCGCACTTCAGACAGTACCGGAGCCAGGAGCCCATAACGGTCCAGGATGGCTTGCTCCTCGTGGACCAGGCGGACTGTCCGCTGCCGGTCATCGTCCTGGCTACCTCTGAGCTCGTCGCTTGAATCAGCCTTGCGAGTCCCTGACGCACCTCCCGCTGTTCCGCGCTCATCCGCAACCAGAGTCCAAAACCCCTCTGCAGCGGCTGACAGCGCTGATGAGCCGGTTGTCTGCGTCAAGGCCGAACGACCCAAGGGCCTGCCTCGTCCACGCAATCCATGGGGCAAACGGCGGGTCCTACCTGAGGTCTGTGGGCCTGACCCTTGGACAAGGCGCCGTACTGGAGCCAAGGAGGCGTTGGTGACCATTCCACGCCTGACCAGCCACCAGAGCGACCTGGCCAGAGCCTCCTGGTCGGGGGCCTCAGAATCAGTGGAATCAATGTCACTCCTGCCCCGGCCGGCGCAGGCTCGCAGAAGCCGATCGAAGCGGTAGGCTCCGCCATCAGCCAGAACACCCAGCAAGGCCTCTTCCAGATCGCCCACGTTGCTCGAGTTGTCGGCCTCATCCGTGACTGGTAAAGAACCGGCAGCTTGTGCTGGCAGCTCCTCATCTAGGTCCTCGGCCAGATAAAAGGTCATGGCGCCCAGAGGCCCCTCGCCCTGTTCGGAACCCACCCAGACCACCTGGCCCGCGGCCAGCAGATCGTCCATCAATGCGGGACCATAATCACGCACCCTGGCCGGGAAGATGGCCGATTCCCAGAGCGCAGGCGGAAGAGCCAGCCCTTCCAGTTGCCCGACTACCTCCAGCAGCCCCTCAGTGCCCATCAGGGGTTCCTGACCGAGGGGGGCCAGACCCTGCCGATGAAGAAGAAAGTCGCTGTAAACATGGCCGGGAACGGGGCTGGCGGCCTTGCTCGCCTTGGCCAGGGACCTCGAGCGCAGCCGACGGAAGACCTCGGGATCCAGCCATCCTCGACGGGGTTCGCCTCCCTCCCATCCGGGCTCACCATAGGCACTCAGGTCAGGACGGGGGAAGACCCCGGTCATGAGTAGCTCGCGTGCGACCATGGAACGCAGTCTGTCCTCCAAGAGGGCACTGCCCAGGCCCAGGTGGCCAGCCAGGTCCTCGGTGGTGAACGGCCCATGGACTGCAGCGTATTGCCTGACCAGCTGGTCGAAGGCCTCGCCGTCTGATTCCTTTGTTGGCTGAGGGGATGGCTGGATGCCTGGGCCCAGGACCGCCGTAAGCCGCCCCGCCTGACCAGCCCATACCCAGCAGTCGCGAGCGCCTAGCCTGATCTGTACCACCCTGTGCTGGGCCTTCAGCTCTTCCAAAATGACACGAACCTGTGCCTCCGTCGCCGGTTCGTCCTCCTGCCCGTGCATGCGCCGGCGAATCCCCGCCAAATCCATGGGGCCCAGGATGCGCAGCAGGTCGGCCAGTCCTTCGGCCCCCTTGGCCCGGGTCCTGGGCGAAAGCCGCTGCAAATCAGCGGTCACCTGGTCTACTGTCTCCTGGTCCAGAAGGTCAGCCATGTCCACCTGGCCGACCATCTGCTCCAGCAGGTCGGAGTCGATGGCCAGCATGGCGGCATCGCGCTCGGCCTTGGGCATGTCGTACTGGTACATGAAGGTACCCAGGTAACCGAAGAGCAGCCCTGAGGCCATGGGCGAGGGGGCCTTGGTAGAGGCCGGGACCAGACGGACGCTCCCCTGCTCCAGGTCGGCCATCAGCTCGCGCAGGGCAGGCATGTCGTAGACGTCCTGCAGGCACTCGCGCATGGTCTCCAGGACCAGGGGGAAGTCATCCTCCTTCAGGGCTGCATCCAGCAGACGGGAGGCCCGTAGACGCTGCTGCCAGAGCGGAACCCTGCGGCCGGGCTCCATCCTGGGCATGTAGAGCGAGCGGGCTGCGCACTGGCGGAAGCGGGCTTGGAAGAGCGCAGAGCCAACCAGATGCCGTCGAACCTCGCGTTCCACCTGATCGGGGGTGAATCCGAATATTCGCTGATCTTCCAGGAAGGCATCCGTGTCTGGAATCTGCACGACAATGCCGTCCTCGCCTGCCCAGACGGATCCGTCGTAGCCGCGCTCGCGGGAGAGCCGTGCGGTGATGGCCAGGGCCCAGGGCTCGTTGACCCTGCGGCCGTATGGCGAATGGAGGACCAGCCTCAGGTCGCCCTCCTCGTTGGGGCAACGCTCGACCACCAGATGCCGGTCGTCGGGCACCTGGCCCGTAGAGGCCTGCTGCTCGGCCAGAAAGGCGGCCAAATTGTTGATAGCAGGACGGTCCAGGCCGTCTTCCAACAGACGAGAACAGACAGCTTGAGTGAAGCCCGGCCGACCGGAGGCGGTCTGGACCGCCGGTATCAGACCCTGGGACAGTTCCCTGGCAAGCTTGCCGAGGCGACGGCCGAAGGCAGGGTCACGTCCAGTGCCTTCACCATGCCAGAAGGGCAGTCTGGCCGAGCGTCCCGGAGCGGGTACCACCACCACACGATCGCGGGTGATCTGCTGGATCCTCCAAGAGGTGGTGCCCAGGGTGATCACGTCTCCCTTTCGGGACTCATAGACCATCTCCTCGTCCAGCTCTCCTACTCGACGGGGTTTGCCGCCAGCGGCCTCTGAAGGCATGACCACACTGTAGGAGCCACGGTCGGGAATGGTGCCTCCGGAGGTAACCGCCAGGCGTTGCGCGCCGGGGCGGGCTGTCAATGTGCCGGCCTGGTGATCCCAGACCAGGATAGGGCGGAAGGCGGTGAAGTCCTGGGAGGTGTAGGCGCCGCTGAGCATGCCCAGCACCGCCCGATAGACTTGCTGGTCCAAGTGGGCGAAGGGTGCAGCCCGTCTGACTGTGGCAAGCCAGTCCTGCTCCTTGAGTGGCCCCATGGCAGCTGCGGCCACCGTCTGCTGAGCCAGAACATCCAAAGGACTGCTGGGCATGATGGTGGGTTCGATATCGGCTTGGACCATGCTTTCCATGCTGGCCGTACACTCCAGGATCTGCTCGCGGGTCAGGGGGAAAAGCCTGGCTTGCGACACCCGTCCCACTTGATGGTCGGCCCGACCCACCCTCTGCAGCCCCGAGGCGGTCGACAGCGGGGCATTGACCTGGATGACCAGATCGACCGAGCCCATATCGATGCCCAGCTCCAGGCTGGAGGTGGCTACCACGCACCGGAGCCTGCCTGCCTTGAGGTCGTCCTCAACCTGGCGGCGGCGCTCCTTGGACACCGAACCATGGTGGGCCATGGCAATGGGTTGGTCGACACTCAGGCCGGAAGTCCTATCGGAAGTGGACCCGGTGGCCGAATCGTAATGGGCGGGCTCCCTGGTCTGCCCAGCCCTGCCGGTGGACTCGACTGTTTCATGGGATAAACCTGGCTGGTCGTGATTCGTGGCCTGCAGATCTGACTGGTGCAGGTCGTTCAGCCGGGCGGTCAGGCGCTCGGCAAGACCTCGGGAGTTGACGAAGACCAGGGTGGTGTGGTGGGACAGGACCTGGTCCAGAATGGCCCGCTCGACGGCAGGCCAGATGGATCCGCTTCTTTGGTCGCCATCCTGCCCATCCTGGCCCGATTGGCCGGGCGGCGCAGCCAGATCGCCCATGTCCTCCAGGGGTTCGATAAGCCGCAGGTCCATGGCTGTGGACGATTTGGGCTGAATCAGGCTGACGGGACGGCTGCCTCCCAGAAAACGGGCCACTTGCTCGGGCGGCCGGACCGTAGCCGACAGGCCTATCCGCTGTACTGGCCGTCCAACCAGGTCGTCCAGCCGCTCCAGGCTCAGCGCCAGATGGGCCCCGCGCTTGTTGCCCGCCAAAACGTGGATTTCGTCCACAATAACGGTCTGGACATTCTTCAGCGTGCTGGCCGTCTTTGAGGTCAGCATCAGATAGAGCGATTCGGGGGTGGTGACCAGAATATCCGGAGGATGAGCAGCCAGAGCCCTACGGCCGCGGGCATCGGTGTCCCCCGTGCGGATGCCCGTCCGGACCTTGGGCGCTTTTCGTCCCTGTCGTGCAAAGCGCTCGGCGATGCCGTCCAGCGGATCCTGCAGGTTGCGGGCCACGTCCGTCCCCAGGGCCTTCATGGGCGAGACGTAGAGCACGGCGACACCTGGTTCCCGAGAGCGCCGAGGCCTGGTCACGAGCTCGTCAATGGCCCAAAGAAAGGCAGCCAGAGTTTTGCCTGAACCGGTGGGCGAAATGATCAGCGCATTGCCGCCCGAACGGATGGCCGGCCAGGCTTGTACCTGGGTCGGCGTGGGACCTTCGGGAAAGGCCTGACGGAACCAGTCCGCCGTCTGCGGGGAGAAATTACCCAAGGGATCGTTCATATGTGTCACGTTCCTCTCCCCGTCCTTTTGGACATTCCTGAAGGTCAATCAGGTATCGATCTTGCTCCGGTCGAAGTCGTCGGCATTGTCCACGATGAACTGCTTGCGGGGCGGTACGTCGTCGCCCATGAGCAGGGGGAAGATTCCGGCCGCCTGAGCGGCATCCTCCATGCGGATACGGCGTAGCATGCGGGTCCTGGGGTCCATGGTGGTGTCAGCCAGCTGGTCGGCATCCATCTCACCCAGACCCTTGTAGCGCTGCACATCGGGATTGTAGTCGATGTGCTTGGCCTGTAGGTCGGCCAGCTTGCCTTCCAGCTCATCGTCCGAATAGGTGTAGATGAACTTCCCCTTGTTCTTGCCTGCAAGAGCGATTCGATGCAGGGGCGGCACGGCTGCGTAGACCCGCCCGTTCTCGATCAGGGGCCGCATGTAACGGTAGAAGAGGGTCAGCAACAGGATGCGAATGTGCGCGCCGTCAACATCGGCGTCGGTCATCATGATGACCTTGTTGTAGCGGGCCTGGTCGATGTCGAAGCTGGCTCCCGAGCCAGCTCCGACCACCTGGATAATGGAGGCGCACTCCTTGTTGGTCAGCATCTGTGACAGGGAGGCCTTCTGCACGTTGAGGATTTTGCCGCGGATGGGCAGCAGGGCCTGGAACATGGAGTTTCGGGCGGCCTTGGCCGTACCCAGGGCGGAGTCGCCCTCGACGATGAACAACTCAGCGATGTCGTCGTTGCCAGGCATGGAATCCGAGAGCTTGGAGGGCATGGAAGCTGACTCCAGGGCGTTCTTGCGCCTGGTGACCTCCTTGGTCTTGCGTGCCTGGATGCGGGCGTGCATCTCACCGACAATCTTCTCCAGTACTTGGCCGGACTGCTCCTTGAAGCCGCGCTTGGAGCCACTGATCATCTGGCCGAACTGATCGTCGGTCATTCGAGTGACGATGGGTTTGACCTGGGCTGTACCCAGCACATCCTTGGTCTGGCCCTGGAACTGCGGCTCGGCGATGCGTACCGTGACCACGGCCACCAGCCCAGCCAAGACATCGTCGCGCTCCACCTTAGTGTGAGAGTCCTTGAGGTTGACCTTGAGGCGGCGGGCGTTGGCCTCCACGGCCTTGCGCACCTGACGGGTCACGGCGTTCATGAACCCGTCAACGTGCATGCCTCCGCCGGGTGTCTCCACCACATTGACGAAGCTGCGGACGACTGAATCGTAGTCATTGACCCAGCGCAGGGCGATATCCACCCCGCAGACACGTTCCACCTGCTCGGCATGCAGCTCGCCGTCCGAACCCACTCGCTGGGTCTCCTCCTGGTAGGTGTCCTGCCCACTGATCCGCCAGATGTCGCTGACCGGCTCACCCTTGGACAGGAAGTCAACAAAGTCCGTCACCCCACCGGTGTGAAGGAACTCCTCCACCCGCTGATGGCCGGACTCGTCCTCCGGCTGGAGCATGAGCCGGTCGGCCCGCTCAGTGGCCGAAAGATTGGCGTCATCCCTCTCATGATCCGATTCGTCGGAATCAGAGCCATCTGAATGTCCGACCGAGGTTAGTGCAGCATCTGCCTGCGTGTCCTCGGCACGTTCGTCTCCGGCACCTTTTTCAGAGATGTCGCCGCTGGCAGGCGACTCACGAAGGTTCTCATGAATGTCCTGATCGTCCTGGACCGGAGCGGGGTCGCCGTCAACCTCAAGGCGCAGGTCCTGTTCGGCGCTTCCTGTGGCCGGAATGCGGTCGTCAATCACGGTGATCTTGAGGCCGGGCACCAGGAAGCTGGTCTGACGCACCCGGTCAATCAGCTGGGCGTAGCTGAACCGGGCCGTGGGGTTGAAGATTTCTGGGTCAGCCCAGTAACGCACCCTGGTGCCGGTACGGGACTTGGGCACGCTGCCCACTACCTCCAGGGGCGTAGGCCGGTTCTTCCTGGTGCGTTTAAAGGGCGAGTCAGGCGATGGATGCTCCGAATCTGGGTCCTGATAGGTGCCAGGATGACCCTGGTGGAACCGCATCCGATGGGTCTTGCCATCCCTGTCCACCTCCACATCCAGTCGGGAGCTCAGGGCGTTGACCACCGAAGAGCCCACTCCGTGCAGGCCGCCAACAGCCGTGTATGAAGAGTTACCGAACTTGGCGCCGGCGTGGAGCTTGGTCAGGACCACCTCCACGCCGGTCAGCCCTGTCCGAGGTTCAATATCGACAGGGATGCCTCGGCCGTTGTCGTCAACCTCGATAGAGCCGTCCCGGTGCAGGATGACCTTGATGTGGTCGCACTGGCCGGCCAGGGCCTCGTCCACGGCATTGTCGATGATCTCCCAAAGGCAATGCATAAGCCCCTGGCTGTCCGTGGTCCCGATGTACATGCCTGGACGCTTGCGCACTGCATCCAAACCATCCAGGACCGTCAGACTGCCGGCACCATAGGACTTTCCCTTATCAGGCTTTTTCGCCACCATTTACCTCGCCGTTCACCTCATGGCGCCCAGGAGGATACAGCTCCTCACATGGGCCGTCGCTTACGCACCGATGACCATTTCTAGCAAGGAGGCCTCGACAGTGTCAGAGTCTCCCCACCGGGCGTAGAGGTCACTGATCCAGGAAGTCCCGCAGGGTCTGCGAGCGCGAAGGATGCCGCAGCTTGGACATGGTCTTGGACTCGATCTGGCGGATGCGCTCACGGGTGACCCCGTAGACACGGCCGATGTCGTCCAGGGTCTTGGGCTGCCCATCCTCCAGGCCATAGCGCATTTTAATGACGCCGGCCTCGCGGGGGCTCAGGGTCTCAAGAACCTGCTGGAACTGTTCCTGCAGCAGAGAGAAGGCCACAGCATCCGATGGGGCGATGGCATCGGTGTCCTCGATCAGATCACCGAACTCCGAGTCGCCGTCCTCACCCAGAGGGGTGTGCAGGGAGATGGGCTCACGCCCATACTTCTGGACTTCCTGAACCTTCTCGACAGGCATGTCCAGCTCCCGCGCAAGCTCGTCGGGGGTGGGCTCGCGGCCCAGGTCCTGCAACATCTGTCGCTGGACGCGGGAAAGCTTGTTGATGACTTCGACCATGTGGACGGGCACGCGGATGGTTCGGGCCTGGTCGGCCATAGCACGGGTGATGGCCTGGCGGATCCACCAGGTGGCGTATGTGGAGAACTTGTAGCCCTTGGTGTAATCGAACTTCTCCACAGCGCGAATCAGACCCAGGTTGCCCTCCTGGATCAGGTCCAGGAAGAGCATGCCCCTGCCGGTGTAGCGCTTGGCCAGGGAGACCACCAGTCGCAGATTGGCCTCCAGCAGATGATCCTTGGCCTTCTTCCCGTCATTGGCAGCCCACTTGAGCTCGCGGCGGCGCTTGAAGTCCATGCCTTCGCCCTCGGTGTCCAGCAGATGCTGGGCATAGAGGCCGGCCTCGATACGCTCCGAAAGGTCCACCTCCTGCTCGGCGTTCAGCAGACTGACGCGGCCGATCTGCTTGAGGTAGTCCTTGACAGGATCGGCAGTGGCGCCAGCGGTGACCACACGACGCTTGGGGTTGCCTGAGGGGGTGACATTCTCGTCGTCATCAGAATCGTCGACAACGAAGGCACCCTTGACCTTGGCAGCGAGGGCATGAGCGGCCTTGCGGTCCTCCTCGGCCTCATCCTCGACCTGAGAGGCCTCATCCTCCTCCTGATCGTCCTCGTCTGGCTCGTCCTCCAGCTGATCCTCGCCCTTGTCCAGCTGGTCGTCCTCCTCCTGGTCCTCTAGCAGGTCCTCGTCGGGCTCTTGCTCCTCCTGCTGCAAGATGGGCTCCTCTTCGACCTTCTTCGTGGTCTTGGAGGCCGGGCGGTGGTTCGTCTTGGTAGCCGAAGTGCCGGCAGTGGCGGTCTTGCGGGCTGTGGTCTTGCGGGACGCCTTGCTGCTGGTCTTGGACCTGGTGGCGGTCTTGGTCTTGCCGGCGGTTGAACTGGTCCGGCCCTTTCCGGTATCCACTGTGGCTGTCTTGGCTGACTTGGTGTCCTTCGTGGCCAAATTCTCCTCCTGGATCATCCCACCCGCCGACACTGCTTTTAAGGCACAGCTATGGCAAGGTCAAATCGTAGACTCACTAAGTGAACCACCCTAGGGGGACGATTATTCCCGATTCAGCCCGATTGCCTCCAAGCTGGGTCGATACTGCGGCCGATCAGTGCTAGAACGATGGCGGCCAAGCTGCATGAGCGGTCGTCGTCCAGGGCTCCCTCAGCAAGACTGGACGCCCGGGATCCCCCACTCCACCAGTCGACATAGGCCGCGACCGCCAGGGGCTGGGACCGGAACCCCGGCGGAACCTTATCCGCCATGGCCTCAAGCATGGCCAGTCCAGCCTGACAACGGGGTTGGTCCGGCCGTGTCGCAGGATCCTTGAAGACCGCATCCAGAATGCTGCAGAGCGCCGTCACGTTGGATGGATCGTTGGGACGAACACACAGGTCCAGCAACCGATCCCTGTGCAGACCAGGCTCAGGCGCCAGGATGGACAGAATAAGCCCGTCGCGTATGGCCAGGGTCTCCTTGATGGCCACAGCCAGACGGTCAGCTGTATCGGAGTCCAAAGGCGGGTACGGCTGCTGCCCTTTCAAGCCGGCAGTCCAGTCTGTCAAGGGTTGCCGGAGCCATCGCCTGTCAGCATCTTCCACACCCCATCGTCGTCGGCCCTCTCGGTAGTTCTCAACAAGTTTTGTCATGCCGTCTTCATGCATGTCACTCATACAGTCATCGCCTCCCATCCGCTCCCGGTCTGTGGTCCGGGGAGCCTTGGCACCATCCTGAACCAGTTGGGACCGTTGGGAAGACCACAGCCGATCATGTGGTCAAGTGGGGTCACCCATCCACCATGTTCCTTGCAACCATGGGCCGTGCAGCCCGCCCGCTGGGCAGATATACAGATAGGCTCTAAGACATGAAGAGCGTGACAGCAGCACGGGTCGAACAGCGTATGGAGGAACTGCTCCAGCGCCATTTCGACCACCTGACTGCTACAGGGCCCGGACCGGACCATCCCCTAGATCAGGACCCCTCCCAAGAGGCTTTGCAGGCGGTCATTCTCCAGGCAATCGAGGCTGGACGAGGCGGCAAGCGGCTGCGTGCCCTGCTGCTCTGCGACGTCTGGAGGGCTCTGGAATCCGAGCAGAATCCAGACCGTGAACAGGCGGTAGTGGACCTTGCCTGTGCCCTGGAGGTCTACCAGACTAGCGCCCTGGTCCACGACGACATCATTGATGGCTCCCCCCGTCGCCGGGGCCGCCCTGCCGCACATCTGGCTCTGAGCCGGTCGGCTGCCGGAAACAATCCAAACGACCGGGCCCCCGCCCGACCTGATGCTCGCGGCACTGGCTTGGGCATCCTCCTTGGCGACCTGCTGGCATCGCTGAGCACGGCCCTGGCCCTCCAGACGGCTGCCGACCTGCCTCAGGGGCCGGCCATCGGCAGGGTCTTCCAAGCTATACAGACAGCTGTGGTCACCGGACAAGTCCTGGACATGGGGATGGAAGAGGCTTCCTTGGACGATCCGGATCGTCTGCGCAGCCAGGCCATGCACACCATGGCATGGAAGACCGCCTCCTACACCACCATGGCCCCCCTGGCTCTGGGGTTGCTAGCTGCCGGAACGGACCTGGAAGAGCATAAAGAGTCAGTGCACGCCCTAGGCCTGGATCTGGGACTAGCCTTCCAACTGGCGGACGATCTGCTGGATGTGGCAGGTGACGACCACCACACCGGCAAACCCGTGGGGGGCGATATCCGCGAGGGCAAGCGGACCGTCCTCCTGGCAGACACTCTGGCCATGGCCAATCCTGACCAGGCCAAGGAGGTTCGCCGTCTCTACAATTCCCCCTCCCAACGCCGCAAGGATGCCCAGGTGAATATGGTCCGTGACCTGATGCAGTCCTGCGGTGCCGTAGAGGCCAGTCGTCGACGCATAGCCGACCTGTCCGTCCGAGCCCAGGCCCGAGCCCAGGCCCTGGGCGATGACCTGCACCTGTCTGCCAGGGGCCGAACCATCTTCCTGAAGGCCTGCCGCCGCTTCCTGCCGCTTGCCACCACCGCCGGGTATCATGAACGTGTATCTTCCATTGATGCCGAGGCCGGTCAGGCCTCCGAGGTGCAGAGGGCCGGACAAGACGAGCATGAGTGAAGCGGACGAGAGGACAAGCGACCGGATCATAGACGGGCGCTACCGCATTCTGCGCGAGATTGCGCAAGGTGGCATGGCCACGGTCTACGAGGCTCTGGATTTGCGGCTGTCCAGGCATGTGGCGGTCAAGATCATGCACACCATGCTGGCTCAGGGGCCGCACAGGGCCCAGTTCGAGGAGCGTTTCCGCCGGGAGGCCAGGTCTGCGGCCGCCATCGCCAACCCCCACATTGTCCAGGTTTACGATACAGGCGTCGACCAAGGGCTGGACTACCTGGTCATGGAGTATGTCCACGGAATAAGCCTGCGGAGGGACATGGCCCGTCAGGGCGTCTATCCCCTGAAGGAGACCCTGCGCATCATGGGCGAAATCCTGGACGGCCTGGCCTCTGCCCACCGAGCCGGCGTCATCCATCGCGACATCAAGCCGGAAAACATCCTCATCAACGACCGCGGCCATGTGGAGATCACCGACTTCGGCCTGGCCCGCGCCGCCGCTCAAGCCACTCTGTCCTCGACAGGCATGCTCATGGGCACGGCCGCCTACCTGGCCCCCGAAACCATTGAGAACAATGAGGCCTCCCCCCAGAGCGACCTCTACGCCGTGGGCATCATCGCCTACGAGATGTTGACCGGCACGGTCCCCTTCGCCAGTGACAATCCGGTAACCATCGTCTTCAAGCACGTCCACGAGGATGTCCCCTCCCTGGCCAGGGTCTGCCCGGGAATCGACCCATCAGTAGCCGCCCTGGTTTCCGGACTGACCGACCGCTCCCCCGAAAATCGCCCAGACAACGCAGGCAAGGCCCTGGAAAGCCTGAGAAAGGTGGTCAGGGGACTAGACCGGCAAGCCATGGACTACATGTTGCCTGCAACAGCCACAACGGCCGTAGCAGACGCAGCAAGCGGAGAGCCCGAACTCGCCATCGCCGGAACCCCTGGACACGACCCTGAGATGCCCGAATCGCCAACTCAAAGAGCTACGGCACCCGGTGATGATGCCGAAGATGCAGCCACACAGACCATTGCTGCAGCAACCGACCCGGAGGGTTCAGACACGGTCCTGGCTGTGCCCGCCCCGCCCGAAACCGATGCGGACGCAGCGACCAGACGCTATCGGCTCAACGACGTGGACACTCCCTCCCGGGCCGAAACTACAACCGTTCTACAGCCTCAGGACCCGACGACTTCCCCCGCTGATGTGGCGGCTGTCCCGGCTTCTGTCCAGACCATGCAGCAAGGCGCTGAAGCAGCGAAACCCAAGCACCGGCATCGGGGCTTGATCATCGTGCTGGTGATTCTGCTGGTACTGGCCCTGGCCGGAGGCGGCGGAGGCGCCTGGTGGTATTACCTGGGTCCGGGCAGTTATTACGCACTGCCCAAACCGGATGACATCTCCTGCTCCGAAAATCAGGAGTGTAAGGTACTTGGCGCCGACTACGCCAAGTACACCCGCACGCTCAAGGTCGCAGGCATTAAGGTCTATACCGACTATGACTTCAGCGATCAAGTGCCCAAAGGGGCCATCATGGCTGCGGATCCCGATGCGGTCGGGGCCCATATCAGCAAACGTGGCGGTCGCCTCAACCTGACCGTCTCCAAAGGGGTTCGCCAGGCTACAGTGCCCAAGGACATCCTGATGCCAGACACCTCCAACGGCAAGGACCCCATCCAAGCCCTGAAGGCGGCTGGGTTCGACAAGATCGTCCGTGACTCATCCAAGGACCAGTACTCCATGGATATACCCGAGGGAGCGGCGATTTCAGTGGACCCGGCCCCAGGGACCAAAACCCGGCACGATGCCAAGGTCAGCCTGGTTCTATCCAAGGGTCGGATGCCCGTGGCCATGCCCGACATCATCGGCAAGGCCAGGGACGATGCCAAGGCGGCTCTGGAAGCCCTCCGACTCAAAGTCAACTACAGCGAGGACTGGTCAGACACGGTACCCCGCAACCAGGTGATTTCCGCCTCCCACCAGGCCCAGGAACAGCTTCACTGGGGCGATGCGGTCAACGTAGTGATCTCCAAGGGGCCGCAGTCCATCACCATGCCCGATGTAAAGGGCAAGAGCCAGGACGAGGCCACCCAGATCCTGCAGAGATACGGACTCAAAGTCAACATCTCCGCACCGCTGGGCAACCTGACCCATACGGTGCGAATTCAGGATCCCAACCCCGGCACCCGAGTCAAGGTGGTCAATGATGACGGCTCACCAGCCGTCGTGACTCTGACTGTGGTCTGACTACGCTATTCCCTGCAGTCCGTTGTCAGCCCAGTTCTTCTTTGCTCTCATGCGCCTTGATGACCTGAGCATACACATCCACGTAGCGCTGCCCGCTCATCTCCTCGATCTCCTGCATGATCCTGTCGGTCAGGTTGCGGATCTCCTCGTGGGTGAGGCTGTTGACAGGCACGTAGGGCACAGTAATGGGCTTGCCGAAGATGACCTTGGTCTTGCCGCGATGCGGAAGCACATGGCCGGGTTCCTGAAGCTGCCGAGTACCGATGATTGCGGTGGGCACTACTGTCGTTCCAGTCTCGAAGGCAAGCCGCGCCGCCCCGGTGTGCCCACGGTAGAGCCTGCCGTCAGGGCTTCGCGTACCCTCTGGATGGATGCCGAAGATATGTCCGTGTTCAAGGATGGAACGTGCGGTTTCCATGGCTCCCAGTGACTTGGAGCCGCCCGACCTGTCGACGGGGAAGACTCCGACCGAGCTGAACCACCACTTCTTGAATTTGCCCTTTATTCCCTTGCCGTTGAAGTACTCGGCCTTGCCCATGAAGTGAATCATCCGCGGGCAGGTGATGGGTAGAAGGGCATCGTCGATGACGGCCAGATGATTGGAAGCGATGATGGCAGCCCCCTGCTTGGGAATGTTCCCCGTGCCTTCAACGGTCGGTTTGAACCAGGTACGCGCCAACGGACCGAGCAATTTGACGAAGAACCAGTACAGCACAGAGACTCCTTGGTAGCGAATGCGTGCGGCCGAGGTTACGATGGTTCTATGACCGAGCACAAGCATAACGACGCCGGGAATCAGTATAACAGCGAGGCGGGAACCGGGTCCTCACAGGGGAACGATGAGTGGATGGACTTTCTGAACTCGCACGCTGACGAGCTAGGTTCCCTGGAATCGTCCAAGACGGCCAAGGAATTCGAAAAGAAAGCTCGGAAGTCCGAGAAGAAGGCGGCGCTGAGGGCCGAGGACTTGAAGCGCGATTCCTTCGTCGGCGGCTCCGGGCCTCGCGATTTCCAAGGCAGGAGCTGGCTGGACACCGACGAGGTCATGGACCAGTCGTCGAACTTTGTGCCGCCTAACCCTGACCTGAGCGACCTTGGCAAAAGGCGGATGGCCTTTATCATCATGACGGTGCTGGGCCTGGTCTGCTTCTTCCTGACCATCCTGATCCCCCGCTGGTCCGGCTTGACCGGCCTGCTGGCGGGCCTGCTCCTGCTGATAGGCATCGCAGGATTGATCATCGACCGGAAGAACTTCCGCGATGCCTCAAGCGGCCTCTTCGATGATGACGAACGACACTACCGGCGATGAAGCTGTGAGCCGCCATATATAAGCCGCCAATACGTTCGGGCCTCGCTGGCAGAAGCATCAGCCAGCGAGGCCCGAACAGTTGTGGCAACTGTGAACCTACACCAAGATCGGGCGACGTGCCCGTTCCTCTTGCTGGCAGCGGGTCTGCGCCTCCTGGGCTCCGTGAATCCAGGCGGCTAGCAGGTCGGCGGCCCTGCCCTGGTCCACAACCTCCGTAGCCAGTTGGTAGGCCTGAGCAAACCGGACACTCAGATCGGCTTCGGGATCAGCTTCGATCTGTGTGCCGTCAGCTACGATGGCCGACGCTGCATTGAGCAGGGCTGTTGAACGGGAGGGAATCGACTTTCCAGCCAGGAAGTCCCTGACGACACTGGCATTGAAAGCTGGATCGCCACCGCGTAAATCATCCAGATCGACCGGATCAATACCTAGCTCACGAGTCGGGTCGAAAGACCGCTCCTCCACCTTGCCCTGGTGGATCTCCCAAATGGAAACCGGGCCGGTCGGGGCCATCTCGTCAAGGCCTTCGACCGAGGTGTAGACCATGCCCTCCTGACCGCGTGAGGCGTAAACCTGGGCCATCATGGGGCTCAGCTGACGCTGGGCGCATCCAATGGCCACATAGCGCGGGTTAACCGGGTTGGTCAGGGGTCCCAGCAGGTTGAAGACGGTCGGAATGCCCAGCGACGAGCGGACAGGTCCTGCAAAGCGCATGGCAGGGTGGAAGGTCTTGGCAAAGACGAAGGTGATGCCATAGCGGTCAGCCATGGCGGCCACCTCCTTGGGCGGCAGATCCAGCGGAAGACCCAGCTGTTCCAGACAGTCGGCGGTGCCGCTCTTGCTGGATGCAGCCCTGTTGCCGTGCTTGACGATCCTGACCCCTGCTGCCGCAGCCACGATGGCGCCCATGGTCGACAGGTTGACTGTTGCAGCCCCGTCGCCGCCAGTGCCGACGATGTCGGTCACGTCACCATTGACCTTCAGCGGCACCGCATGACCCACCATGGCCTTGGCAGCCCCTTCGACCTCCGGACTGGTCAGACCCAGAGTGGACTGCATGGACAGGGCGGCCCCCACCTGCACCGGGTCGGCATTTCCGTCCATCAGGTCGTTCATGCACCACTCGGCCTCATCCGCGCTCAGGTGTCGACCGGACACCAAGGAGTTCAGGACGGATTTCCAACTAAGTGGCCGCATGATGACTCTTTTCCTTCGAAGAAGCGGGGCTGGATGCCCCGCTGTTTGCTCTAGGTTTACTGCCCTGCCCCTCCCTGACACAAGGCCATCCCACATTTCGGTCACTTGTCTACCAATATATGGAAGCACCTAATCTAATATATGGAAACGGCCACCGCCCTAATGAGCGATGGCCGTCGAGTAAATCAGCAACCCTGCCTAGGCAGTCCGCTGCAGATTATGCATACGTGTCATTTCTTCTCGTTCTGGCCGTGGCACATCTTGTACTTGCGTCCAGAGCCGCAGGGGCAAGGGGCGTTTCGAGGCGTGCCTGGGAAGGTACGGCCATCGGCCCAGGGCGAGTGATCTTCCATGGCCTTAGGCCTCTTATTGGCAGGAACCTTGCCCTCAGCATGACTGATGGGCGCAGGTCCGACCGGAGCCGGAGCGCTAGCGTCATCAGCCTCGCTCGCTTCAGCGATATCCTCGGAAGAGTCTTTATCGGAATCCTCTTCCGAATCCTCCTGGACGCTGCCAGCAGGAGCACCTTCGTCACGCTCCTCGGCAGTCTCGTCGATGTCAGTGGTCTCGTCCTCGGCATCAGGCTCTTCAGGCGCCTGATATTTGACCGGCTCGGACTGGCTCTCCTCATTCTCCTTGCGCTCCTCGCGGGCCCGCCGCTCGTTTTCCTGGCTGGCCGCGATCTGCTTGAGGTCCACGTTGAAGAGCAGCTGCACAGTCTGCTCCTTAATGGCATCGATCATGGAGTTGTACATCTGGTAGCCCTCACGCTGGTACTCGACCAGAGGATCACGCTGACCCATGCCGCGCAGGCCGATGCCGTCCTTCAAGTAGTCCATCTCGTAGAGATGCTCACGCCACTTGCTGTCCAGGACGGAGAGGACCACCTGGCGCTCCAGCTGCCTGGAGCCCTTCTCGCCCAGCTCATCCTCACGCTCCTGGTAGATGGAATCGGCATCCTCCACGACCTTGTCAGCCAGGGCTTTGACGGCCTTGTCCCCTTTTAGATCCTCCAAGGAGTCCATGGTCTCATCCTGATCAAGACTGATCGGATACACGGAGGCCAGCGCCTTCCAAAGCCCGTCGGCATCCCAGTCTTTTGGCTTGTCCGAACCGTTCTGAGCCCCGCGGATATATGAGGTCACGGTCTCTCGGATGAAGCGGAGGATGTCCTCATGAATGTCCTCACCCTTGAGCACGGCCTGACGCTCGCCATAGATGACCTGACGTTGCTTGTTCATCACGTCGTCGTACTTGAGCACGTTCTTGCGAATCTCGTAGTTGCGGGATTCAACGGACTTCTGTGCATTGCGCACACCTTTGGAGACACTCTTGGTGCCAATGGGTTGACCTTCGGGCAGACTCTTGGAGGACATCATTCGGGCCACCAGCTGGGTGTTGAACAGGCGCATCAGGTCATCCTCCAAGCTCAGATAGAACCTGGACTCACCGGGGTCGCCTTGACGGCCGGAACGGCCGCGCAGCTGGTTGTCGATTCGGCGGGACTCGTGCCGCTCGGTGCCCAGCACATAGAGGCCACCCAGCTTGACGACCTCCTCGTGCTCGTCCTTGACCTGCTCCTTAACGGAGTCCAGCATCTTGGGCCAGCGCTTCTCATACTCCTCTGGTGTGTCGTCTGGCGAGTAGCCCTGCTCCTTGAGCTTCTGATCGGCAAGGAACTCCACATTGCCGCCCAACATGATATCGGTGCCGCGTCCAGCCATGTTGGTGGCCACGGTCACGGCCCCCTTGCGCCCTGCGACTGCCACAACCGCAGCCTCACGCGCATGCTGCTTGGCGTTGAGGACCTGATGGTCGATGCCGGCCACGTCCAGCAGGGAGGAGACCACCTCGGAGGACTCCACGGATGCGGTGCCCAGCAGAATCGGCTGGCCCTTTGCATGCCGTTTGGCAACATCGCGGACGATGGCGGCCAGCTTCTCCTTCTTGGAGCGATAGATCAGATCGTCCTGATCCTTGCGGATCATGGGCTTGTTGGTGGGAATGGGCAACACACCCAGCTTGTAGGTATTCATGAACTCGGCGGCCTCGGTCTCTGCCGTGCCGGTCATGCCCGCCAGCTTGTCGTACATACGGAAGTAGTTCTGCAGGGTGATGGTGGCGAAGGTCTGGTTCTCGGCCTTGACCTCCACACCCTCTTTGGCCTCGATGGCCTGGTGGAGACCCTCGTTGTAGCGGCGTCCCTTGAGCAAACGGCCGGTGTGCTCGTCCACGATCAGGACTTCGCCGTTCTGGACGACATAGTCGCGGTCGCGCAGGAAGAGCTCCTTGGCCTTGATGGCGTTGTTCAGGTACCCGATCAGAGCGGTGTTAGCGGGCTCATAGAGGTTGTCGATGCCCAGGTAGTCCTCCACCTTGGTGATGCCGGGATCCAGGATGCCGACGACTTTCTTCTTCTCGTCGACCTCGTAGTCCTCATCCCTGGTGAGCTTGGGGACCAGCTTGGCGAACTGCCGATACCATCGGGTCACGTCGCCTTCGGCCGGGCCGGAAATAATCAGAGGAGTTCGTGCCTCGTCGATCAGGATGGAGTCCACCTCGTCCACGATGGCGAAGTGGTGTCCGCGCTGAACCAGCTCGTCCTTGTCCCAGGCCATGTTGTCGCGCAGGTAGTCGAAGCCGAATTCGTTGTTGGTGCCGTAGGTGATATCCGCTTGGTATTGCTTGCGGCGCTCGGCGGGGCGCTGGTCGGTGATGATGCAGCCCACGCTCATGCCCAGGAAGCGGAAGATGCGCCCCATAAGCTCGCTCTGGTAGGAGGCCAGGTAGTCGTTGACCGTAACCACATGCACGCCCTTGCCCTCCAGGGCATTCAGATAACTGGGCAAGGTAGCCACCAAGGTCTTGCCTTCTCCGGTCTTCATCTCGGCTATGTTGCCCCAGTGCAGGGCCGCTCCACCCATCAGCTGGACATCGAAATGCCGCTGGCCCAGGGTGCGCTTGGAAACCTCGCGTACCGTGGCGAAGGCTTCGGGCATTAGGGAATCGAGGGATTCGCCGTTCTCCAATCGCTGCTTGAACTTAGGCGTCTGCGCCTTGAGCTCCTCATCACTCATGGCCGAGATCTGATCCTCGAAGGCGTTCGTCGCCTTGGCCACCCCCTGAAGCTTGCGAATCTGACGACCCTCGCCCATACGGAGGACCTTGTCCAAGACTGCTACCACGTTGCGCTCCCTACCGTTTCTTTATGGCCTTCACACGCCCTCAGCTGGCGTAGGCCCAGACCTTGATTATCTTACGCGAATGCACCGATTTTCTCGAAACCGATTGTTCCACAAACCCAGCTTCGGCCTTAGCAGCTGGACCGGGCATTGAAGAAGGGCCATTCTCCGGTGGTCAGACAACCTGCCGCCGGGGAATCGCCCCACAGTTCAATATCCGTTCTTCGGTTACTGCTTCCGGCTTACATGCTCAGGCGTATCGATCTCGAAGACGCCATAGCTCCATCCGTGCCGACGGTAAACCACCGATGGCCGCTTAGTCTCCTTGTTGACAAAGAGGAAGAAGTCGTGGCCGATCAGCTCCATCTCATATAGGGCCTCATCGATACTCATGGGCTCCGCGATGTGCAGCTTGCGACGAATGACGATAGGGGTGTCCCCCACCTGCACTTCGACTGACTGGCCCGGCGCCAGGTCCGAGGCCACGGCGCTCTGGGCGCTGTTGTCGGGATTGGACTCCTGGCCCTGCTCTCCCTGATCGCCTGCCTGATTATCCACGGGCAGATCGACGGGCAGGGGCGGATGCTCCAGTCCCCGGCGGTGATCCTTGCGGCGGTCGCGGACTCGCCGCAGACGCTGGGTCAGTTTGTCCAAAGCCATGTCCAGCGCGCTGAACTCGTCGGCGCTGGAGGCCTCGGCGCGAATCACGGTCTTGCCGGCCTGGACAGTGAGCTCCACCCTTTTGGCGCTGTCAGCCTGGCGGGGATTGCCTTCATGTGTCAGAACGACCTGGATGCGCTGGGCATCGGGGGCGATGGCCGTCACCCTGTTCATCTTGCTGTCCACAACATCGCGGAACCGTTGCTTGATTTGGGTATGTCGACCGGTAATGACGATCTCCATGGGAATCTCCTTGCACTCGTGAGCGGACGAACCGCTGGTGCGATGGCGGACTTGGTCACCATCGACTGTGCTTCCGATTGTATCCGAAGAGCAAGGCTGACTCACTGATTGAGCTTGAGGCCACAGCGGAATCATCACCACTGGTACGGTCGTTCAGTTCCGCTATGCTGTATCCCCGAGACCTCTCGGATGGCCGCGGCCCCTCCTCTTGGGAAGGGTTGAGGAACTTCCGGGCTCCATAGAGCACGATGGCGGATAACGTCCGCCCAGGGCGACCTGAGAGATAGCGCAACAGAGAACAGACCGCTCGTCCTGTAAAGACGGGTAAGGGTGAAACGGCGGTGTAAGAGACCACCGGGTCGACGGTAACGCCGACCGCATGGCAAGCCTCATCGGGAGCAAGGCCAAGCAGAAGGCATTCAGGGGTTGCTCGTCCCGCCTTCGGGTAGGCCGCTAGAGCCTGGCGGCAACGTCAGGTCGAGATGGATGGCCATCCGTCGTCCGGATTTCTATCCGGTCGATGACAGAACCCGGGGTATATGAGAGGTCTCATCTTCTCTTCTACTGTGTGGTGCTTTGGCAGCAATCAGCTCAATCAAGAGGGTCGTCAGAAGCGAAAAGGTCTGCTGCGACCTGGTTGAGGAGGTCGGGACTGTGGCCCTTGCGGGATCCAGCACTCCAGAATCGCCGTTTGCGTACCTTGAGATCGAGTCCGGCTGTCTTGCGGGCCACCTTGCGACCGAGCTCATAGGCTGAGTCGACGAAGAGTCCCTCACGAGAGGCCTGGGCCACCACCTGCGCAGCCAGTCCTGAATCCAGACCCTTGCGGGTCATCTCCGAGAGCACGCCCCGCTCCCCCAGTGTTCGATGCAGGCAGGAACGCAGAAGATCCTGGGCATAGGCCTGGTCATTCACAAGACCCAGTCTGGTCAACCGGTCGATCACCTGATTGATCACGTTCGTGTCGAACCCCTTGTCGGCCAGACGACGGGCCAGGGCTCCGCTTGAACGGGCCGCCGCATCCAGCAAAGTCAGGGCAGCCTCCCTGCAAACATCTGCGTCATCCGCATCTGCTCGTGGGACTGCAGGCGCGGAACCTCCGCCAAAGCCGCCAGCACGTGGGTGACGGCCACGACGGCGGGCCTTTCTGTCAAAACCCCGGGAAGAACAGTGCCCCCGGGAAGTATGGTGACCTGCCAGTGATTCGTCAGACATATCAGTATTGGCAGCACTGTCAATATCTTCCAGACTCCCTCCAAATCGAGCGCCATGCTCCAGCCCCAGGGCAGCGGCTTGCACTGGGCTGCTGTCTTCCTTGTAGCTGTCATTCTTCTGGCTAGCAACGGGGCGAACATCCGCAGTGGGCAGGGAATTTACGGTATGCGGAAAGCCTGAGTCAGACCGCGAATCAGTAGCGAAATCTGGGACTGTTCCCATACCCGCCACACCTACTGAATCTGCCGAGCCAGGCGCACCTGCGGAGTCTGCTTGGAACCGGTCCGGTCGAGAATCCCGCGGCTCTGTGCTGGAGTCGGCAGAATCCTCGGCCTGAACCAGTCGGACAGGATTTTCCTTGAGGAAGTCCTCAGCCGAGATCATCGGGTCATGCAGCCTGGGCAGTAGGCACAGTGCCGTTGACGTCGACAGGAGCTGAGTCGTCTTCCTTGCTGCCTTGGTCGGCATCAGCCTGATCGTCGTTGTTATCCTCGGAGGGAGCAGGGATAAGGCCGAAGGCAACCTTGACCTTATCCTCAATCTCCTTAGTCAAGCCAGGGTTGTCCTTGAGGAACTGACGGACGTTCTCCCTGCCCTGACCAAGCTGATCGCCCTCGTAAGTGAACCAGGACCCCGACTTCTTGACAATATTGGTCTGCAAGGCCATATCCAGAACCGAACCCTCCTTGGAGATGCCCTCTCCGTAGAGGATGTCGAATTCGGCCACCTTGAAAGGCGGAGCCATCTTGTTCTTGACCACCTTGACCTTGGTGCGGTTGCCCACCGCCTCGTCGCCGTTCTTCAGAGTCTGGATACGGCGGATGTCCAGGCGGACCGAGGCATAGAACTTCAGGGCCTTGCCGCCAGTGGTAGTCTCCGGGCTGCCGAAGAAGACGCCGATCTTCTCCCTGAGCTGGTTGATGAAAATGGCCGTAGTGTTGGCCTGAGACAGGGCGCCGGTCATCTTGCGCAGGGCCTGGCTCATCAGCCTGGCCTGCAAACCCACATGGCTGTCGCCCATGTCGCCCTCAATCTCGGCCTTGGGCACCAGGGCAGCCACCGAGTCAATGACGATAACGTCCAAGGCGCCCGAACGAATCAACATGTCGGCAATCTCCAGCGCCTGCTCGCCGTTGTCTGGCTGGGAGACGATCAAAGAGTCCGTGTCCACACCCAGCTTCTTGGCGTACTCGGGATCCAAAGCGTGCTCGGCATCGATGAAGGCAGCCACTCCACCGCCAGCCTGCGCATTGGCCACCGCATGCAGGGCCAGGGTGGTCTTGCCCGAGGACTCAGGACCGTAGATCTCGACGATGCGGCCGCGGGGCAGTCCACCGATGCCCAGGGCCATGTCCAAAGCCAGGGACCCGGTGGGGATGACCTCCACGTCCTGGGCAGGCTTATCACCCAGGCGCATGGCCGAACCCTTGCCGAAGCTCTTTTCCACCTGCGCGAGGGCCGTGTTCAAGGCTGCCTGGCGACGGGGGTCGATCCCGCTCCCCTCTTCCTTCTTCGCCTTGCCACTGTTGCTCTGACGTGCCATATGGCTCTCCTTCTTCGTAACCGACCTCACGATGACGACATCCTGATTGACAACCTCACGATTGACAGCCTATCCGTCGTCGGAACCCGTCTGCAGTCCCGGCGCCCGATGTGGTCGAACGTGCCGATGGTCACCGGACCATGGGTATCAGTATACCCGACCATGCGAACAAATGTTCGAAAATCGCCTGGAGTAGGAAATAAATTCGCGGAGGTTAAAACCCGCTGATCAGGCTGCCGGCAAGGGCGGCGCATTGTGGTCCTTCCCCCAGCGGCGGGAGTCTGGGATCTCCATCTGATCGCAGAGCACGTTCCAAACTACGCGCGGCTCCACGCCTGCATCCAGGGCCTCTATAACGGTCATGGCATCCAAGGCGGTCAGCCTTTGGTCGCGGGCCAGACTGCGTCCGTAGACCCGGCCAAAGACCTCCTCCAGCAGTTGCCAGAATTCCCGTTCACGCACCCGATATCACCTTTCGTCCAAGGCCCACCTTGTCACACCCCTTCTACGGTAGCAACCGACTGTCAGCAGAAGAGGGCGCCTGGTTCATAAGAACCGGACGCCCTCAAGAACGGTCCGCCGGATCAACCAGCCGGATCGGACGTGCTTACTCCTGAGTAGACTCCAGATAGTCCGCCACCATCCGCAGTGTCTGAGGCACACCCAGGCCCAGCGCGTCGGCGATGGAGCTCAACAGTTCAGAGCTGGCCTCCTTCTGGCCACGTTCCACCTCGGACAGGTAGCCCAGAGAGACGCCTGCCTTCTCGCTGACCTCACGCAGGGTCTTGTGATCATTAGTTCTCAGCTCGCGCAGCACGTGGCCCAGGGCCTCGCGCAGAGAGACGGTGTGGGTGACGGCACGGCCGTCATTGGCGGAGGCTGCCCGCTGACGGCTGGCCTCCATGCCGTCCTCCTCCATCCACATCTTGTTCAGGTTGGCCTGGCGCTCCTCCTTGGCCTTCTTGGCGGCCTTGGCACGAATCACCTGCTGCTGGGCGAAGACAACGGCACGACGCTGGGCGGGTGTCAGATCACGAACCCGCGCATTGCGCTCCACTCCGGGTGCGGCTGGCTTGACATCATAGGTATTGTTGGTTCGAGTCATCACGGTCTCGGTGCTGGCCATAGCAGCCCCTTTCGCCATTATCGCGTTCAACTTCTTACGCAATGACCAACAGACGAGCCCATAGATTATTCCAGGGGAGGAACCCGAAAGGCCCGTTTTGTGACCAACGTCACGTATGTGAAAGACCAGAGCCAGGAGGAAAGGCTCAATACAGCTAGCCTCTTTCCCTAAGCCTGCCAGCTACAGCAAATACTGCAGGCGCAAGACCCGGCATCGGCTTGCAGAAGCTGTAAAAGCAACTTACCACATCATGCCCTCAGCCCCGCGAATGCAGGGCCCGATCCAGCTGGTCCAGAATCCTCATGACCGTGCCCCTGCGCACCTGTTCCCGGTCGCCATCCAAGTGCAACTCATAAGCATAGGTCCGGTAGGCATGGGACTGAAGGCCAGTCTCCATACGGCCACCCATCACCCGGACTGGTAGGGCCAGACCGATGTAGACCAGTCCGGCTGGATCATCCCCATCAGGACCCGGACCAGCTACACCTGTAGTGGCCATGCCGATGACCGTGTCCTCGTGCCCTGGCCGGGTGTAGAGCCTGGCCGTGCCCTCGGCCATCTCCTGGGCGACGCGTGGATGAACTGCGCCCTGGGTGGCCAGCAGGTCCTGATCCACCTTGAGGATGGCAGCCTTGGCGGCGATGTCGTAAGTGACGGCTGACCCAAGGAAGACGTCTGATGCGCCGGGGATCCTGACGAAAGCATCGGCCAGCAGCCCCCCGGTCAGCGATTCGGCAGCGGCCAGCAACAGGCCCGAATCACGGCAGGTGTCGATAATCCTTCCAGCCAGGTCATCGCAGCGGCCCTGCATGCTCTTGCCAATCATCGCCGCATCCCTATCACGTATTCCGCTCCTGAATAGAGGCAGAGGGCCAGGGCCACCAGAATTACCACGCGGGTGGTCACCAGGTACCAGGGCCAGACCGGCGACAGGGGCACCATGAGCATGCCCAGACCGATACATTCAAACAAGGTCTTGTATTTGCCAGCCTGGGAAGCGGCGATGACCCGTCCCTGCCTATTGATGACCAGAACCCGCAGCAGGGTAATGCCCAGCTCCCGCACCAGGAAGAGCAGGGTGACCCACCACCAGAGTTCGCCGAAGACGGATGCCACAACTAGCGCCGAACAGATCAGCAACTTGTCGGCGATGGGATCCATGAGCTTACCCAGCTCGGTCACTTGATTGTACCGGCGGGCCAGCCACCCGTCCAGCTTGTCGGTCGAGGCGGCGAGGATGAAGAGCACTGCGGCGGTCCACCGCATACCAGGCCTGCGCTCCCCCCAGGGACCAGCCATCAGATCCAGGGCGATGAAGATCAGGACCAGGAGGATACGGGTGTAGGTGACCAGATTTGGGGGTGAATTCCATCCTTCGAGAAGCCTGCGCCTCTCACGACCGGTCTCTGACTCGGCATGCTCCTGCATTGCCACTCCTTATACGCGATACTGGTGCGCTCGGGCCGTCCAACAATACTTGCCGGGCGGCAGTTTCATCATAACGGTAGACCAGGCCTAGCTTTTTGGACCAATGTTCAGCCCTGCGCTTGCTCATCCGGGGCGGGATCCATGGAGGTGGCGTCACCGCGGATGAAGGCCAGAGCCTGCTGCAGCTGCGGCGGCTGAATGAGCACCTCGCGGGCCTTGGAACCCTCCGATGGCCCTACGATTCCCCTCGACTCCAGCAGGTCCATCAGCCTCCCTGCCCTGGCGAAGCCCACACGCAGCTTGCGCTGGAGCATGGAGGTGGATCCGAACTGTGTCGTCACCACCAGCTCGGCCGCCTGGAGCAGTTCGTCCATGTCGTCGCCGATCTCCTCCTGGATCTCATTCTTGTGGTCGGCCTTGTCGGCCATCTGCTCAATGTCCTCGCGGTAGTGGGGCTTGCGCTGGGTGCGCACATAATCCACCGCCTTGCGAATCTCGGACTCAGAAACCCAGGCTCCTTGGACACGGGTGGGCTTGGCCTGGCCCATGGGCAAGAAGAGGGCATCGCCCTGGCCGATCAGGGTTTCAGCGCCAGTGGCATCCAGAATGACTCGGGAATCCGTGGAGGAAGATGTGGCGAAAGCTAGCCTGGAGGGAATGTTGGCCTTGATCAGGCCGGTGACCACATCCACTGAAGGCCGCTGGGTGGCCAGGACCAGGTGGACGCCGGCGGCACGCGCCAGCTGGGTGATCCGCTGAATGGAGCTTTCCACATCGTTCTTGGCCACCATCATCAGATCAGCCATCTCGTCGACGACCACGACCAGGTAGGGATAAGGGGCTACTTTGCGATTGGAACCGGCCGGGGCGTGGACCTTGCCCTCGCGCACGGCCTTGTTGAAGTCCTTGATGTGCCGGAATCCGAAGAACTGCAGGTCGTCGTAGCGGGCATCCATCTCCTTGACCACCCACTCCAGGGCCTGGGCGGCCTTCTTGGGCTCGGTGATGATGGGCGTGAGCAGGTGGGGAATGCCGGCGTAGGCGCTCAGCTCCACGCGCTTGGGGTCCACCATGATCAGACGGACCTGCTCCGGCGTGGCCCGCATGATCAGCGAAACCAGCATGGAGTTGATGAAGCTTGACTTGCCCGAACCCGTAGCACCGGCCACCAGCAGGTGAGGCATCTTGGTCAAGTCGGCGGTCACATAGTGGCCCTCCACGTCCTTGCCCACAGCGGTCATCATGGGGTTGTCGTCCTGCTGGGCCTTGTCGGAGCGCAGCACATCACCAAGGTGGACGATCTCGCGGTCCACGTTGGGAATTTCGATGCCGATGGCCGACTTGCCAGGAATAGGCGAGAGGATGCGCACGTCCGAGCTGGCCACCGCGTAAGCGATGTTGCGCTGAAGGTTGGTGACCTTCTCCACCTTGACGCCCGGGCCCAACTCCACCTCGTACTGGGTGACCGAGGGACCGCGCAGGAAGCCCACCACCTTGGCGTCCACGTCGAACTGCTGGAAGGTTGATTGCAGGGCCTTGATGACCGCATCGTTGGCCGAAGTCCTGACCGCGTGTGGCTTGCCCTTGACCAGGAGGTCCGTGCTGGGCAGCACGTAGGGTCGACTCTCGTCCACCTGGCGGTCATCGGAGGAACTTGACGCGCCGACAGCCTGGGCTCCTGCACCCTGGGCTCCGGCCGGCTGATTCCCCGCTCCCGGAGCCGGCTGGGCATCCATCTGCACAGTGTCGGCTGCGGCAGCGGCAGCGGCCCAGGGGTCCGAGGCCCCCACGCCGGATAAGGCAGCCGGATCCACCTTGGGATGCCCTTGCTCCCTGGCATCCAAGAGGGCGGCGGTGGCCGGTGCCTCCACCGCGGGCATGTTCTGCATGGACACCTGGTCAGATTCAGCATCCTGCGCCGACTGATCACCCTGGTCAGCCCCCTCCAGCGAGGCCGCCTGGGAGAAAGGCTCGTCAGCCTCGTAACGCTCCAGATGGGTGTCCGTGTCCTTGCCGATACGGCCATGCAGCAGTCGATCGAACCAACCGGCCACCCCGCCCTTGCGGGAATCCTGGTCATCCTCCTGATCCGACTCCTGGTGAGTGGGCACGCCAGGCGCTAGTGGCAGGGTGTCGTCCCCCAGCCTGACCTCGTTGGGAGCGGTCTGAGCCGAAGCCGGGCTGGAGGCACGGGTCCTCTTCCCGCGCAGCCAGGCCATGAGGTCGCTCATATGGAATCTAAAGGTGATGAAGAGGCCGAAAATGGCCACGAGGACGAAGATGATGACGGCGAAGACCTTGGAAAGCCCCCAGGCCAGGGGCGAACCCAGGAAGAACCCCAGAAGGCCGCCTGAGTCGCTTATGGTCTTCATGTCGAAGCCGCGATAATCCGATGCCATGAGCACGTCCAGAATGGAACAGACCGACCAGAGCACCACCATGAGGCCTCCCACCACAGGCAGGTTGCCAGCCTCGCGCCCGGTGTAGCAGACCAAACGGAAGGCCGCGAAAAGCAGGACCACCGGCAGGATGATGCTGCAGAGTCCCAGAACGCCCGCAGCCAGAGCATGCAGTCCCCGTCCCAGGAAGCCATTCACGCGGAACCATTCGCTGGCACAGAAGAGCACGGCCAGAATGACCAGCACGAAGCAGAGCCCATCCTTGCGGTAGGCGGAGTTGTCGCCGTTCTTGCCGGCCACGGCACGCACCAGGGATCCCAAGCCCCGGGGCAGGGCCAGCAAGGCCTTGTGCCAGAAGGGTTCAGGATCTTGGCTGTCCTTGGATGCGGTCCGGCCGCGACCGCTTGCGTCTGCTCGCTGCTTACGTGTCATAACCCTTTCAGCCTACCCAGAACCCCGGTCCGCATCGGGCCCGCCGGGTCAGTGTGCACAACTCTTTCAGACGGGGGACCGCCAGGGCTAGCATCGTTGGCATGACACCAGCCGAACGTCAGAGCGCCGTGGCCTTCGCCCTGCGCAACCTGCTTCTGGATGACCGTCAACCCAGTTCTTCGGCCCTACAGGCGGCCAGCGACTTTATGGCGGGCAGGAAGCAGGCCGAAGCGCTGGTCGACCAGGCCCGGCGCTTGGAGGCCAAGGCGGATGCCCTGACGGATGCCCTTTTTCTGCGGACCACCCTGGTCTGTCAGCAGCCTTGGGCGACCGAGGGCGATCTTGAAGAACTGCGAGCCATCCACCGTCGGCTGCTGCCCGGCCTGCCAGAGGAGCGAGCGCTGCGCCGGCCTCAACCAAACGACGATGCCAGCCTGTATCCGGCGGCTATGCTGGAGCAGGGAGCAGCGGCCATCGGCCAGGAGCTGGCTGCTGAACACAATCTGGCCAGCCTGGACCGTCCGGTCTTCGTGGACCGCCTGGCCCACTACTACGACGAGCTCTCCTACCTGCATTCCTTCGCCGACTGCGACGGCATGACCCTGCGCATCTTCCTCTCGCGCCTGTCCCACGATGCCGGCTGGGACCTGGACTGGGGCCAAGCTGATCCGACCGCCCACCGCCGGGCCATCCAACGAGCGCTCCGGGGCAACACCGATGACCTGCAGGCCCTGATCGCGAGCATGGTCCGCCCGGTCAACCCAACCAGAATATTTCTGATCGCAGGATGGGACCAGGGCCCAGCCCACTAATCGGGACCAGGGCCCAGCCCACTGATCGGAACCAGCCACCCAACGGTGTCGGCAGCCTCAGCCTGGCAGCCGCTCGTTGCCGCTGCGCTTGGCGGCCTCGATGATCTGGGCGCTCTGATTGATCAGTTCTGTCGCACCGGCCTGGTCGTGGTCTCGGACGTGCCCCCAGTATTGTATTTTGAGCTGCACATACCGCTTCCTTGCCCGCAAATCTGCCATCCGCTGATCCAGCCGCCGCTCCTGCTCGGCCAGGAGCTCGATCTGCCGTCCGGCGGCCTCGGCTCCTCCCGCACGGTTGCCCAGATACTCCCGCATGTGCTCCAGGGACATGCCCGTAGCGCTCAGGCAGGATATGGTCTCCAGCAGGTCAAGATCCTTCTGGTTGTAGCAGCGGTGTCCGCTTGAGGGGTCCCTGGCGATGGGCGGAATGATGCCGATGGTCTCGTAGTAGCGCAGGGTGGTCTCCGGCATCCCTGACATGATCGAGGCCTGGCGGATGGTGTACCAGGACCCAGATTCCTGGTCGGCCTGGGTTTGGTCGGTCTGGGTTTCAGCCTGGGGCTGCGTGATGGTGGTCATACCCGTCCAGCCTAGGAACTTCAAGTACTTGAAGTCAAAGCGCGCCCAGATGGTGTCTGGTCACCCTCCCCTGGTCCGACTGATCGGCCTGGGCGTCCGCCTGGTCGAAGCAGCCTTGGTCGGCCTGATCTACCAGGTCCAGGGCCTGCTGGACCAGGTCCGGGGTCAGGGCGTTCAGCCAGTGGATGCGTGGGTCCCGACCGAACCAGCCCATCTGCTTGCGGGCCAGGCGCTTGGTCTTCTGCACTATCAGCTCGAAGGCGGAATCCAGATCGGTGCGGCCGTCCAGGTAGTCCAGAATCTGCTGATAGCCCAGGGCGCGTGAGGCCGTAGTCCCCAGGCGGTTTCGCAGCCTGCTCACCTCATCGACTAGCCCCTGGTCGTGCATGGCCTGGGTGCGCTGGTCGATTCTGCGGTCCAGCTCCTCCCGGGGCAGGTCCAGTCCCAGCTGCAGGGCGGGCAACAGGTAGCGGTATCGTGGCAGGCTGGCCGAATATGGCCGTCCGGTAATCTCCATGACCTCCAGAGCCCGCACGGTCCGCCGCACATTCCGAGGATCCATCCGGTCAGCAGCCTCCGGGTCCCGCTCCTGCAGCTCACGGAAGAGCAACCCCGGGCCTTCCTCCTGAGCCCGCTCCTCCAGCCTGGCCCTGACCGCCGGGTCGGTGCCGGGGAAGGACAGATCGTCGATGACAGCCCGGGTATAGAGCCCGGAGCCACCGACCAGAATGGGTCTGATTTCCTTCGCCCGCAGGTCGGCTATCAGGGACCGGGCCATGGCCTGGAAGCGGGCCACGCTCATGGCCTCCTCCGGCTCGATGATGTCGATCAAGTGGTGGACCACCGCCTGCCGCTCCTGCGCCGAAGGTTTGGCCGTGCCCACATCCATCCCACGGTACATCTGGTAGGCGTCGGCATTGACGATATGTGCCTCCTGCCCGCGCTCCTCAAGAGCCTGTGCCAGGGCCACGCCCAGGGCGGTCTTGCCCGAGGCTGTGGGACCCACAATGGAGACGATGCGGGGTTCAGCGGATGTCATAGACCTGCCCCGCCTGGGGATCCGGGTCAGCAATCAGATAGTGGGGTCCGGCCTGAGTGACGGTGCAGGTCACGAGGTCCCCGGGCTTTGGCGCAGGCATCCCCTTGGGCACGCCGACGTGGACCAGCACGCCGGTGCGCTCATGCCCGGTCACCCGATGGGTGCTGCCGTCATGCCGGCCGTGTCCGTCACCGATCAGTACCTCCACCTGCCTGCCCAGGAAGGCCTGCATGTGCTCCATGGTGATGGACTCCTGCAGGGCCTGCAGCCGCTCGAACCGGTCCTGGACCACGGCCTTGGGCAGCTGGGGCATGCGTGCGGCCGGCGTGCCCGGACGAGGCGAATACTCAAAGATAAAAGCCGACGAGAAGCGCGCCCGGCGCACCACATCCATGGTGGCCTGGAAGTCCTCCTCGGTCTCTCCGGGGAAACCTACGATGATGTCGGTAGTGATCAGGGCATCGGGCATGGCAGCCCGCACCTTGTCAAGTATGTCCAAAAAGCGCTGGGACCGGTAGGAGCGCCGCATGGCCCGCAGAATCCGGTCGGAGCCCGACTGCAGGGGCATGTGCAGCTGGTGCATGACCGTGGGCGTCTCGGCCATGGCCGCGATCACATCGTCGGTGAAGGCCGCAGGGTGGGGCGAAGTGAAGCGGATCCGCTCCAACCCAGGCACCTGGCCGCAGGCGCGCAGAAGCCGGGCGAAGGCGTAGCGATCCCCCGTGGACCAGCCGTAGGAGTTTACGTTCTGCCCCAGCAGAGTCACCTGGCGGGCCCCGGATCGCACGCAGTCCTCAACCTCCTGCAGAATGTCGTCCATGGACCGGTCCCGCTCCCGCCCGCGCACGGAGGGCACGATGCAGAAGGTGCAGGTGTTGTTGCAGCCGACCGATATGGACACCCAGGCCTGCGATCGCGAGGATCTGACCGCCGGCAGCCTCCCGGGCAGATCCCGCAACTCCTCCGAAACCCCCACCTGGGGTCGCCCGTCCCTGCGAGCCTTGTCCAGCAAGCCGGGCAACGAGCCAATGTCCCTCGTGCCAAAGACCGCATCCACCCAGGGCGCCGCCTTTACGATCCGCTCCCGGTCCTTCTGGGCCATGCAGCCGCCCACGGCGATGCGCGTGTCGGGCTTGTGCTGCTTGAACCTGTGCCAGCGTCCGATGGTCCCGTACATGCGCTGGGTGGCGTTGTCGCGTACGGCGCAAGTGTTGAGCACCATCACATCCACCTCGCGCGCGCGAACCTGCTCGGGCGTAGCCTGCTGGTAGCCCTGGTCCCGGAGCACCCCAGCGATCCGCTCGGAATCGTGCTCGTTCATCTGGCAGCCCAGGGTCCGTACATAGTAGACGCCCCTGCTGTCCTTACGCTGAGCAGTAACGCTCATGCCCTCGCCTGCTTCCATAAGCCATGATTGTATGCGCAGGTCGGGTCCCGCGGCCATCGGGGCCTGTGCGTACCATGAGTCTTGGTTACGAACGGCGGCATGGGAGGTTCATGTGATACTCGACCGTAACAGTGCCATGAGCGCATCCGAAATGAAGCAGCGACTGTCAGACTTGGACGAAAAGGACCGTCCCAAGCTGGACATCGACGAGATAACGGAATTCGTCAATCTCATGCAGACCTACGAGGGGGCCATGTACGAGATTTCGACCAAACTGGACGTGCTGGACACGGAATTCCAGGTCCGGTTCAGTCATAACCCCATCCATCACATGGAGCGCCGGCTCAAGAGCGTGGACTCCCTGATCGGCAAGCTGCACCGCAAGAACCTGCCCGTCACCATCCCCTCGGTGCGCGATCACATCTTCGACGTAGCCGGCGTGCGCGTCATCTGCAACTACCGGGACGACGTCTACTCGGTCTCCCGCTACCTCTCCGACCAGTCGGACATCCAGGTGCTGAGGGTCAAGGACTACATCCGCAACCCTAAGATGAACGGCTACCGCAGCCTGCACGTCATCTACGCCGTGCCGGTCTTTCTGACCTCGGGCCCCCACTACACGCCGGTCGAAGTGCAGTTCCGCACCATTGCCATGGACTACTGGGCCTCCCTGGAACACCAGCTGCGTTACAAGTCCGACCTGCCAGACGCCCGCCTGGCCGAACATTCGCAGACCCTGCTGGACTGCGCCCGCTCCCTGCAGAACATCGAGGTGCAGATGCAGTCCATCCACCGAGACATTTCAGGTTCGCCCCAGGAGCAGGAGTCCGACGACGAAGCCATCAGTGGGAATAACGATTAGCTGAATCCTCACAAATCCTTTACCATAGGAATCAGGCCAGGTGGAAGGGTTGGGGCTTCTGCCGGGTCCCGGGAGGAGGCCCCGCCTTCAAGGTCGGGTCTCCTCCTGTACCACCATCACTCAGAAGTCGAAGTTGTCGGGATCCCCGCCGGTGCGCTCGTCCCTGTTCATGGCGGTGATGGCCTTCATGTCCTCATCGCTCAGCTCGAAGTCGAAGACCTGCGCGTTCTGCTCGATCCGCTCCTTGTGGGTGGACTTGGGGATGACGATGACCCCGCGCTGCAGGTGCCAGCGCAGCACGATCTGTGCCGGGGAGCGGTCATAGCGCTCGGCCATGGCCTTGAGCCTGGGGTCGGCCAGCAGGTTGCCGCCGGTGCCGCCCAGGGGGCTGTAGGCCTCCACATCCACGCGCAGGGTGCCATGGCAGTAATCGATCAGGTCGTCGTTGACGAACTGGGGCGAGGACTCGATCTGGTCGACCGCCGGCTTGGTGCCACTGATGGTGTGCAGTTCGTCAAGGTGGTGTTTTTGAAAATTGCAGACACCGATGGCTCGCACCCGCCGTTGGGTGTAGAGCTCCTCCATGTCCTCCCAAGCCTGCTGCCAGCCCTTGGCGGGCCAGTGGATCAGGTAGAGGTCCAGGTAGTCCACACCCAGCCGGTCCAGGCTCTCTTTGAAAGCCTCTTTGGTGCGTCCCGCACGGATGTCATCATTCCAAAGCTTGGTGGTCAGAAAGACATCCCGCCGGTCAACTCCAGAGCGGCGCAGACCCTCCCCCACTGACTGCTCGTTGCCGTAGATCATGGCGGTGTCGATGTGGCGATAGCCCGCCTGCAGGGCCCAGGTGACGGCCTGGCTGGTGGCCTCGCCGTCGGGTGTTTGGAAGACCCCAAGCCCCAGCTGGGGGATGCTGACCCCGTTGTTGAGGGTGATGACGGTGTCGGTGACGTTTCCGGTCATATAGGCATGCTCCTTATCGGCCGATCAGCGGCCGTGACGTGTTGTCTGTCCATTCTATCCGGCAGGCAAGATGGGAGGAGTTGTTGCGCAGACCCACCGCCGTGCATTTGCATCTCGTGTGTTGTTTGCGGACTGCGTGGTAGGGTGAAAGGCGGGGGATGTTGAGAAGACGGCTGGCTTCCGCCATCGGCTCCTGCGATTTGATGCAGGGTGGGCGCTGGCAGGCAGAACGTTGAATAGGCATGCGGTGTTGGCTCCGTTTGGTGTTTGGTGAAGGGGTTTTGGTTTCATGCATCTGGTTTCCCGTCTGCGTCGCACCTTGGCGATGACGACCATCCTGCTGGGCCTGCTGGCAGGCCTGGGCGTCGCATCCGCCCAGGCGGACGCTCCCATCCTCACCGGGGGGGGGGGGTCGTCAGACCCCTCGCGTAGCTGAGCAAACCCCCGGCACCCTCCACAGCAGCGCACCAGGCACTCCACTGCCCTCGCCATCGCCAATACAAGCCGCCACACCATTCAGCCCAGCATCATCCAAGCCCGGCACCCCGTCATCGACGACGGGAACGCCTGAAAACACAGACCCCGCTCCAACCAAGCCATCCAATAAGACAGACAATCAAGCCACACACACAGTACGCTTCGACCCGGCCGACGGCAGCAAACCCACCCAAACGACTGTGAAAACCGGGACTCTCGCCGCTCCCCCGCAGCAGAATCCTCAGCGACCCGGATTCCGGTTCGACGGGTGGACGCTTGACGGACAGCCTTTCGACTTCCAGGCCCCCATCCTTAAGGACACCACCCTGAAAGCCCAATGGACGAAGATAACGGACTGGACGCTGAACCCGGACCACGGGCCCGCCTCCGGCGCAAGGCTGACCATCAGCCCGCCCAGCCTGCAGGAGCCCTACTACGTCAGCGTCCGAGCAGCAGACGGCCAGCTTGTCGGCCTGACCGGCGACGGGCGCATCTACACCTGGACACAAGACAGCACGCCAAAGCAGGTTCCCTTCCCTGCCCAGGCTCCCGACGGGCTCCACTACCTGCAGGCCACAGCAGGAAGCCGCCGGCAGGCGGCTCTTGGATCCGACCAGCACATCTACACCTGGACCAGCCGACAGCCAAAGCCCACCATCCTCGACACCAGCCGGAACACCCAATTCACCAGCATCAGCATCAACGACAACCTCCTGCTCGCAGTGGACCAGCAGGGACAGGTCCACACCTATCAGACCAGCCAGACCGGCAACCAGAACACAAAACCGACAGAGCAAGCCACACTCAGCCTGCCCGGACAGGCACAGGCCGTCACCGCCGCCACCTCCGCCAGCCAGGCTCTCATCCTGGACGCGGACGGACAAGCCTGGACATGGAATGCGGCCACTGGAAACTCCAAGCCCGAACGCGTCAAGCAGGACCCGGGCATGCGCATCGTCCAAGCCCAGGCCCTCAGCCAGGGGTTCCTCCTCCTGGATGCGGACGGGCAGGCCTGGTACCTGTCGGGCGGCATGGCCAGCATGACCCCGGTCAGCCTGCCCGGCGGCGCGCAGGCCAGCAGGATCGCCGCCAACGAGGACCAGGCCATCATCACCGGCACGGACGGCCGCGCCTGGGCCTGGCAGCCCAGCCAGACGCCCAAGCGCGCGGACGACGGGAGCCGGCAGTACGTGCAGGCCGTCGAAGCCGGCAGCAGGATCACCGCCATCAGCAGGCAAGGCGACCTATACGGGTGGAGCTTGGACGGGCAGGGCCAGGCAGGCCGGCCGGTCAGGATCGACACCAATGTTGCCCCAACCCTCGAAGCAGCCAGCATGGACGGCCAGGCACTGATGCTCAAGAAAACAGGCGGCGTCTGGCAGACAAAGGCGAACGCACACAAGCCCGGTCTAGCCGCCGTCCTTATCACCGGCAGACAGGACGGCCACCCCTTCACCAGAAGCCTCGGTTACACCATCGACCAGCCACTGACACGAGATGCGAACACAGAAGCCAGCCACACAGTCAGCTTCAAGACAGACGGAGGAGACCCCAAACCCGGGGACCAGAATATCCCCTACCCATACGGCAGGGTCCAACGGCCTACGACCGATCCGACGTGCGAAGGCTACCAGTTCGACGGATGGTTCATCGGTGAAGTCGCCTACGACTTCAGCAAACCGGTCACCGACAACCTCACCCTCACCGCCCACTGGACAAGCAAAAGCGCCAGCGACACGTGGAGCATCACCCCCAACAAGGGCAGCCAGCTGGGCGGACAGAAAACCACCATCACTCCGCCAACCAACACCAACGGCATCAAATTCAACCAGACCAGCGGCGGAAAAGACTATAACACTGGTTTTTCCTTGGCTGTAGGCAGCGACGGAAACGCCTACGCCTGGGGAGACAACACGTATGGCCAGCTCGGCGACGGGACAACCACTCAACGGACTACACCGGTCATAGTGAAGAAGCCTGCAGGCGCGCCTGAGGACTTCACCTACGTGCAGGTCAGCGCCGGAGGACAGCATTCTCTGGCCCTGGGCAGCGACGGATACGCATACGCATGGGGACACAACGACTCTGGCCAGCTCGGCAACGACAGCATCCCCACGGGGCAATTTAATAGTAACGCCAGGAGTCTTGTCCCTGTGCGCGTACGCGATCCCGACAGCACCACTGATACGAGCAAAGGACTGAAAGTCACACAAGTCAGCGCCGGATACAATTATTCGTTGGCCGTAGGAAGCGACGGATACGCATACGCATGGGGACACAACGGGTTTGGCCAGCTCGGCAACGACAGCATCCCCACGGGGCAATTTAATAGTAACGCCAGGAGTCTTGTCCCTGTGCGCGTACGCGATCCCGACAGCACCACTGATACGAGCAAAGGACTGAAAGTCACACAAGTCAGCGCCGGATACAATTATTCGTTGGCCGTAGGAAGCGACGGATACGCATACGCATGGGGACACAACGGGTTTGGCCAGCTCGGCAACGACAGCATCCCCACGGGGCAATTTAATAGTAACGCCAGGAGTCTTGTCCCTGTGCGCGTACGCGATCCCGACAGCACCACTGATACGAGCAAAGGACTGAAAGTCACACAAGTCAGCGCCGGATACAATTATTCGTTGGCCGTAGGAAGCGACGGATACGCATACGCATGGGGACACAACGGGTTTGGCCAGCTCGGCAACGACAGCATCCCCACGGGGCAATTTAATAGTAACGCCAGGAGTCTTGTCCCTGTGCGCGTACGCGATCCCGACAGCACCACTGATACGAGCAAAGGACTGAAAGTCACACAAGTCAGCGCCGGATACAATTATTCGTTGGCCGTAGGAAGCGACGGATACGCATACGCATGGGGACACAACGGGTTTGGCCAGCTCGGCAACGACAGCATCCCCACGGGGCAATTTAATAGTAACGCCAGGAGTCTTGTCCCTGTGCGCGTACGCGATCCCGACAGCACCACTGATACGAGCAAAGGACTGAAAGTCACACAAGTCAGCGCCGGATACAATTATTCGTTGGCCGTAGGAAGCGACGGATACGCATACGCATGGGGACACAACGGGTTTGGCCAGCTCGGCAACGACAGCATCCCCACGGGGCAATTTAATAGTAACGCCAGGAGTCTTGTCCCTGTGCGCGTACGCGATCCCGACAGCACCACTGATACGAGCAAAGGACTGAAAGTCACACAAGTCAGCGCCGGATACAATTATTCGTTGGCCGTAGGAAGCGACGGATACGCATACGCATGGGGACACAACGGGTTTGGCCAGCTCGGCAACGACAGCATCCCCACGGGGCAATTTAATAGTAACGCCAGGAGTCTTGTCCCTGTGCGCGTACGCGATCCCGACAGCACCACTGATACG